>CAYJLZ010000070.1:0-11487 GCA_964371265.1 uncultured Bacteroides sp. | reverse complement strand
GCCCAAATTACAAAACCAACGCTACATCATAATAAACAACCCCACAAGCTACGCAAAGAAAACTGTAAACCCACACTGACCACTTACCACCACTGACTACCACAATTAACGTCAAATAGTAGTCAGCGACACAAAAATATTAGCGTTTTTCAAAAATAATACACTAAATCAACAAAATTTTTAACCACTGCCGTATTTGTCAGATAAGTAGGAAGCCATTGCACAATACAGCAGAGCTAAAAGTTGAATTGATTTAAACGGTTATTATCTTTTACCTATTTTGCCGTATAGAGGTGTGGCTGTAACACCTACTAAAAACGCATTTACAAACGATTCAATTATTCCGCCCACAAGTGCTAGCGACCACAGCGTTGCACCAAATTCATTTTTTATAAGTTCACCGCAAAATAAATCTATGCTGGTAACAAAAAGCACTGTATTTGTAGCGCTGGCTAAAAAACCGAATATAACAAATATAAGAGGTCGAATTTTTTTGTTTGTGATTTTCGCTATTTTTCCTCCAAAGGATGCAACTATGCCTACTGCTATTCGTGGTATTATGCATATGGCAATAGTTAAAGGCAAGCTGTAAGACAATAACAGTATGCCAAGGGCCTCGGTAGGTGCTTTTATAAAACTTGTAATTCCAAATGCTAAACCAAGAATTATTCCGCCTGGTGTGCCGAGCAATATTGCACCAACTGCCACAGGAAGTACCATAATTGTAAAACTAAGTGGGCCGAAAGTTATATACCCTAGCGGTGTTGCAGCAACTACAACTGTTATTGCAACTAATAAAGATAGCTGAACAAGAAATAATATTCTGTCGTTTTTCAAATTTAAAATCCTTTACTTTTATAATAATAAATAATTTTACTGTATTACTTATTTTGCAAGTAATTCTGTAGGTGTGCTAATTTCTTTGCCTATTAAATCGTATACGTTTATAAATCCATCTCTGTCTTTTAACTTACTTACAAAAGAAGTTGGTACCGCTATAATTCGTTCTTTACCAACTTTGCTTATAAATGTTAATACAGCGGGTGGAAAACCGCCTGCCCAAATAGGAAAAACAAGTACAATGCTGTCATCGTTCTTAATATCTTCATATTGTATATTAATTATCTTTTTTTTAGCCGACATATACCCGGCCTTAATATATTTTGCAGTGCCAGTCCAATCTTCATTATCTTCAATTTTATGCGCCGTCACACCGTGTGCACTTGCAATTTCTTTTGCAACTGTTTCACTTCTGCCTGTTCTTGTAAAATAGTAAATGTTCATTTATTATGCGCCTTTCCAAAAAACAATATAGTTAAAATATAATTTAATATGTAAGTTAACATAAATAATATAACAAAAAAATGTAATTATCGCAATAGTTTTTTGTTTTTGCTGTTAATAACTTGGTGTGGTGCTAAAATATTTACATATTGCTGTATAATAAACTTGCGCAGCTTTTAAACATCCCTCAGGCGTTGCCCAGTTTTGCGTATCATTGCTATTAGACAAAAAACACTGTTCTACCAGCACCGCCGGGCAAAGTGGCTTTTCAAGCATACCGAAACTTTTATTTTCGCGAATGTCTTTAACGCTGCTCTCAACAATTTTTTTGCTGTTACCACTGCTTGAATAATAGGCATATCTTACACCGTTGTCGCCCCTAAGCCTGTGTCCGGCATCTGCCATGCCTTGCGCAATGTATGTTGCAAAAAGCAATGATTGCTCATGGTAATATCGCCCGGGCGGAGTTGCAAATACTTCAAACCCATGCGATTGAGAAGATGATGCATCATAGTTTGCATGTATACTTAATAAAAGCGATGCTTTGTTTTTGTCTGAGTTAAGTGCTCTGTCAGTCGTAGATAAATCTTCGGCAAAATTATGCGTTAAAACAGGATTGTAGTTTGCATCTTGTTTTAGCATATCATATAAATATTGTGTTGTTGTATCGCACACGTCTACTTCGGTAATAATACCAATTGCTCCTGTATCCATTCCGCCGTGGCCTGAGTCAAGCGCAATAGTATAAGGTGGGTTTGTTTGTAATTCGTAATATGTAGAAATAGGAAGTGAATAATTATTGCTATTTGCTCTAATAAACTGCTCGCTATCAAACTTGTTGTTATGAGGTACAAATAAACTTATAGTATTTAAAATTATCATGGTAAAAAAGCACAAAATTAAGCTTAAAACGAAAACTCTAAGCGGCTTACTATGTATGTGCAAGTACCAAACACCGTTTTTTCTTATTTTAAAAATGTATTTTTTCATTTTACACTCCCTAGTTCGTTAAGGTTTTTAAAGCTGTAACCCTCGGTTTTCCACTGGGTTAAAAGCTCATCTAAAATAATTGCATTTGTGCTACTTGTGTTATGCAATAAAACAATTGCTCCCCCGTGAATACGTGGCAAAAGTTTGCTCAAAGCATATTCAGGCGATGGTTGCTCGTCAACTTTCCAATCGGTATATGCAAGGCTCCAAAGGGTTGTTTTGTACGACATTTCGCTTGCCCATAATAAATTTTCAGTTGTAAACTTGCCTTCGGGAGGCCTGTAAAATTTATCAAGTGGTTTACCTGTTATCGCTGTATAAGTTTGTTCAAGTTCTAATAGTTGCTGTGTAAAATCACTTTTTTGCGACTGCGACATATTTGGGTGGCTGTATGAATGGCTACCTACTACATGTCCCTCATCTGTCATTCGCGAAACAAGCTCGGGGTTTTCATCAATATAAGTGCCTACCACAAAAAAAGATGCTTTTGCATTGTGATATTTTAATGTGTCGAGAATTAATTCGGTATTGCCGTTTTCATAACCGCAATCAAACGTTAGGTATATGTTGTTGTTATTTATTTCGTCGTAGTAGTAAGTATTATATGGAGTAAGAGCTTGTTGAGAGAAATTTGGAACAGGAATGTTTGAGCCGTTTTGGAAGGACAAGCCCCAAGCCATAGCTAAACTTGGTTGCAAAGTTAAATTACTTGTAATAGACTCGCTTTTGTTTGATGTTACTTGATAATTAGCTAATGCAAATATTAAAACAGTAGCAATGCAAAGTAAAAATATTGGCGCTAGCACGCAAAACAAAATATGAGTTTTAAATTTTGAATAGCATCTAAACATTATTTTCACCACCCAATTAATGTATATGTAAGCAATTTATAAAAAATAAATGATTTGATTAATTGATGAAATAAAAAATAATACATTTAAAATTCTTTTTCCCTTTGGAAAAGGAATTTTTTTATGCAAATTTAAGTAAATTGTAATAAATTTATTTTAAATTTCTATTGATTTTTTTTTATATTCTGATATAATTAATAGCAACAAGTGGGTAATAGTGGGTATAAATGGTTTAATGTGGGTAAAAAATGGGTAAAAATACCTGCAAAAGGGAGAGTGAGCAAAATGTTAATGGGGCAGTTTAACTATGCCATTGACGAGAAGGGAAGGCTCAACTTTCCTGCTAGATTTAGAGAAGAAATGGGAGAAACATTTACTGTTGCATATTGGTTGGATAAAAGCTTGGTTGCATTTCCTCAAGAAAGATGGGAAAAAATGGCCGCAAGCTTGCTTGAAAAAGGGTTTGGCAAGGCAAGAGATGCACAGTTGCATCTTTTTACATCAGCCTCTCCGGTGCAGCCCGACAAACAAGGAAGGATTTTATTGCCGCAAAATTTACGTGAATATGCAAAACTTGAAAAAGAAGTTACAATACTGGGCGTTGGAGATCACGCCGAAATTTGGAGCACGCAGCTATGGAACAAGCGCAGTAAATTGATGACTGCTGAAAATTTTGCAAAGGTTCTTGAAGAATTGGAATTGTAATAAATCTAGTGTTATTGCAAACTTAATAAACTTGTACAAAGGGGGCATATAGGTGAACAATGAGTTGAATTTTAAGCACGTACCTATAATGCTTACAAGTTGTATTGATATGTTAAATATTAATAAAAATGGTATTTATGTAGATGGTACAGTGGGTGGTGCAGGGCATAGCCGAGAAATAGCAAAACAATTAGAGGGCGGAAAGTTATATGCTTTTGACCAAGATCCAAGCGCTATAATTACCGCAACACAGCGCCTTGCAGGGTTGCCGGCACAAATAATACAAAATAATTTTAAATATGCGAAAGAAGAACTAAATAAGCTTGGAATTTATGAAATAGACGGTGCGTTACTGGATTTAGGAGTGTCTTCTCACCAGTTGGATGAAAGGCAAAGAGGCTTTTCATACCATGATGATGCACCGCTTGATATGCGAATGAGCCAAAGCGGCCAAAGTGCCGCAGATATTGTTAATACGTTTACCAGAGAGCAACTTTCGGACATATTGAGAAATTACGGTGAAGAGAATTATTCGTACAGTATAGCGGGCAAAATTGTACAGGCAAGGCAAGAAAGAACGCTTGAAACAACTAAACAGCTTGTTGAATGTATTTATGCAGGAATACCGGCAAATGTGAGGCGAAAAGATAAACACCCTGCAAGAAAAACATTTCAAGCATTGCGTATTGCGGTGAATGAAGAACTTGATGTTTTAAAACAGGGAATAGAAAACATATTTAACATGCTAAAACCAAACGGAAGATTTTGCATAATTACTTTTCACTCGTTAGAGGACAGAATAGTAAAGCAACAGTTTGTTAAGTGGGCAACAGCATGTATTTGTCCAAAAGAATTTCCTGTTTGTGTTTGTGAAAACAAAGCAAAAGCAAAAATAATAACAAAAAAACCTATAAAAGCGAGTGAAGAGGAACAAAAAAACAACCCGCGTTCACGAAGTGCCTGCTTGCGAGTTGTTGAAAAAATATAAAATAATGTGTGGGGTGCTATGCCCTGCAACATAAGTGGGGGATATTGTGCAAAACGTAAATGCATATGATTTAAGCTACTTTGCGGTAAATGAACAAGAAAAATTACCAAAACTTTATGTAGCAAAATCTACTAAGCGCCAAAGCCAAATAGGAGCGCAAAGTAAAAGAATTTTTAAAATAATAATGGTAAGCACCTTGTTTTTAACACTGGTTGTTAGTGTGCTGTACATGCAAAGCGTTAGCACAATGCTAAGCGGAGAAATTGCAAAACAAGAGAATATTTTAGTTGAATTGCAAAGTGAATATGGATATTATAATAATGAAATTGAAATGAAAACGAACCTAAGCAGCGTGGAAGAATACGCTTTAACTCAGCTGGGACTTGTAAAACGTAGCTCTGCTCAAACAGCATACATATACCGAGAGGGAAAAAGCGAAATTATGTATACTCAAACTTTTTGGAGCAAACTTACGGGAATATTTTTTAAGAATATTAACGGCAGTTCAACAAATATTGCGTAATAACAAAAATAAGTATTATCACTGCTGTTTACATGTGTTATAATGTATACGGCGGTGATATTTGTTTGTTAAATTAAATATATATTTATTAAACAGTTTTAAAAAAGACGATGCATGTATAAAAAAATTAATATTTTTGATTTATATGACATTAAGCGACAAAATTTACGCACATACTTGTTAATAATATATGTAATATGCCGATTAGAACGGAGAGAGAGATGCAAAAAAATAACAAGCGACAAAACAGCAATTTATCAGTAGCGCCTGTTACAACAGATATGAAGTTTAAAGCAATTTTTGCAGCAGTTGTATTTTGCCTTGTTGTATTTGGCGCTGTTATATATAATTTAATAAATTATCAATTTATACAAGACGATGTGTATAAAGCAATGGCAACAGACCAGCAATTGAGTGATGAAATAATATCGCCGCACAGGGGTTCGGTGTACGACACTAACATGAAAGAACTTGCTCGCAGTAGCACGGTATGGACGGTTGTAGCATCGCCGGCAAGCATGGTGCAAGCCGGAACAGACGTAACAATGGTAGCTGCAAAGCTTGCCGAGTTATTGCAGCTTGATATTGAGGAAGTACTGGAAGATTTAAACGATGTGACATCAAAATATAAAATAATTAAAAAACAGGTTGAAAAACCTGTTGCTGATGAAATAATTAATTGGATTAGCGAATACAACGAAACTCAGGCAGGGCAAGAAAACCCTATTAGGGGTATTATTATGGAACCCGACAGCAAAAGATATTACCCATATGGGTCGCTTGCAAGTACGGTAATAGGCTTTACAAATACCGATGGCGACGGGCTTACCGGCCTTGAGCTATATTATAATGAAGAGCTTACAGGTACACCCGGAAGAATTTTAACAGCGCAAAACGCGTGGGGATACGAAATGGAGGGCGACTACAAGGCTGAGTACCCTGCACAAAATGGAAGTAGTATTGTGCTTACTATAGATGAAGTGATACAACAAACTCTTGAAAAATACCTAATGAACGCCATAATTGACCATAACGTTGCAAACAGAGGAACGGGCATAGTTATGAACGTTAAAACAGGCGAAATACTTGCAATGGCAACTTTACCCGGTTATGATTTAAACAACCCATATACTTTGTACGACGATGCATTGACAGAACAAATACGTGCAATAGAGGATGATGCACAGCGCTCGAGCGCTTTGCAAACAGCTCAGCAAACAATGTGGCGAAATAAAGCAGTACAAGACATTTACGAGCCCGGCTCGGTATTTAAAGTAATTACTGCTTCAGCAGCGCTGGATGCTGATGTTGCAAAAATGGACACAAGTTTTTCATGTACGGGCAGCATACATGTTGTTGGCTCTATAAGTATGCGCTGTGCACATGCAGAGGGACACGGCACACTAGATTTTTACGGTGGTCTTAACAATTCGTGTAACCCATATTTTATTCAACTCAGTTGGCAAATGGGTAAAGAAATTTTTTGCGATTACTTAGAGGCGTTTGGGTTTTATGATAAAACCGGGATAGACTTACAAAACGAGGCTCAAAGTAACGTTTATACAGTTGATAAAATGAACATAACAGAACTGTCGTCTTCTTCTTTTGGGCAGTCGAGTCAAGTTACGCCAATAGCAATGATGATGGCAAATGCCGCAGCAGTTAACGGCGGCTATTTAATGGAACCATATGTTGTTAAACAAATAATTGACAGTGAGGGCAATATAGTTGAAATTTCACAGCCGAGTGTGAAAAGGCAAGTTGTGTCGGAACAAACAAGTGAGACAATTGCAGCTATGCTTGAAGAAAGCGTTGCAAGTGGGCAAAATACTGCATCATATGTTGCAGGTTACCGAATTGGTGGTAAATCGGGCACAAGCCAAAAACAAACAGTTATTGAGGGAAACGAAGACGATACGCTTCGAATATCATCTTTTTGGGGGTTTGCACCCGCAAACGACCCGCTTGTGGCATGTATTATTATACTAGATGAACCCCACGATAAGTTTAACTCGTTTGGCGGTGTGCTTTGTGGGCCTGTTGTGGGAACTATATTGGCCGATGTGCTTCCGTACATGGGAGTTGAACCCCAATATACCGAAGAAGAGCTCGAAACTGTTGAAACGTCGGTGCCAAATATGGTTGGCATGACTGTGCTGGACGCGAACAGGCAACTGAATGCAAGAGGATTTGCATCGAAGGAAGTTGGAACCGGAGGAACTGTTACTTATCAGTACCCGGCACCCGGTTCTTCTCTTGCAAGGCAATCTGTAGTTGTGCTATACACCGATGAGGGAGCGCAGGGCGTAAGTGTTGTTGTACCTGATGTTAGCGACAAAAGCGTTAGCGAGGCAAAAGAGGCGTTAAATGCAAGCGGCCTAAACTTAAGTGTTTTAGGAGTAGAAGAAGATAGTGCTAATATAAAAGCAATGACGCAAAATTATACAGCGGGAACAGAAGTTGTTATGGGTACTGTTGTGGAAGTGATGTTTTACGATATTACCGCAACCGATTAAAGCATATTTTATTTGTTAAATAAATTTTGCATAAAAGTGCAACAGAGGTGAATATATGACATTTGATAAGCTGTTTTATAACATTGAGTACACAGGTAATTTACCCGAGGGCGAGGTGGATTTTATTACACAAGACTCGCGTAGGGTAGGAAAAAATACAATTTTTATATGTGCAAAAGGGCATAAAACAGATGGCCATAAATATGCAAAAGAGGCACTAAACAAAGGTGCGATTTGTATAGTAACCGAGCGAAAGCTTGGGCTTGAAAAAGAAGTTGTAGTAAAAAATGCAAGAAAAGCATACGCTGTTTTATGTGCAAATTTTTTTGATAAGCCCGCAACTAAAATGAAAATGACGGCTGTTACAGGAACAAACGGTAAAAGCACCATTACAACTGTTTTGAAACAAATATTGGAACAGGCGGGCAATAAGGTTGGTCTTATAGGTACAATTCACACTCAAATAGATACAATGGAAATTCCGGCAAAATACACTACTCCCGAGGCATGGGATTTAAATGCGTTATTATCGCGTATGGTTGCGGCAGGCTGCAACCACGCTGTTATGGAGGCAAGTAGCCAAGCTCTTGATCAAATGCGTCTTTGGGGTATTCAATTTGACGTAGGCGTGTTTACTAATTTAACTCAAGATCATTTGGATTACCACGGCACTTTTGAAAATTATTATGAGGCAAAAAAAATGCTGTTTAATCAGGTTAACAGTATGATTGTTAATATCGATGATGAATATGGTTTGCGTCTTATGCGAGAATGTGTTGTAAATAATAAGATAACTATCTCAACGCAAAATGATGATGCAGACTACACTGCTCACAATATTAAATTAAGCGCTGCGGGTGTTAAGTTTGAAATGGTTCAAATTGGAAATATTCAAAGAGTCGATTTTCCGATGCCCGGAGATTTTTCGGTTAGCAATGCACTATTAGCATCAGCTGCGGCAATACAACTTGGTGTTAATATTAAAAGCGTTGTTGAATCGCTAAAAACAAGCAAAGGTGTGCGTGGAAGAGCTGAGGTTTTATACCACAACGATTTTACTGTGCTTTGTGATTTTGCGCACACAGGAGATGCAATTGAAAAGGTTTTATCAGGTATAGCACCTTTTGTAGACGGGCGATTTTTTGTGCTTTTTGGCTGTGCAGGTGAAAGAGATGCCAAAAAACGCCCTCAAATGGCATCGGCTGTTGTTAAATATGCCGATTTTACGGTTTTAACATCAGATAATCCTCGAAAAGAAGATCCTTATGATATAATAAATGACGTTGAACCCACACTGAAAAATTCCGGTAAGCCTTATGTTGTAGAAGTTGAGCGTAGAGATGCATTGCAAAAAGCACTGTCTTTGCTTGAAAAAAACGATGTGTTAATTTTATGCGGCAAAGGGCATGAGGATTATCAGGTAGTGGACGGAGTGACAATATATTTAGACGAACATCGCATAGTTAAAGAATGGCTTATTAAAAATGGTAAATTGGCATAAGCAAATTTGCAAAAATGTAATAAGCTATATTAAAACTAAATATATTTAAACAATTGTAAATAGAACGGAGAAATTTTAAATGATAGCTGTTTTTGCCGATGTATTACTAAAAAACATAGGTGAAATAAAAGGGAACCCACTGATAAATGAAGTGGTGACAGATTCTCGCCTTGCAAAAGAAGGTACTGTATTTGTATGTATTAAAGGTGAAAGGGTAGATGGACACGACTACGCAGCAAAAGCCATAGAGCAAGGCGCACTTGCGGTTTTAGCTCAACACAGCATAAATGGTGTAAGCAAAGAAAAAACTATTATAGTGCAAGACCCGCTTGATGCAATGATACAAATAGGTGAAAATTACAGAAAAATATTTAACCCGATGTTGGTTGCAGTAACGGGAAGTGTGGGTAAAACAACAACAAAAGAGTTTTGCTTTAGTGTTTTTTCGCAGTTTGGCAATACAATAAAAACACAGGGAAATAAAAACAACGAAATTGGTATGCCAAACACGCTTATGTGTATAGACGAAACCACACAATACGCAGTTATAGAAATGGGCATGCAGGGCCTTGGTGAGATTAGCAAGCTTACACTTGCGGCTAAACCTATGGGTGCAATAATAACATGCATTGGCAGTATGCATTTACAACAACTTAAAACAAGGGAAAATATTAGTAAAGCTAAAATGGAAGTATGCGAGGGCATGCCAAACGGTTCGCCGCTTGTTTTAAACGCCGACGATGATTTTCCAAAAAAAGAAGACATACCAAGGCACGTTAATGCTGTGTATTTTGGCATAGAAAATAAAAATGCAAACGTTAAGGCAAATAATATAGTTACAGGCAAAAACGAAACTACTTTTGTTATAGATGATGATGAATACGGAACTATAATCGCGTTTATTCCAACAGTAGGCAAACACAACGTTATGAATGCACTTAGTGCATATACATTGGCAACAAGGCTTGGGTTAAATGCGCAAAAGGTTGCCAAGGCACTTGCAAACTACAAAACAGCGCAGTATAGGCAAAATATAGTTCAGCACAAAGGCGTAACAGTAATAGAGGATTGCTATAATGCAGGGCCAAAAAGCGTAACGGCAGCTTTAGCTACTTTAGGTGAATACCCCGCAAGTGGTAAAAAAATTGCCGTTTTGGGAGATATGTTAGAGCTTGGCGATATTTCGAAAGAAGCACACAGCCAAATAGCGGATATTTGCAAAGAAAATAATATTGATGAACTTATTACATACGGCAAGGAAATGGAATATGCCTATAATAGGGCAAAAGAGCTTAATTTAAGTGCAATGCATTTTAAAAATAAACAAGATGTAGCACAGCATATGTGTGAAAAATGCAAACAAAATGACATAGTGCTTGTGAAGGCAAGTAGGGGTATGGCTTTTGAAGATATATTAAATTATTTTTACGAGAAGTTTTAATAGAAAGGACTTTAAAAAATGTTAGATGCGAGAAATGCACTACTCATTGCAGGATTTAGCGCACTGCTTATAACAGCTTTGTCGGGCTTTGTAATAGTGCCGGCGTTGCGAAAATTAAAATTTGGACAAACAATAAAAGACATAGGCCCAAAATGGCATGCCGCAAAAAACGGAATACCCACCATGGGTGGTTTGATGTTTTACATAGGCATTTTAATGGGTATAATTTTTGGATATGCTGTGCTTACAATAGGTGTTAGCGAGTATATTGGCAGTTTATTTTCCAAAAATATGGTAACACTTTATATAGCTGTTTTAACAAGCATTGCCTTTGGCAGCATAGGTTTTGTAGACGATTATATAAAAGTTGTGAAAAAAAGGAATTTGGGGTTAACTGCTATATATAAAATTATAGCTCAAATTTTAATTACAGCAGCATTTTTGGCATCACTTTACATAAACGGCACAATTACAACTGTTGTAAACCTGCCGCTTATAGGCTTAATTGATTTTGGTATTTTTTATTATATAATTTCATTTTTTTTAATTATAGGCGTTGTAAATGCAGTAAATTTAACCGATGGAATAGACGGCCTTGCATCTTGTGTAACGTTTATTGTTATGCTTGGTTTTTTGTTTATTTGCAGCATTTTAGGGCAAATAAACATAGCGCTTTTTGCAGCGGATG
>CAYJLZ010000069.1:4419-11794 GCA_964371265.1 uncultured Bacteroides sp. | reverse complement strand
CTTTTTCTTTTTTTTAATTTTAACACACTTTTTTATAAATTGCACGATTTAATAAGCTTTTTTAACAAAAAAACACTTAATGTTAAAATTAAGTGTTTTAATTTATTGTGTTACAAAAAAATATAGTGTTAATTAAGCATTTATGGCGCACAAATTTATATTAAAAGCAAAAGGCTACAAATCCAATTTCAATGGTACTTCAGGCATTAATTCTTCCGATAATACATGCATTATTTCTTCAAGTTTTTTAACGTCTTCCTCGCTAAACCTATCGCGCATTCTTTGCATAACAAGTGCAATATAATCATAAGTTATTCCAATATAATTTAAATATTTTTCGGTCACTTCAAGGTAAAACTCTCTTTTATCTTCTTTATTTTGCACCTTTTTAATATAGCCTTTTTTTATTAGGCTATTTACTTTATATGCTGCATTCGGCGATGAAATTTGCGCAAACTCTGCAAATTCTTTAACTGTCGGCCTATCTAAAGCATATATTACCTCTACACAAAAAGTTTCAACAACGCTAAGGCTTGCCTCACGCTGTTCAAATTGTGCAAATACTGTTTGATAAAATTTTAATTTAAACTTTGTGTACACTCTCGAAAAATATTTTTCCAGCATAATTATCTCCACATCCTATTTGTTAATCTATAACCGCGAAGGAAAGTTCTCCCTGCGCGGCAACTTTACCATTTACCGTAGCTTTTGCAAGGCCAAATCCAACGGGGCCTCTTCTTTTAGTAAGTTTGCACTCAAGTGTAATAACATCGCCCGGCGTTACCTGCTGCTTAAATCTTGCATTTTTTATGCCACCAAACAATACTTTCTTGCCTTTAAATTCCTCTAACGATAGTATTGCTATTGCGCCCACTTGTGCCAGCGCCTCTATAATAAGCACTCCCGGCATTACGGGATATCCCGGGAAATGTCCCTGGTAAAAATACTCTGTCGCTGTTGTGTTTTTCACTCCCACTGCAAGCTCTCCGGGCTGTAGCTGTGTAATTTTATCAACAAGCAAAAAAGGGTATCTGTGCGGTATTATATCCATTATTTGTGTAATGTTTAATTCCATTATTATCTCCAAAATTTATTTATTAATATCTAGTTTCAAAGCTATATATTTTATGCTTTTTTAAAAATTACCACTGCGTTGTGTCCACCAAAACCAAGCGAGGTAGACATTGCGTAATTGCATTGCATTAGCTTTTTATTGTTTGTAACTACGTTTAAATCGCACTCTTCATCGGGCACTTTATACCCTATTGTTGGCAGTGCAACGCCATCGTTAAGGCTTTGCAAAGTGAGTATACCCTCAACTGCACCTGCAGCGCCCAGCAAATGCCCTGTCATAGATTTTGTACCGGATATTAATATATTTTTTGCATGATCCCCAAAGGCAAGCTTTATACTCATTGTTTCGCATCTGTCGTTCATGGGGGTACTTGTTGCGTGTGCGTTAATATATCCTATATCTTCGGGCTTAATTGCTGCATCTTTAACCGCCATTTGCATTGCCATTGCAGCTCCACTTCCGTCCTCACTCGGGGCTGTCATGTGGTATGCATCACAAGATGAGCCGTAGCCAACAACTTCTCCCAAAATATTTGCGCCTCGCTTTACTGCGTGCTCATAATCCTCTAAAACAATAACGCCTGCGCCTTCACCCATTACAAAGCCGCTTCTCTGTTTGTCAAACGGTATGCTTGCCCTTTTAGGGTCGTTGCACTCGGTAAGCGCTTTAAGCGATGTAAAGCCTCCCATGCCAAGCGGTGTAATACTTGCCTCTGCACCTCCGCACACTGCAACTGTTGCATATCCGTCTCTTATAGCTCTAAAGCTGTCACCTATTGAGTTTGTAGCCGACGCACAGGCCGTTACAACACATGAGCACATACCCTTAAATCCATATTTAATAGCAACTGCACCCGCCGCCATGTTAGAAATACCCATTGGTATAAAAAACGGCGATACTCTATCAAAACCTTTTTCAAGCCCCTTTGTTTGTTCTATTTCAATATTTTCAAGCCCACCTATACCGCTTGCAATATTTACTATGCACTCATCAAAATTTGTATTATCCTTATTTATTCCGCTCTGCTCTACCGCCTCTTGTGCTGCTACAAGGGCATACTGTGTAAATTTAGCGTATTTTCTTAAATTTTTCTTATCAATAAACTTTTCAATATCTAAATTTTTTACTTCGGCTGCAATTTTTACTTTGCTGTTATCAGTATTAAATCTCGTTAAAAAATCTATACCGCAAACACCGTTTTTAGCATTTTCAAACATTTCTTGCGCTGTGTTCCCTATTGGGCTTACGGCACCCATACCCGTTATGGCAACTCGCTTTTTCATGGTTATCTCCTCTATCTCATAGTCATTCCGCCGTCTACCGACAGTGTTTGTCCTGTTATGTACTTAGATTGTTCACTTGACAAAAATACAGCTGTATGTGCAACATCTTCGCCTGTACCAAAGCTTTTAAGTGGTATTGTATCTAGCATTTTCTGCTTAATATCATCGGGCAAGCTATTTGTCATGTCTGACATTATAAACCCGGGTGCAATTGCATTAACTGTTACGTTTCGAGAGGCTATTTCTCTTGCAAAAGTTTTTGTAAGGCCAATTATACCCGCTTTGCTTGCACAGTAGTTAGCTTGCCCTGCGTTTCCCATAAGCCCAACAACACTTGCTATGTTTATAATTCTACCGTTTCTTTGTTTCATCATTTGTCGGCTAACGCTTTTCATCATGTTAAACGTGCCTTTTAAATTTACGTCGATTACATCGTTAAACTCATCTTCACTCATGCGCATTAAAAGGTTATCTTTTGTAATTCCTGCATTATTTACAAGTATATCGATAGTTTCAAATTTGTCAATTGCTTGTTTAACAAGCTCTTGGCACTCTTCGCTTTTTGAAACGTTCGCTCTAACCGTTATGCACTTTACTCCAAACTGTTCGCACTCAAGTTTTGTTTCATGTGCAGCCTGCTCGCTACCGGAATAATTTATTACCAAATTTACACCTTGTTTTGCAAATGCAAGGCATATGCTTTTACCAATACCCTTGCCTCCACCTGTTACAATTGCTGTTTTGCCTATCATAAATTTATATATTCCTTTCGTTAAATGACGCATTGCTTTTACAAATTAATGTTTGTATATATGCCATTTTTCACTATTTAATTTTATAAACATATATAACCTTAAATATTCATTTTAATTATGCATTTTTTATTTTTTGCACAGTTTCCTCAAAACTCGATTTGTCCTCTATATTATAAACAGTAATGCCATCAACAGTTTTTTTAATAAATCCGGCTAAGGTTTTTCCCTGGCCTATTTCTATAACTGTGTCAATTTCAATACTTTTTAAATATTTAATACTCTCTTCAAATTTTACACTACTTTTAACTTGCAAGGCAAGATTTTGTTTTAACTGTTCAATATCCTGCACAGGCATCGCAATATTATTTAGTATAACAGGAATTTTAGGCATTGTAAAATTCTCATTTTCAAATCTGCTTTTTAGTGCAATATATGCACTATGCATAACTTCTGTATGAAAAGCACCCTCAGTGTCTAAAAACACACACCTTTTTGCACCCGCTTGTTTGCATAGTTCGCCGGCATACTCAACTGCATCTTTTTGGCCCGAAATAACCGTTTGCCCCGGGCAATTGTAATTTGCAATACTTACAATGCCCTTTTGCTGTGCTGTTTTACAGCACTCGCTAATTTTTTCATTGTCCAGCATAAGTATTGCGGCCATTTTACATTGCATGCCATTTGCCGCTTTTGTCATTTCGCTTGCCCTAAAGTTTATAGTGTCAATTATTTGTTGTTTTTCAAACACATTTGCCGCATAAAGCGCCGAGTACTCGCCAAGGCTAAGCCCCATTGCGGCTACCGGCGTTATGCTATGTTGTTTTAGCATATCGGTTACACCAACGCTAAAGGCTGTCATTATACCCTGTGTGTTAATTGTTTTCGACAGTTCCTCTTGTGGGCCGTAAAATGCAATATCTCTTTTTTTATTGTCTAACAAATCAAATGCGCTACTAAATACTTCACTGTATTCGTACAAATCTTTACCCATGCCCACTTTTTGGCTACCCTGCCCCGAATATACAAAAGCTAATTTCATTTTACTATCCTTTTTGGGTTATTTTTTAGTTATTGGAAACAATTTTTATAAATGGAAAACAAACATATTTTAAAAAAATAATTAAGTTAAACATGTCAGTATATCAATTGCTACAACTTTTATAACAATAAGTTTCAAGTTTTTTCGCTATAATATTTATGTAGTCAAACCTTATATGGTTTCGCTCGCAATCCTTTGCTTTTCACTCATGTATTCATCAACCATACTTTGAAGTATTTGGCTTATAGGTTTAATTTCGCCTGCCATACCTGCAACCTGCCCAGCCATAATTGAACCAGTCTTAGTATCACCGTCAAAAACAGCTCTTCTAAGTGCTCCAAGTGTATATTTTTCAAGTTCCATTTTATCTGCGCCCGATTTCTCAAGCTTTATGTGCTCTCTTGTCATTTGATTTTTAATAACCCTAACTGGTGCACCGCTACTTCTTCCCGTAACAACCGTATCGGAGTCTTTAGCTTGGATAACAGCATTTTTGTAGTTCTCGTGTATTGGGCATTCTTCACTTACCAATAGGCATGTTCCTATTTGCACGCCTGTTGCACCAAGTATTTCTGCTGCAAGCATTTGTTTACCGCTTGCTATGCCTCCTGCTGCAACAACCGGTATGTTAACTGCACTAACCACCTGTGGTATAAGTGCCATAGTTGTCATTTCGCCAACGTGTCCACCGCTCTCTGTTCCCTCGGCAATAACTCCGTCGGCACCCGATTTTTCCATTCGTTTTGCAAGTGTTGCGTTTGGCACCACCGGAAAAACTGTAATCCCTGCTGCTTTCCATTTTTCCATGTACTTACCGGGATTTCCGGCGCCTGTTGTAATAAATCTAACACCCTCTTCAATTACTAAATCAGCTATTTCGTCTATATGTGGGTTTAAAAGCATTAAATTTACGCCAAATGGATTTTTTGTAAGCTCTTTACATGTTCTTATTTGCTGTCTTACCATATCGGGTTCCATAGTAGCGGTTGCAATTATGCCCATTGCCCCGTTGTTAGACACCTGCGCTGCAAACTCTGCTGTTGATATATTTGCCATTGCGCCTTGAATTATTGGATATTTTGTGTTTAAAATTTTGTTTAAGGTCATTTATATGTTCCCCTTTTAAGTGTTAATTAAAATTGCGCCGTATGTAAGGCCTGCACCAAAGCCCACGCATAAAATTTTTTTATTTTGTTTAACATTTGCCTCGCAAAGTGCAATTGGTATACTCGCAGCCGACGTATTTCCGTAATCGTGCAAGTTCACAAAAAATTTGTCGGCGCTGATGTTCATCTTTTTTTGCACATAATCAATTATCCTCTTGTTGGCCTGGTGCGGAATAATTAAGTCCACTTCGTCTATGCTAATATTATTTTTGCTTAAAACAGTGCTAATGGCATAGCTCATTTTTTCAGTAGCAAACCGAAATACGGCTTTTCCATCCATTTTTAAATAATTAGTATTTTCGTCTTGGTAAAGTACGTTGTCAATATCGGGTACAATTCCGGCTAGGTATGCATGTTTAATGCTGTTATCTCTTTGTATTACAGCAGCTCCAGCCCCGTCTCCAAACAAAACAGCTGTCGAACGGTCGCTCATATCCAGTATTTTCGATAGCACCTCGCTACCAATTACAAGTGCGTATTTATTGTTCATGCTTTCAAGCAAGCTGTGTGCGGTATTTAACGCTGTTACAAATCCTGTGCATGCAGCGTTTAAATCAAAACATATCGTGTCTTCTTCAAAGCCTATTTTTTTTGCAATTTCGCACGATACACTAGGTGCATTTGTGTCGGGTGTCATTGTTGCAACTATGCACACTTTAATGTCGCTTGTGTTTATTTTGCTATTTTCAATGGCCTGCTTTGCGCTTTCATATGCCATGCTGGCATTGTTTTGATTGCCGTGTACAAAACGCCTTTGCTGTATTCCTGTGCGTGTCACAATCCACTCATTCGAAGTATCAAGTTTCTTTTCAAACTCGCTATTATTTATAACTTTATTTGCCTTTGATATACCATAAGACAAAACCTTAATTCCCATTAATATATTTATTCCTTTCCATTCCTTAAAGGATAAACCACTAAAGTAGCGCAAAATTTTAACATATAGTGTACAAGATATGTTGTTAAAAAGCCTTTCAAACAATTAAAATTTATATCGCTTGTAGTCTTCTTCCTATTTCTCTCATTTTTTTATACCTTGTACTTTTTAACTTATCCGGTTTCATTTGCAGTAGCTCGTATAAATTGCTCTCTATACAATTGTCTAGCGTTATAAAAAGCTTTGTTATTTCAAGCTCATCGTCTTTTCGTTCCTCTTTAATAATTTCATCAACAATATTAAATTCTTTCAAGTCATCAGCTGTAAGTTTCATAATATTTGCCGCTTGTTCCCATTTTGATGCATCTTTCCACAGTATCGACGCAAACCCCTCGGGTGATAACACCGAAAAAATAGCGTTTTCAAGCATTATAATTTTGTTTGCAGCACTTAATGCAAGTGCACCGCCGCTACCGCCCTCGCCCGTTATAACTGCAATAACAGGTACTGTTAAATCGCTTAACAGCGCAAGACAACTTGCAATTGCCTCACCTTGGCCGTGTTGTTCTGCCTCCATACCGGGGTAGGCGCCCGGCGTATCTACAAACGTTATTATTGGCCTGTTAAATTTTTGCGCACCACTCATTAATCGTTGGGCTTTTCTATAACCCGCAGGGTTTGTCATGCCAAAATTACACTTTATGTTCTCATCTAGTGTCTTGCCTTTTCTGTGGCCTATTACAGTAACGGGCAAACCTTTGTAGCTTGCAATGCCGCCCAGTATACTTGCGTCTTCTTTGTACAATCTGTCGCCGCAAAGAGGTATAAAATCTTCAAATAAATTTTTTATGTAATCGTCTATGTTAGGCCGTTTAATATCGCGAGATAGCACTACTTTTTGTGCCGCAGTCAAATTATTTTTCATATTTACTTTACCTTACAGTGCAAATTTAAAATTTTAGCCAGTGTGCTTTTTATGTCTTTTCTTTCAACAATCATGTCTATAAAACCACATTCCATCACATACTTAGCACTTTGAAATCCCTCGGGCAACTTTTGTTTTATTGTTTGCTCAATTACCCTTGGCCCTGCAAACGCAACAAGCGCATTGGGCTCGGCTATTATTATGTCGCCTAAACTGGCAAAACTGGCTGTAACACCACCTGTTGTTGGGTTTGTT
>CAYJLZ010000069.1:0-4409 GCA_964371265.1 uncultured Bacteroides sp. | reverse complement strand
ACAACAGTGTATAAAAGGCCTTTATTGCTGTGGGCTTTTAATGCAAACGAGGTTTTTGCCATTTGAAACAGCGAGTATATACCCTCTTGCATTCTCGCCCCGCCTGAAGCCGTGAAAATAACAACGGGTAAGCTGTGTTTTGTTGCGTATTCAAATAATAGCGCAATTTTTTCTCCCGTTGCACTAGCAAGGCTACCCATTAAAAACCTTGTATCCATACATGCAACAGCAGTTTTAACGCCGCCAACAGTTCCCACAGCACAAATAACACTTTCGCATAGTCCTGTTGTTTGCATTATACCTGTCACTTTTTCTTTATATCCCTGAAATTGCAACGGGTCGCACACCGTAATATTTTCAAACAACTTAATGTACTTTGCCTCGTCGAAAACCATGCGCAACCTTTTTGATGCAGACATAGGAAAATAATAGTTGCACAACGGGCAAATATTGTTGTTTGCAATTATTTTTGCACTGTCAATTTCTTTGTTGCAGTTTTTACATATTAGTATGTTTTCAGTTTTTTGCACATTTGAAGGCTTTAATGATGACAAGTTATTTAAAAATTTTTTCTTTCTCTGAAAAGGGTTCATTATTTTTCAATCGCCTCTTTGTAAGACTTTAAAATGTCTTCAATATTTTGTTGTATAAACGATGTATCGTAATCTGCCCTTAATATTTTTTTATTAAACATAAGCAGATGCTGAAATTCCAGTGTTGTATGTACACCCGAAATTACCGTTTCTTCCAATGCTCTGCGCATTTTTCGCACAGCCTCAAGCCTTGTGCTGCCATGCACAACAATTTTTGCAATCATTGAATCGTAGTAAGGTAATAGCGTCGTACCGCTATAAATTGAGCTGTCAACTCTAACACCGTTTCCACCGGCAAAATGTAAAAAATCTATTTTACCAACACATGGAGCAAAATTGTTTTGTGCGTCTTCAGCGTTAATTCTACATTCAATTGCATGTCCGTTAAACTCAACCTTATCAAAGCTAAGCGGCAAGTTAGATGCAATTTTTAACTGCTCTTTTACAATATCAATTCCTGTTATCATCTCAGTAACGGGGTGTTCAACTTGTATTCTTGTGTTCATTTCAATAAAATAAAAATTGCCTTTTTTATCTAAAATAAACTCAATTGTACCGGCATTTGTGTAGTTTGCAGCGCGCGCTGCCGATATTGCTGCCTTGCCCATAATTTTTCTAAGTTCGCTGCTTATTGCGGCACTGGGGGCTTCTTCCATTAATTTTTGCCCTCGCCTTTGTACCGAACAATCCCTCTCGCCCAAGTGAAAAATATTGCCGTAATTGTCGGCTAATATTTGAAATTCTATGTGCTTTGGGTTCTCAATAAATTTTTCCATGTAAAGTCCGTCATCGCCAAAACAATTTTTTGCCTCTAGCGATGCCGATGCAAAGTTTGTCTCAAGTTGCTCTTCATTTTCAACTACGCGTATTCCACGGCCACCGCCACCGCTAGTTGCCTTTAAAAGTATAGGGTATCCAATTTTTTTTGCTAATTTTTTAGCAATAATCGTATTTTTAAGTATGCCATCGCTTCCCGGTACTGTTGGCACTTTTGCCTTTTGCATAAGCTTACGTGCCGACGCCTTATCACCCATTTTATCTATTACATCTGGCGAGGGTCCTATAAATTTTATGTTGTTTTCAATGCACAACCTTGCAAAGCGGCTGTTCTCCGATAAAAATCCGTACCCGGGATGAATAGCATCGCAATTTGTTGCTATTGCCGCCGAAATTATATTATTTATATTAAGATAACTGTCGGCGGCTTTTGCAGGCCCTATACACACCGATGTCGTTGCCGTTTGCACGTGCAAAGCGTCCTTATCGGGCAGCGAATACACTGCCACAGTTTCAATGTTGAGTTCTCGGCACGCCCTAATTATTCTAACGGCAATTTCGCCTCTGTTCGCAATTAAAACTCTTTTTAACATTACAAAACCTCAAACAAAACATCGTCAAATCCAACAACATCTTCGTTAGCACAATTTATTTTTTTTATTACACCATCAATAGGGCTTAAAACTTCGCTCATCATCTTCATAGCCTCTAAAAGGCACAGTGTTTGCCCTTTTTTTACCGATTGCCCAACTGTAACAAAAGGTTTTTCTCCCGGTGCGGATGCAGCATAAAAAACACCAACTAGCGGAGCTTTTACCTTTATGTTTTGGTTCTCTTGTTTATTTTCCACATCACTATTAGTTTGCAACAATGGTTGTGTATGTTGTAATGGTACATATTGCTGTGCTTTTTCCGTTTGTTTTTCCAGCACAATTTTTTCTTTTTCTGTACTGTATTCAAATTTTGTAATTGTACTTTTTTCAAAGTATTCACAAAGTTTCATAACGTCTATTTGCGGCATGTAAATCTCCATTCCTAATGCAGTTTTTTTGCAATATATTTCTGTTAAGTGCTTACCCACTGCAACATTTTTACCTAATTTGATTTGCTATTTACTATTTTAACAATATCTTCAATTGTTTTTAGTTCTGCAAGTTCTTCATCTGTTATCGAGATATTGAACTCATCTTCAAGTGCCATGTTAAGCTCTACAACATCTAGGCTATCAATTCCCAAGTCCTCTTGCAAATTTGTTTGAGGAGTAAGTGTTTCTACCTCACAGCTCAATGTATTTGCTATTACTTCACATATTTTTTCTAACATAATCATTTCCTCCGATTTAATTTTCATTACTTTTAGTTAAAATATTTTAGTTAAAATATTTTAAGTCAGTATAACAATTTTATTCGTCTTTGTCAACTCGAATAATGCTAAATGCAAAAAAATTAATACTTTATTTACAACAAAAATGCATATACACTTATATGTATATGCATTTATTAATATAAACATTAAATATACGTTGCAATTATTTATTTACAACTGCGCTACAAATTTTGTTTAAACCTTTTTCTAAAACACTTCTCGGGCATGCAATGTTAATTCGAACAAAACCCTCTGCATTTTGCACAAACATATTGCCATCTTCTAAAAGCACACCTGCATTGTTTGCAAAAAACATCGTAAGGTCTTCATTATCATTAAAATATTCACTTAAATTTATCCACGCAAGGTATGTTGCCTGTGGAATTGAAAAAACAGCCTTTGGCAAGTGTTTATTAAGTGTATTTTTTACAAGCTCAAAATTATCGTCCAAATAATTTTGCAGTTCAATAAGCCATTCGCCGCCTTTATTGTATGCTGCCTTTGTCGCCTCTATGCTAAGCGGGTTTTCATATGCACTGTGGCATGTTTTATAAGTTTGTTTTAAATTTTCATCGCGAATTATAGTGCTGGACGACATTAAACCTGCAAGGTTAAATGTTTTACTTGCCGACATTGTAGTAACTAATTTTTTGTAATCGCTCATAACTTTGCCAAGCGGTATGTGTTTTTCATTTTTTCTTAGCAAATCGCAATGTATTTCATCAGATATAACCCACATATCGTGTTTTTTTACAATATCAGCAACTTTTTTAAGCTCGTCTAGTTCCCACACTTTGCCACTTGGGTTGTGTGGGTTGCAAAAAATAAGTAGCGTAGTTTTTTCATCTGCGGCTTTTTTGTCAAGGTCGTTATAATCTATTGTATATGTGCCGTTGTTATATATTAAGTCCGAGCAAACACAACCTATATTATTGCTGTCGGCCACGCCTTTAAACGGCGCATACGACGGTGTTAATATTAGCACACTCTCGCCTTTTTTGCATATAAAGTTAACTAGTTCCGAAAGTGCGGGTACAACTCCGCCAGATGTAAAAAGCTCATCTTTATCAAATGTAAAGTCATATTTGCTTTTACACCAGTTTGCAAGTGCGTTGTAGTAGCTGTCATCAAAAAGTTTTGTGTATCCCAAAATTTTTCTGTCCAAGCGCTGTTTTATTGCATTTATTATTACGTCCGGCACAGCAAAATCCATATCGGCAACCCACATACGTATAAATTCATCATCTTTGCAATTAAATTGCAATTTTCCGTCATCTTTAAATATGTACTGCCTAAATCCATCGGTATTAAGTGCATTTGTGTTTCTTCTGTCTATTATTTCATCAAAGTTATACATTTTTAGTCCTTTACAGTTTATAATATTGTGTTATAACAAAAAACAAGTTATAATTTATATTGCACTTCGTACAATATACTTTTAATTTTATGGATATCTGCTCGCCGCTTACACAGCAACCTCCAATTATGCCAATAGCTAATCCTGCAAATTATTTATAGTGTGGCTTGCAGCCTACAATTATAGGTGCTCATACCTTGCGGAACAATCGCCGAAATATGCGAGCAAATTTTTTTTAAGGAGTAACATTATGCAAAAAAAAGCAAATAATAAAAAAAGTAAATTATTTTTAATTTTAATAGCGATATTAATTATTA
>CAYJLZ010000068.1:0-11803 GCA_964371265.1 uncultured Bacteroides sp. | reverse complement strand
CCGAAAACAGTATTTTTTTAGTTGTGTTATTCTCGGTTGCCCACACTTCTATGCTTGCCCTTCCAAGAAGGTGTCCGGCATCTACAAATCGAACGTCAAGGCCGGGCATTATATTAGTTTTCACGTTGTATGGCACGTGCTTAATAAGCTTTAAAGTATTCATGGCGTCTTGCATGTTGTAAACCGGCTCTATTTGTTTACCACCCGAACGCTTTGACTTTCGGTTCTTCCACTCGGCTTCCATCTCTTGTATGTGTGCTGAATCTTTTAGCATTATACCGCATAAATCTGCAGTGGGGTCGGTACACCAAATGTTGCCGCTAAAACCATTTTTCACAAGGTGTGGCAACATACCCGCATGGTCTATGTGAGCATGAGTTAAAAGAACACAGTCTATTTCTGCGGCGTTAATTGGCAACTCCTCGTTAACATATACATCGATGCCCTGCTCCATGCCGCAGTCTACTAGTATATTTTTGCCCTCGCATTCAAGCAGTGTTCGGCTACCTGTAACTTCCCTTGCAGCGCCGGAAAATGTTAGTTTCAAATTCAATCTCTCCTTTTTGCCTTTTTATATATTTTACCATATAATTTGCAAAAATATAGCATAATATTAAATTTGCCTTTGTTATCATTAAAAAAATATGATATAATAAACAGCGTATTAAAAATTAAGCTAGCATTAATTTTTACAAATTATGTATATAAAAAAGTATAATAACAATGCAAAATAGAGGGGTTTTATGGATAAACTTGAATTGGCAAGAAATGAAATTGACATAGTAGACAAGGAAATGGCACAGCTTTTTTGCAAAAGAATGGATGCCGTAAAGCTTGTTGTTGAACACAAAATACAAAACAACATACCTGTGCTAGACAGCTCGCGAGAAGAGGCTGTTGTGAAAAAAAATGTTGCGAATTTAAACAATGTAGAGTATGCAGAGTTTTACGAAAAATTTATAAGGCACAATATGGAGCTTTCAAGAGCATTACAGCATAAAATTTTAAGTGCCGATAAGGTGGCGTATCAGGGAGCAAAAGGTGCGTTTGCGCATATTGCGGCAAAACGCTTGTTTGCACACGGGCAATTAATTGCATACAGTACTTGGGCAAGTGTTGTGCAAGCAGTTAAAAACGGAGAAGTACACTGCGGTGTTTTACCATTTGAAAACAGCCAAGCGGGTGATGTTAGCGATGTTTTAGATTTGTGCTATTGTACGCCTGAAATATATGTTAGCGATGTATTTGATTTGCCTGTGAGCCAAAATTTGCTTGGTGTAAAGGGTGCAAAGTTGTCAGACATTAAAACAGTTATGTCGCACCCACAGGCACTTGCACAAAGTGCAAAAATTATAAAAACGCTTAAGTTAAACGAGGAGAGTTGCCTAAACACGGCCATAGCTGCAAAGTTTGTTGCCGATAAGGGCGATGTAACAATAGCGGCAATTGCATCGCAAAACACAGCAGAGCTTTATGGCCTTGATATACTTGCAGAAAATATTAACGAGAGTGCAGATAACACAACACGATTTATAGTTATACAAAAGGGCAGCCCAAGTATGCAAAACATTGCAAAGGCATTAGATAACGACATGACTTTTGAAAATGAGCAAGACAAAAGGTTTAGCTTGCTTTTTACTGTTGTGCATGAAAGCGGCAGCTTGTCAAAGGTAATACAAACAGTTGCAAAGCTTGGCTATAATATGGAGTGCATAAAAAGCAGGCCTATTCCTCAAGCAAAGTGGGAATATTATTTTTATACAGAACTTGTTGGAAACCCCTCGCAGCAGCTAATGAAAGAACTAAAACCTAATTGCCGCACAGTGCGCCTGCTAGGGCTTTATAATAGAAAAAACTAAAAACTGGAGATTTATATGGTTAGAAAAATAATAGGACTAATAGTAATTACAATAGGTATAGTATTTTTAGGCAACAGTATGGACTGGTGGCAGATAGATATATTTTTTGAGGGATTTTGGACACTTTTTATAATAATTCCCAGCATACTAAGTTTGGCGCAAAAACAATGGGTGGGAGGCCTTACAGGGCTTTGCATAGGTGTGTTTTTTCTTCTTGCGGCTCAAGATATAATATCGTACGAGGTAATTTTGCCGGCAATTATTATAGCAGTTGGCATATCGCTGCTTTTTAACCCCAGCATAAAAAATGTTGCAAGCGCAATTAAAGGCGATTACTTTGCAATTTTTTCAGGTAATGAAGACAAAATAATGGGTGAATTTAATGGCACACAAATGACAAGCATTTTTGGCGGAGTAGATTTAGACTTGAGAGATGCTATAATTATGCCGGGTGCAAATATAAACTGCACATGCATTTTTGGCGGCAATGAAATTATTTTGCCATCCGATGTGGGAGCAAAGGTAAAAGGTGTGCCTGTTTTCGGAAGTGTTGAAAACAAGTCCAACACACATAGCGAAAAATTTGCAACAATAGATTGTTTGTGCGTTTTTGGAAGTGTAACAATTAGATAAAATAAAAACTTAAAATTCGACAATAGTTTTAATAAATCGGTGGTACTATCGGATAAGCAACAAAAGTTTTTTAAAAAGCATATTTTTTGCAATAGCCTTGCTTTAAAAACACAACAAGACTTGGGGGACATATGGATATGAAATTAACGCTTAATTTGGGTAAGCGCAGCTATGATATTATAATAAAGCGTGGCAGTTTGCAAAACGTGGGCAAACTTGCCAATTTAAACAGAAAAGTGCTTGTTGTTACCGACAACGGCGTGCCTGAAAAATATTCCGACACTGTTTTAAAGCAGTGTAAAACAGGATTTAAATGCACAGTGCCCCAAGGAGAAAATAGTAAAAGCATGCAAACGTATACACAGCTTTTACAACAGATGGCAGACAACAACTTTACGCGGAAAGACGCAGTGCTGGCAGTGGGTGGCGGCATGGTGGGCGACCTTGCCGGTTTTGCGGCAAGTACATATATGCGAGGCATAGACTTTATAAATTGCCCTACAACAACACTTGCACAGATAGATTCATCAATAGGTGGCAAAGTGGCAATAAATTTAGGAAGTACGAAAAACATAGTTGGGGCATTTCATCAGCCAAAGGCAGTTGGTATTGACCCCGATACGCTGAGCACATTAAGCCAAAGGCAATTTGCCCAGGGCCTTGCCGAGGCCATTAAGGCGGGCCTAATTATGGACGAAAGCCTTTTTAATATGTTTGAAAACGATGATGTAGCAAATAATATTGAGCAAATTATTTTTAAAAGCCTTGTTATAAAAAAGGACGTTGTGCAAAAGGATGAAACAGAACAAGGCCTTAGGGCGGTACTAAATTTTGGGCACACAATTGGCCATGGAATTGAGAGCCTGCAACTGGGTGAGCTTTACCACGGCGAATGTGTGGCACTTGGTATGCTTGCAATGATAACCGATGACGAGCTGAGGCAAAGAACAATTAAAGTACTTAAAAAGCTTAACTTGCCGCACACAATAAAATATAACCAAAATGAAGTTTACAAACACGTTTGCCACGATAAAAAGGCGCAGAACAATTTTATAAAAACGGTTAAAGTAAAACAACCGGGCAGTTTTTACTTTGAAAACGTTGAATACGATGACATGAGAAAACTTATTGGAGAGGGAATATAGTCTTTTTATCTTTTTAAAGGTTAAATATTTATTATAACTAATAGTAATTTTACATAAAAAATAACGGAGTGTATATAATGAACGACGAGATATGTGTGGGCAACGGATTTAGCACATTTGAAGATAGAGATAAAATACTTGTAGGGCTTTCGGGCGGAGTGGATTCGTCTGTATGCATAAAAATATTGCAAGAACAGGGCTTTGATGTATATGCGGTTTTTATACGCTTTAGCGCTGTGCATGAAAAAGATGTGCAAAAAGCAAGGGATATTGCGCAAAGCTTAAATGTGCCGTTTGAGGTACACAGTTGTGAGGAAGAATTTGAAGAGCATGTAATTACACCTTTTTGTAACGAATATTGCAACGGTGTAACGCCAAGCCCATGTATAATATGCAACCCGCTTGTAAAATTTGCCCAGCTTATAAAGGTTGCCAATAGTATGGGAATAAACTATATTGCAACAGGCCATTACGCAAGGGTGTGCGAGAGCGATGGTTATTATTACATACAAAAAGCATATAGCGAAAAAAGAGATCAAAGCTATATGCTTTATAGATTGAATCAGGACGTACTAAAAAGGCTTAGCTTACCGCTTGGAGAATTTGAAAAAGACGAAATAAGGCAAATGGCACAAGACGCAAAACTGCAAAGCGCAAATACTCCCGACAGCCAAGAAATATGCTTTATACCTGATAACGACTATGCAAATTTTATAACTTTGCGTGGTTTAACAGATAAGCAAGGTGAATTTATAGGGCCAAAGGGCGAAAAATTGGGCAAACACAAGGGTGTAATGCACTATACGGTGGGACAGCGTAAAGGCCTTGGAATATCTTACAGCGAGCCTATTTTTGTTAAAAAGATACAGAGCGATGGCAACATACTTCTTGCAACTGCAGGCAGTGAATTTTTTTCAAAGATAACGGCAAACAATGTTATTTATACTAACTTAAAGCCTTTTGAAAAAGGCAAAACATATACCGTAAAGGTTAGAAGCAGAGCGAGCGGCGCACAGTGTAAAGTGCTTTTTGCAAATGAAAGTGAGTTTGCAATAGAATTTGAAAAGCCCGAGCGTGCGCCGGCACCGGGGCAATCTGCGGTGCTGTATGATGCTGATATTGTTATTGGCGGCGGTATAATTTGCGATGTATGCGAATAATAATAAGCTAAACAAAAATAAAGCTGTCGCTTTTGCGACAGCTTTGTTTTTTATAGGCAGGTTTTTTATATGCATATTGCTTTTTGGTTTACAACTCGCCGATTAAAAATTTTTGCACATACCATGGTTTTTCGTCGGTAAATGTTTTGTTGCATAAATATGCACACGGCTGGCTTATATTTTTAAAAGTTATACTATGTGCGCACAGTGCTTGATACTTAAACTTATATTGTCTGTTTATTTTGTTAATGCCGTATTTACTATCGCCCAAAATAGGCAGGCCTATGTGGCTTAAATGTGCCCTTATTTGGTGTGTTCTACCTGTTACAAGTTCTACCTCCAATAACGACAAATTACCGTACGTTTTTATTAACTTGTATTTTGTTACAATTTTTTTAGAACCCTTAATGTTATAATCATCTATGTAGACAATGCCTGTTTTGTTGTTTTTAGTTAAGTATGCATTTAGTATTGCGCTTTTTTTCTCGGGTTTACCGTACACAATGCAAAGGTATTTTTTTTGTATTTCTTGCAATTTTATTGCGCTGCAAATGCTTGCCTGTGCGTTTTGGTTTTTTGCTGCTATTAATATGCCCGATGTTCCCGTATCAATTCTGTGACAAAGCTGTGGGGTAAATTCATCTGATAGTGTGTATTTGTTACAATCGTGCAAATATTTAAGCACTATGTTAATATGTGTATTTACATCGTTTGTATTGGCGCTAATTGCACATACACCTGCAATTTTACTTGTAACTATTATATTATCGTCCTCATATATAATATTTAATTTATTTTTTACAGCTAAAAATGCAGCTTTTTGCAAATTATCATCTTCCGAATAGGGAAAGTATAACTGAACTACATCGCCTTCGTTTACAAATTCGTTTAGCTTTATTTTCTTTTTGTTTACTTTTATTTTGTTTTCTCGCATATACCTATAAAGTGAGCCTGTGCTTAAAGAAGGAAAATGTTGCTTTATTGCCGCTTCAAGGCGTGTTTTTGTTGTTACATTAATTGTGTGCATAAAAGTCCTTTCATGGCAATTATATTTTCTGCTTTATTTTATCAAAAATGTGTGCTTTTTGTCAAAGCAAATGTGTTAATTATAATTATTTACACAAAATTTACTTTACGTTCTTTAAGTATAGTGATATACTTAAACTATGTTGAAAGAGAGGAAACTTTATGAGAGAAGTTTATGTAAAATTTAATCAGGGTACGCATGTACAGGATTTTGTGCGAACATTAAATGTACTTAACGGCGACTTTGAATTTGTAAGCGATTTTAGACTTATGGACGCGCGCTCTATTATGGGCATTTTTAGCCTAGATTTAACGCAGCCTGTTTTATTGCGTATTTACGACGATAACAGCGAAACTATGAGCGCACTTAAAAGTTTTATTATTGATAATTAAAAGCAATTTAATTGTTTAAAAATGCCAGGTTAAGGCCGCATAACAAAATGGCAACGTATTATTATAATATAATTTACGCAGGGTTTAAACCTGTATGCGGCAGAATGGAGAAATACATAATGAATGAATATGTGACATTGAGCCTTCCAAAGCAAAAAAATATAGCACTAATTGCGCACGACGGTAAAAAAGACGAGATGCTTGATTGGTGCAAAGTTAACAAAAAAATATTGCAACAGCACTTTTTGTGCGGAACGGGAACAACAGCAACTCTTATTGCAAAACACACGGGGCTACCTGTAAGGGCATATAACAGCGGCCCTCTTGGGGGAGACCAACAAATAGGCGCAAAAATTGTAGAGGGCGGTATAGATCTTGTTGTGTTCTTTTCCGATCCACTTTGCGCACAACCTCATGACCCTGACATAAAGGCGCTTCTTCGCATTGCCCTTGTGTACGACATACCCATTGCAACAAACCACGCCAGCGCCGATTTTATGATAACATCGACATACATGGGCGAGGAGTACATAAGAAAAGTAGAAAACTTTAAACTTACCGTGCAAAAGCGCAGCGAAGACATGTACGAAGAGTAACAAAGCACTTGACAAAATGTTATGCTTAGTTTAAACTTAAACTATAAAATAAAAATTAAATTGCAAATATGTTTAGCATTTAAAAATTAAGTGTTTGCACATATTGAAACGGAGAATTACAATGCAAAGAATTAAAACAATTGAAACAAGAGATTTAAACGAGAGCAAAAAAGACGGAGGCTGTGGCGAGTGCCAAACTTCATGCCAATCTGCTTGCAAAACATCTTGCGGTGTGGCTAACCAGCCCTGTGAAAAAGAGTAGCTTAGCATTATAATTTATGCCGTCCCTCTTTGGGCGGCTTTTTTTGATTTATGCAATTTATTGCATTATGTTTGTGGAATAATTATGAATTTTTTTTGTAGCTATTTGCTGCTATAAAAATATTAAACATAAACAATGTTATTAATAACGGGGTAAATAATGATACATCAATACAAATTAAACAACTACAATATAATTTTAGACACTTGTAGCGGCAGTATACACGCTGTGGACGATGTGATATACGACATAATACAGCTGTATGAACAAACCGACAGTGTATATTTAGAAAAAGAAATAATGAAAAAACACACAGAGCTTACAAAAGCTGAGTTTGATGAGTGTATTGCCGATATTGAGCTATTGAAAAAACAGCAAAAGCTTTTTACACCCGATACAAACGAATTAGCGGCAAAAAACTATAAAAACAACAGCAAAGTTATAAAAGCAATGTGCCTTCATGTTGCGCATACCTGCAATTTAAACTGCAACTATTGTTTTGCCGCTCAAGGCAAATTTAACGGGCAAGATGCACTTATGTCTTTCGAAGTTGCAAAAAGGGCGATAGATTTTTTAATAGAAAACAGCGGTAGCCGCAAAAACTTAGAGGTAGATTTTTTTGGAGGCGAGCCGCTGATAAACTGGCAAGTAGTAAAGCAAACAGTGCAGTATGCGCGCAGTATTGAAAAAAAACATGGCAAGGCTTTTAGGTTTACACTTACAACAAACGGCTTACTTATTAACGATGATGTGATAGATTTTTGCAACAGAGAAATGCAAAATGTAGTGCTTAGCTTAGATGGAAGAAAACATGTGCACGACAATTTGAGAAAAGACATTACAGGAAACGGCAGTTACGATAAAATTGTGCCAAAGTTTAAAGAGTTTGCAAAAAGAAGAGGCGGCAAAAACTACTACATGCGCGGTACATTTACGCATGATAATACTGATTTTACAAACGATATTTTGCACATGGCAGATCTTGGATTTAACATGATAAGCATGGAGCCTGTTGTGTGTGACGATACCGACTCTGCAGCACTTACAAACGAAGATTTGCCTGTTATTTTAGGCGAGTACGAAAAACTGGCTATTGAAATGTTGCAAAGAGAAAAACAAGGAAACCCATTTGAATTTTACCACTATATGCTGGATTTAAAAAACGGCCCATGTGTTTATAAACGCATTACGGGCTGTGGCAGCGGCACCGAGTATATGGCTGTAACTCCATGGGGAGAGCTGTACCCATGCCACCAATTTGTGGGCGATAAGCGCTTTGCCCTTGGCAATATTTTTAGCGGAGTAAAAAATATCGAAATACAACAAGAATTTCGTAATTGCAATATTTATACCCGCAGCGAGTGCAAAACGTGTTGGGCAAATATGTACTGTGCAGGTGGCTGTGCCGCAAACGCATACAGGGCAAGCGGCAATATAAACGGCATATACGAGTACGGATGCACACTTTTTAAAAAGAGAATAGAATGTGCAATAATGATGCAAGTTGAAAAAAGCATTTAATACTATATTGTACGGAGAATAAAAATGAACACTCCTATATGTGATTTTACAGCAGATTATGCAATAAGCCGCACCACTCGTTTTCATGTACCGGGGCACAAAGGGCACGGCAACTTTGGTGTCGAGGCTTTTGATATAACCGAAATTGCAGGCGCCGATGATTTGTTTAACGCAAGCGGTATAATTGCCAAAAGTGAAAAAAATGCAACAAAAATTTTTAATAGCAGGCAAACGTTTTACTCTGCCGAGGGTTCTTCGCTTTGTATAAGGGCAATGCTTTACCTTGCTAAATTGCACGCAAAAAGTGGCACAAGCACTATACTTGCAACACGAAACGTGCATAAGTCGTTTTTATTTGGTTGCGCACTTTTAGATATTACACCCACATGGATATACGGCAAAGGCGATGACAGTTACATTAACTGTACAATAACGCATGAAATGTTAAGCGAAAAATTAAAAAACCTTGCCCAAAAACCAATTGCTGTTTTTGTTACAGCACCGGATTATTTAGGACAAAGCCCAAATTTAAAACTAATTGCTGATGTTTGTAAAAATTATGATGTACCACTTATTGTAGACAATGCCCATGGTGCATATTTGCATTTTATAAACGACAAAAATTATATTCATCCCTTAAAGTGTGGTGCGGATATGTGTTGTGACTCGGCACATAAAACATTGCCTGTATTAACGGGTGGTGCATATTTGCATATAGGCAAAAGTGCAAATATGCCATACGAAGAAAATGCGCGAAATGCCATGGCTTTGTTTGCATCTACAAGCCCGTCTTACTTAATTTTATGTTCGCTCGATAGGTGTAATAAAATGATTTTTGATGGCTACGACAAGCAAATAAAAACCTGTGTGAAGAGAGTAAAAAAGCTGAAAAAAAGCATTAAAGCCATGGGTTTTTGTGTGCCAAAGTGCGACCCTATGAGAATTGTTATAAATACAAAAAGTACTTTGATAACTGCGAAAAGCATTGCTCGAGAGATGAGAAAAGAAAAAATAGAACCCGAGCTTTGCGATGATTGCAATGTTGTGCTAATGATAAGTGCAAACAACACTGAAAAAGATTTTGTAAAACTGGAAAAAGCACTGAAAAAAGCTTTAAAAAAACCTACAAACAAAAGTGCTAAAAGCTATAAAAAACCAAAAAATATTGCCGACTATATAAACTCAAGTGAAAAATCACATGCGAATTACATAGCCGACACAAAGTATAAATATAAATGCGAACTTACGCCAAGGCAAGCACTATTTTCGCCTTGTATAAGTGTGCCTATTGAAACAAGCATTGGAGAAATTTGTGCAATGCCCGCAATTTTTTGCCCACCTGCCGTGCCAATAATTATGTGCGGAGAGATTATAACAATACAGGTTTATGATATGCTTAAAAATTACGGATTTACAAACATAAGTATAGTTGATACAAATAGTATATAACTTAAAAAAATTACAAAGTGTAATATTGTGGGAAGTATCGTGCAATTGCGTGTGCAACGCCGCTTTCGTTATTAGTAGGCACAATATCGTTGCTGTAAGCCTTTACACCGTCCACAGCGTTTTCCATTGCAATTCCCATGCCAACAAATTTAAGCATATCTACATCGTTAAAACCATCGCCGCAAGCAACAGCCTGCTGCTTTGTTAAATTGCAATATTCCAAAACAGCATTTATGCCAACAGCTTTGTTAATGCCTTTTGGCATTACCTCTAAAAATATAGGAGCCGATGTATAAGCGTCTACAACATCGCCAAGTTCTCTTTCAAAAATATCCTTTGCAGCGGTTATTTTGCTAGGTGGGCCAACAACAAGGCATTTGTGTACAGGTATGTCAATACTGTCAAACTTGCCATCAAATAGCTCTAGCGGCATTCCTGTAACCTCGCTTTCAATAGCTACAAATTCATTGCTTATATCATCAGTTAAAATGCCTGTTTTGCTGTATATAATCGGTTGCAAGTCAGCACTTTTTGCGCAGTCAAAAATTTTTTCAAGCAAATCAATGTCTAAAGATTTTGAAAAAATTACTTCTTTAGTTTTTAAGCTGATTACTTTTCCGCCGTTATAGCAAACTATAAAGCCGTTAGAATTATCAAGATCAAAATCTTTAACCACTTTGTTTATGCCAAGTTCCGGCCTACCTGTGGACAAAACAACGGGAACATTATTGTTTTTTAAAGCATTAATTGCATTTAAAACAGGCTGTAAAACTTGTTTTTTATCATCGAGAAGAGTTCCGTCAATATCGGTAAAAAACGCTTTGTATTCCATTAAAAAAATTCTCCTAATTATTAAAATTGCTGTAAAACAGCACCTTTGAATTATACCAAAAAAAGCAAATATTATCAACAAAAATAAATACATATTAATTGTATCACCAATAAATGTGTGTTATAATGTTAAAAATACAGTAAAATTTTGTAAATAATTTAACATGGGAGTTGCATAATGCGCAAAATTGGGTTTGATAACGAAAAATACATGCAAGAGCAAATAGAAAGAATAAAACAACGCGTTTTAAGGTTTAACAACAAGCTTTATTTGGAATTTGGCGGCAAATTATTTGACGATTATCATGCCGCAAGAGTGCTTACAGGCTTTGATGTTAATGGAAAAGTTAAATTGCTTTGTAAAATGAAAGACCATGCCGAAATAATTTTATGTATTAGTGCAAAGGCTATAGAAAGTAATAAAGTGCGCTCGGATATTGGAATTACATACGACCTAGATACTCTTAGGCTTATAGATAGCCTGAGAAATTTGGGGCTTTTAATAAGCAGCATTGTTATAACGCAGTTTACAGGCCAGCCCTCGGCCGATGTGTTTCGAAAAAAACTGGAGATGAGGGGAGAAACTGTTTATATTCACACGCTTACAAATGGATACCCCTCGAACGTAGATTTAATAGTGTCAGAAGAAGGATACGGGGCAAACCCATACATAAAAACTACAAGGCCGCTTGTTGTTGTAACTGCTCCGGGCCCCGGTAGCGGTAAATTGGCAACTTGTTTATCGCAGCTTTACCACGAAAATATTCGCGGTGTAAAGGCGGGGTATGCAAAGTACGAAACTTTTCCGGTTTGGGATTTGCCGCTTAATCACCCTATAAACGTTGCGTACGAGGCGGCAACAGCCGATTTAAAAGATGTAAATATGATAGATCCGTTTCATTTAAACGAGTACGGTGTGACCACGGTA
>CAYJLZ010000067.1:1967-11842 GCA_964371265.1 uncultured Bacteroides sp. | reverse complement strand
GGAGCCGGCAAAACAACCGTAGTTAAACTGTTAATGCGCTTTTATGACGTTACAAGCGGCTCCATACTATTAAGTGGCAACGATGTTAAAAGTTTTTCGCGCGGCGATTTGCGCGATAGTTTTGGCATGGTTTTGCAAGACACCTGGCTTTACAATGGCTCTATAATGGAAAACATAAGGTATGGCAGGCTAAACGCTACCGATGACGAAGTTATTAGTGCTGCTAAAGCCGCACAGGTACACCATTTTGTGCGCACTATGCCCGAGGGTTATAACACGATTATAAACGAAGAGGCAAGCAATATAAGCCAAGGTCAGCGCCAGTTATTAACAATTGCACGTACAATTATTTCTAACCCAAAAATTCTTATATTCGATGAGGCAACTTCGAGCGTTGACACAAGAACCGAGATGAGCATACAAAAAGCGATGGACGAACTTATGCGTGGTCGCACAAGTTTTATTATTGCTCACAGGCTTTCTACAATAAGAGATGCCGACACAATACTTGTTATGAAAGACGGCGACATTATTGAAACAGGCAGCCACGATGAACTTATTTCAAAAGGCGGTTTTTATAAAGATTTGTATTATAGTCAATTTGCAAATGCCGACGATGAAGAAGCTGTATAAATATTAAATAAAAAGAAGTGGTAAGTTTGCCACTTCTTTTTATTTGTACAATAGATATACTCTGTATTAAATTTAGTTAATTGCATAACATAACATTAACCTCGTGTAACATTTTGAAAACATTTGCATATACTATATTGTATCTTTAATTAGATACAATATAAGTAGGCATTTTTAGATGGCATGTTAATTGTGTATTTTTAATATTTAAAAATGCTACAAATTGGAGTATATTATGAAAATTAAATTTAAACCGCTTTTAGTTTCTGTGGCAATTCCGGTGTTTGTTGGTATAGTTTCAGGGTTTATATCAAGTTCGGCCGTAAGTATTTTTAACAGCTTAAATCAGCCTCCACTGTCACCACCCTCGTGGCTATTTGGAGTAGTATGGCCAATTTTATACATTTGCATGGGCATTTGCAGTTATTTAATATACACCTCAAATGCCGAAAAAAATAATAAAAATAAAGCACTGGCATTTTACTCTGCACAGCTTTTCGTTAATTTTTTTTGGTCGATAATATTTTTTAACCTCGGTGCATTTTTATTTGCATTTTTTTGGCTTGTGCTTTTATGGGTGTTAATTCTATATACCGCAATATTAACCGCACCTATTTCCAAGGTGGGTACAATATTGCTTATACCCTATTTGTTATGGGTAACTTTTGCAGGTTATTTAAATATTTCAATTTATTTGTTAAATTAATTATAAACTTTAAAAAGTCACTTGTTTTACAAGTGACTTTTTTTGTTTTAGTGCAATTACGTTTTAAAAATATTTGTTTACATTTGTAAAATATATTGATATAGTATAATATATAAGCAATATTGTTTTTAACTTTAATTGGAGGTTAAAAAATGAGTGAGCTGTATGATTTAGCAATACTAGGTGGAGGCAGCGCAGGGCTTGTTGCTGCGGCAACTGCTTGTGGCATGGGGGCGTCTGTTCTACTTATTGAAAGCAGAAAAATGGGCGGTGATTGCCTAAATTATGGATGCGTGCCAAGCAAAACATTTTTAAAGTGTTGCAAAACAGCAAAAAGCATTAAAACTGCCAATGAATACGGCATTACAGCAAACATAACTGATATTTCGGTAAAAAAAAATTATGCAACGAGATAAAGAGGTTATTGCACAAATTGCCCCGCACGATTCGGTAGAACGTTTTACCTCGCTTGGTGCTCATGTTGTACAAGGTCATGCGCAAATAATTTCAAACAGCGGTATTAAGGTAAACGACACTGTATATACTGCACGAAAAATTATTATTGCAACGGGCTCTACCGCTGCTGTTTTTCCTATTGATGGATTAAACAGCGTTAATTACTATACTAACGAAAATATATTTGATTTACAAACACTTCCGAAAAAGATGGTAGTTTTAGGCGCAGGGCCCATAGGATTAGAACTTGGACAAGGCTTTTGTTTGCTTGGCAGCGAGGTGCATATTGTAGACATGGCCCCCACACTTTTTAGCAAAGATGAGCCGGAAGTATCGCCCATTATGGTTGAGCGATTAAAAAGTGACGGCGCTAATTTACATTTAAACAGCAAAATTTTAAAGGTTAAACAAAATGCTAACACAACTGTTGTAAGCATTGATACTGAGGGTGAAATTTGTAACATTGAGTGTGATACGCTACTTGTTGCACTTGGGCGTAAAGCAAATACAAAAAACTTAGGGCTTGAAAGCGTTGGTGTTAAAACGAACGACAAGGGATTTATTGAGGTAAACGATAAACTGCAAACTTCGGTAAAAAATATATATGCATGCGGAGATGTAAGAGGCAAATACCTTTTTACCCATACAGCAGGGTACGAGGCAAGTGTTGCCGTAAAAAATGCACTTATTGCGCCTTTATTTAAAACAAATTACTCAAATATTGCCTGGGCAACTTATACATCGCCCGAGGTTGCACATGTTGGATTGCTTGAAAACCAATGCAGTAGCAATAGCGTAAGCGTGCAGTTTATTGACATATACGACAACGACAGAGCAAAAACCGAAAACGATAAAGTTGGTTTTGTTAAGCTTATAATAAACAAAAAAGGCATCGTTTTAGGTGCAACAATTGTAAGCGAAAAGGCGAGCGAAATGATAGCTCAATTATCTGTTATGATTACTAACAAAATCGCACTTAGCAGTGCATTAAATGTAATTTATCAATACCCAATACAGGGCGAAATTGTTAAAACTATTGCGATAAATAATTTTAAAGCTAATGTAAAACCTTGGCAACAGGCACTAATTAAGAAAATTGTACATAAATAGTTTAAACAACAAAGCTTACACCATAAAGTCCACAGTAAAAAAACATAAAAAGTATACAATTACACATAAAATGTTTGTGCCTTTTTAGAAAGATATGGTTAAATTTATGATAGATACAAAGCTTAGAAAATACGCCCAAACCTCGTTTGATAGAGTTGCAAAATTTTTAAAACTTATTAATTTACACCCAAACACTGTAACAGTTTTTGCATTTATTTTCGGTGTAATATCGTTTATATGTTTGTGCTTATCGCACACAATGCTTGCACTTATTTTTTTATGGCTGTCGGGTTTATTTGATGTGCTAGACGGTACGGTTGCCAGGCTTACAAACAAAAAATCCAATATAGGCGCATACTTGGACATGGTGTTCGATAGAACCGTAGAATGTATTTTAATAATTGGTTTTTATATTTACAGACCTGAATTTGCACTTAGCTATTTTATATTTCTGTCGGGCATGGTATTTAATTTTAGCACATTTATGCTAGCAGGCAACCTTTTTAAAAATACTTCTAACAAAAGTATGCACTACGATATCGGCCTTGTTGAGCGCACTGAAAGTTTTATTGTTTTCAGTGCAATGATGCTTTTTCCCGATTATATATTTATTTCGATAAATATATTTAACGCTTTAATGATTTTAACAGGGATTATAAGAATGGTAAGAATTATTGCAACCGAAGTTAACAATAAAAAATAGTTATTAAATTAGTTTAATATTTATTAATTTGTTAGTTGCCTTATTTTAGGAGAGTGCTGATAATGAAAGCTAAAACTGTTTTAAAAATATGTATTGTGTTAGCCGCAGCCATTTTAATTTTTTTGTTTAGAGACTATATAAATGTACAAGCTATGCTTGAAATGATTAACGATGTACAAAACAATTCTTTTGCTCCTGTAATTTTTATTTTAGTTTACGCTGTTTCGGTTACACTAATAATTCCCGCTAGTGCGCTCACTTTAATTTCTGCGCCTTTGTTCGGGTTTTGGTATGGTTTATTGCTTACGATAATAGGCAGCAACTTGGGTTGCCATTTATCTTACTGGCTGGGTAAACTTTTAGGAGAAGATATTGTTAAAAAGTTTGTAAAATCAGGTTCTTTTGTATCAAAAGCGAAAGATATGGCAACAAAAAACGGCTTTATATTTATGATGTATGCTAGGCTAATACCACTTTTTCCGTTTGCCGGTGTTAACTATTTGTCGGCAATTATAGGCATGAAATATAAACACTACACTGTTGCAACATTTTTTGGTATGTTACCGGGCAGTTTTGTTTATGTTTACCTCGGTTATTCTGCTTCAAATATATCCGATAATCCTCTTGGACTTGTTGTATCAATTATAATACTTATTTTGTTTACCGTTGCAGTTACGCTTATAAAAAAACGTAGCGATAAAAAAGAAAACGTTACGCTTGCACAAGACAATTAATTTTGTACATTTAATTATTGTTTAAATTTTATTAGTTTTTTACTATAAAAACTTATTTGCTATACACTAAAAATTAAAAATATATTTTGAGGAGGCGCATACACATGAGCAATCAAAACAATAAAAAGGCAAAGCCTAGTTTTAGCAAAGCTTTAGAAAACGAACTTCGAGAAAATAAAAGTTCATTTATAGTGTTTAACGTACTAAGATTTATTGTAATAGCAATTATGATACGCCAGTTTTTTTTACAAAACTACCAAAGCGTATTTTTTTGCCTTTTAACGCTTGTATTGTTTTATATACCTGTTTGGATACAAGTAAAAATGCGCATAGATTTGCCCCCGCCACTTGAAATAACAATATTCGCATTTATATTTTCTGCTGAAATTTTGGGAGAAATTAATGCTTTTTATGTGCGCATACCGGGGTGGGACACTATGTTGCATACCATTAATGGCTTTTTAGCGGCAGCTGTTGGGTTTTCGCTTGTTGTTATCTTAAACAACAATAAGCGCCTAACGTTCGATTTATCTCCATTATTTATGGCCTTAACAGCGTTTTGTTTTTCAATGACTGTTGCTGTTGTATGGGAGTTTTTTGAATTTGGTATGGATTATTTTTTCTTTACCGACATGCAAAAAGATACAGTTATTAATGCTATTCACACCGTATCGCTCGACGAGAGTTTAACTAACACAGTAGTTAGCATAAACGGTATTAACGAGGTTTACATTAACGATCAGCCGCTTGGTTTGGGCGGATATTTGGACATAGGCCTTTTAGACACTATGAAAGACATGATTGTTAACTTTATTGGAGCTATTGTTTTTTCCGTATTTGGATTTTTATACACTAAGTCGAAAGGTTATAGAAAGAGCATAGCGCAAAGTTTTGTACCCACTCCAAAAGAAGAAAATAGTGTTACAGAGGATATAACCGATATAAAAGCTTAGTATAATTTTACATTTTTTATATGCAACCGATAAAATAAAAGAATAAAAAGTAAAAAGCCATTGCATAATTAATTATGCAATGGCTTTTATTAAGCAGCATTATTTAACAATTTTGATTTCCACTTACCTCTTTTATAACAAATAAATGTAATAAATGCACCTGCTACCCAACTAATTAAAAGAGATATAAACACACTTTCGCTTGCTCCGTTTGGCATTTGCTCGGTAGTTGTTATATATACAAGGCCATAAGCTATTGGTACCCTTATGGCAATAGATGTTATAATTGATATCCACATAGGTGTAACAGTATCTCCGGCGCCTATCATTAGGCCTGAAAAACACTGCGTTACAGCCATAGCAATATATCCCGGTGCTAAAATCATCATCATTCTCATACTCATATCTACAAGCTGTGTTGTGTTTGTAAATATTGCCATTAAGTTGCGCCCAAAAAGCAACAATAAAATCGTAATTGAAAGCGATACGCCCACAGCAAACAGTGTACCTATTTGCCCGCCTTTAACAGCCCTGTCGATTTTTTTTGCTCCAACGTTTTGCGCTGCAAATGTACTCATAGCACTTCCAAACGAAAAATTCGGCATCATTGCAAAGCTATCAATACGCATAACAATTACATTTGCCGCTATAAACATTTCGCCAAAGCTGTTTGTAAGCGACTGTACTACTATCATAGCAACTGCAAGCATAACTTGTGTAAACCCAGAGGGCAATCCAAGGCGAAATACAGTTTGAAAATGCACTTTTTTTACACTTGGTTTCTTAAAACTAATTTTAAAAAGCTCTTGCATTTTCAAAAGTCTTCTTATACAAAATATAGCCGATATAAACTGAGCAATTACAGTTGCAAGTGCAACACCTGCCGCTCCCATATCAAAATATGCAACAAACACAAAGTCTAGCACAATGTTTATAAAGGTTGCAATCAATAAATATTTTAACGGTGATATCGAGTCCCCAAGGCCTCTTAAAACTCCTGAAAGCATGTTAAAAAACACAAGGCCCATATTTCCTATAAGTAAAATCATCAAGTATTGATAACTTTGCTCAATAATAGCAGCCGGTGTATCTAACATTTGTAATAGAGGCCTTATTATAAGTGGGCTAAAAAAACTAACAGTAACACAACAAATTACCGATAATATTAAACAGCATTCTATTGCCGCTGTTAAGTTTTCCCTATCTTTTGCGCCAAAATACTGCGAAACCATAATACCCGACCCAATTGATATACCTATAAAAAATACAATTAGCAAATTTAATATCGGCCCTGCACTACCTACCGCTGCAAGTGCATTATCGCCGCTAAACCTGCCCACAATAATACTATCTACCGTATTGTATAATTGTTGTGCTATGTTGCCAAGTAGCATTGGTATCATAAACAGTACAATTTTTTTCAGAGGATTTCCAACTGTTAAATCCACAGGCTTAGAAAGTGTTTTAAGCATAAAATCTCCAATTATATATATAGTTGCAATTAATTCCTACAACAAATATCATAACTAAATTTATTGTTTTTGTCAAATTTAACAAATATTTTGCTAAAATTTATGCAATCATAATAATTTTTAAACTTAATTCGCAATATATCATCAATAAAATTCAATATAAAAGGTAATTACATAGTAAAAATTTATATATGCGCATGTTGCATAATAAGGCACAACAAAATAATTGGCATATAATTAAACATTATTTACCCTTTATTATTCAAAAATTTTATTAAACACTCTTCACTTCTTCCATAATAAAACATATATTGCTGTATAACACCCTCAAATCCAAAATATTCTTGTTCGTTAAATTTGCCGCTGTAAACTGTATCTATAATTCTATTTATCCAAACATCTCTTGGAAATCCATCTAACCTGTAATACCCAAAAAGCACTACACAATTTGCAACCTTTGCACCAACACCCGGTATGCTCATAAGAACATTTAGCAAATCTTCGTTACTTAATGCGCTTATACTGTTTAAGTTTATACTTCCGCTTTTCACCATATTTGCCGCAGCATTTATGTATTTTGCTCTATATCCTAGCGAGCACTCTTTAAGCTGTTGTTCGCTCAACATTGCAATTTGTTCTGCTGTGGGAAAAGCGTACGCTACAATGCCGTGCTCGTTTCGTATTTTATTATTGCACATTTCGCAAAGCATCTCTACAGATTTTTTTATAGCAGGTATATTTTTTCTTTGAGATATAATAAAAGTTATAAGCATTTCAAAGGAATCTTGTTTTAGTATTCTTATTCCCTTACTGTATTTTGCAGCACTGTGTAAAAACTCATCATTTTTATTAACAGCCTGCCTAAATTTCGAATAATTCACCGATAAATCAAAATAATCATGCCAAGTATCGCAATATTCTTTTTTGTCGCAATAAAAAACAGCTCCGCCATTTGTAACTTTAATTTTAAGCACTTTATTTTTAGCAGTTAATATAAAGCAATCATCGTCTAGCTTATTAAGCCTAAAGCACTGTCCGCTGTCGGCAATTTTTACTATATCTAAATCTTCATTTGTAATATCAATCATTTATTTACCTTTTAAAAAATTCAACAATTTTTGCCATAAGCTCTCTTTTTCAATCTTTGCTGCAATTTTTTCAAGCTCTTCCCAGTCATTTGCTAAAACTGCATACATTTCGCTCTGTGAATCAACCAAAAATTCATCGTGCGATGGCAAAACTTTTTTGTATGTTCCATCGGGGTTCATTGTGTGCGCATTAACATTATCTACAAGTTGCATATTAATAATTGCCTTTAATTTAACAATTATTTTTTCGTCTAAAATTCGCACCCCCGCCTCTACGCGCCTTTGCGTATTTCGTGTTAAAAAATCTCCCGAGGCAATATACATGCGTATATTGTCGCCTGTACCAAAGCTGTAAATTCTGCTGTGCTCAAGGTATCTTCCAACAATGCTGCGCACCTCAACGTTTTCTGTCAGCCCCTCAATACCGGCTTTTAAACAGCAAATTCCTCGTACTATCATTTTTATTTTCACACCGGCACAAGATGCCTCACTAATTTTTTCAATTATTTCTTTATCACTAATCGAGTTGCATTTTATAACTATTCTTGCGCGCTCACCTTTTTTTACTGCTTTAATTTCGTTATCCATCTCTTGCATTAAAACTGTTTTAAAACACAACGGGGCTATTAAAAGAATATCTGTTTGTTTTGTAAAGTTTTCAACAGCAAGGTCGTTAAACACCCTTGCAAGCTCCGATCCTGTTTTAAAATCAGTAGTAATATACGATAAATCGGTGTATTGCTCCGATGTTTTTTCGTTATAGTTACCCGTGCCAATTTGAGATATATACATAACTTTGTTTTTTTTGCGCTTTGTTATTAAACAAAGCTTAGAATGTACTTTGTACTCACTAAATCCATAAATAACAGTACAGCCCGCTTCTTCAAGCAGTTTTGAAAAATCAATGTTGTTTTGTTCATCAAACCTTGCTCTCAACTCAACTATCGCAACAACTTCTTTGCCGTTTTCAGCAGCAGCGCAAAGTGCTTCAATTATTTTGCTCTCACTTGCTACCCTGTACAACGTCATTTTTATAGATATTACGTCAGTATCGTTTGCCGCCTCAAACAGCATATTTAAAAACGGGCGCACACTTTGATACGGATAGCTTATAAGAGCATCCTTATTTTGAACTATTTGCGTTAAATTTAAGTTTTTTCCTGGTAACATCGGGCGGCGCACATCGTAAAAATATTTCATTTTTTTATCGGCAAACAATCTTGCTGATAGTTTAAATCCCACCGACAAATCAAGTGGAGCGATTTGCGCAAATACTTGATTTTTAGGCAACACAAGCTTATCGCACAAAAAATTAATTACATCGTGCGGGGCCTGATTATTTGTTTGTAGCCTTACTGCTGCAAGCTTACGGCGCTTTTTCAAAAGCTCACTCATAATTTCTCTATAATCGAGGTCATGATCAAACATTCCCTCATCCGCAGTAATATCAGCATTTCTTGTTACTTTAAAAACACATTTACTCTGCACGTATTTCTTACCGAAAACAAGCTCACAATAGTTTAAAATTAAATCTTCTGTAAATGCATAGCTGATAAAATTGCCATTTTGTATAAAAATAACCCTACCTAGTTGTGCGCTTATCGGTATAAGTCCAAATGCTGTTTTTTCCTCATTTTTTTGGCTGAGCATTGCACCAACATACATTTCATTTCCTCGCAAAAACGGAAACGGGTGGCGTCTATCTACAATTTGAGGCGACAAAACAGGAAACAGCTCTTTCAAAAAATATTTTTTCCAAAAAGTATTTTCTTCTTTGTTTAATTTATCAAAAATAACTCTTTTGTATCCCTCATTATCCAGTTTTTTCGTTAAATTAATAAAAGTTTCGTCGCACTGTTTTTGCATTTTAACAACTTTAGGCATAATTGCATCAAGTTGTTGCTGTGGCGTCATACGAGTCTTATTTTCTGTTTCATCATTATTTTTTTTAAGTAAAGTTCTATCGTAAAGCGAGCCCACTCGAACCATAAAAAATTCGTCTAAATTACTTGCATAAATA
>CAYJLZ010000067.1:0-1957 GCA_964371265.1 uncultured Bacteroides sp. | reverse complement strand
CTTCAAATTCCATAAACATTCTTTGCGAAATTCCGCTAACATTTACTATTTCACTTATATCTTTAAACTGCCCATTTTTATTTCTGTACTCTATTATAGCCTCTGCTTTCGCCTGGCCTATTCCGGGCAAATTGTCCAGTTGAGAAGCAACTGCTGTGTTTATGTTAATTTTATCAACTGCATTAGTTTTAGCTTGTATTTCTTCTTCGCTAAAACTTAACTTGCTCGAAGTGTCAACAAAGCTTATCGGTTTTTCAATATACAAAAGCACAATATAAACAGCCAACAGTGCAATAAATATTAACACTACATTATATTTTTTAAATAATTTAAAATACTTGTTTTTGTTTTTTACAAACACCTGTCATTCCTCTTTTAAACAGTTTATAAAATTTACAAAATATTGCGGTAATTCGCTATTAAATTCTATATATTCACTAGTATTTGGATGAATAAACCCCAAAGTTTTTGCATGCAGGCACTGACCGTTTAAACTTTTTATGCACTTTTTAGGGCCATAAACATCGTCGCCTGCCAGGGGATGCCCGCAAGATGCCATATGAACCCTTATTTGATGTGTACGGCCTGTTTTAAGTTGTGCACAAATTAATGTAAACCCATTGTAGTTTTTAAGCACTTTATACGATGTATAGGCATTTTTACCATTTACATTGTTTATAGTCATTTTTTTGCGTTCGATTGGGTGCCTTGCAATACCGGCCTGAATAAAACCCTCTGCATTTTTAATTTTACCGTGCACAACAGCATAGTATTGCCGCGTAATTGTGTGATTGGCAAATTGCTGAGCTAAATGCGCATGAGTGTTATTATCTTTTGCAACTACAAGCAATCCACTTGTGTTTTTGTCAATTCTGTGTACAATTCCCGGCCTTAAAACGCCATTTATTGCCGATAAATTACCCTTGCAATGATGCATAAGAGCATTGACAAGCGTGCCGTCATTGTTTCCGGCAGCAGGATGTACAACCATTGATTTTTCTTTGTTTACAACTAACAAATACTCATCTTCATAAACTATATCAAGCTTTATTTCTTGAGGTATTGCGTTTAACTGAGTAGGTGTATTTACATTTACGGTTATTTTATCACCCAAAATCAACTTATGGCTTTTGGGCACCTGTTTTCCGTTACAAAAAACAAGCCCATCACTTGCAAGCTTTGCCGCGTAAGACCTGCTCATGTCGTGTATATTTTCACTTATATATGTATCGACCCTAACATCGTTTTTGTCTACTGAAAACTCATAAATTTTCATTTGTATCATCATCTGCTTTTTTAGATTTATTCAATTTGTTATTTTTTATTTCATCTGCAATCACATATATCATCATTACAATCGACCCAATAACTACAAAACAGTCGGCAACGTTGAACACAGCAAAATTTATAAAGGTAGTTGCAAAAAAGTCAACAACCACTCCGTGCAAAATTCTGTCGATTAAATTACCTACCCCACCTGCAAGAATCAAAAGTATGCAAAATATTTCAATTTTACTTTGTGGTTTTTTTATAATAAAGTACAAAAAAATAATTAGCAGTGCAAGGCTCGTAAATCCAATTAAAAACCATCTGTTGCCTGAAAACAGACTAAATGCGGCTCCGTCGTTAAGCACGAATCGCAACTCCATTATTCCTGGTATAAAAGGCACTGTATTTACGGGTTGTAAGTATGTAACCGCCAAATATTTTGTAATTTGATCCACTGCCAAAAGTAATGCAAAAATTATTAAGTTAACCAAATGTTATAACCTCTTTCAAAATTATATAAACCCGAAAGCTTATTTTATTGTAAGCTCTCGGGTATTTTATATATACGTGTGCTGCAATTTTATTGTAGCTTTTTTATATTTATTGTGAATATACTAGGCCTTACCTAATGTTGTTTTATATAAACAATATCAGATTACCCATCAAACCTAATATTTTCATAGGTTTC
>CAYJLZ010000066.1:3547-11912 GCA_964371265.1 uncultured Bacteroides sp. | reverse complement strand
GGTTTGTGTTAAACATAATAAACCCAATAGTTGCTGCTATACCTACTGTAACAGCGTTTATGTAAATGCCTAGTGCCGAAAAAGGGTTAAACATAAACCAAACTTTACCAAGCACGGCAACTGCGGCTCCAAGTATCATTGTGTTTCTTCGGCCTAGCTTTTTATCTATTAAAGGCACTGCAAACGACGCACCGAGTGAGGCAACCAAATATGCGGCTTGTATTAGCGTAGCAGCCGAAGTTTGACCTAAAATGTATGTAGCGTAGTATGTAACGCTGCTCATAAGTAATAAATTTGTAACCCCATACAAACAAATATAAACAGTGTTCATTATCCAGCTTTTGCTTTTAATTAGCATTTTAAATACCGATTTTGCCGATAGTCTATCCTGTACGTCGGATATTTGCTTTACTCTTTCTTTACTTGTAAAGTAGTGAATAAAGCCGCCGGCAATGCACACAAGGCCCATAATTATTGCTGTGTACAAAAATCCGCTGGACGCAGATGAATCCACAAGGTTGCCGTCGCTTCCTATTGCGCCAAAAAGCTGTAAAAGTGGTAAACATGCAACAGCACCAATTGCAGCGCCAAGTGTTGCGCCTATATTTCTAAACATGTTTATGCTACGCCTCTCACTGTCTATTCCGGTGGCAAGGCCTGCCATACTGTTATATGGAATGTTTATAAATGTGTTAAATGTCTCGAACAAAATGTAAACAATAAGAGAAACAACAATGGTTGCAGTACCGGTTGTATTAAAATCGGTAAACAACAGCACAACCGTTATAGCCCATGGTATTGAAAACCAAAGGGCAAGCGGCCTGCTTTTTTCGCCACTTTTAAACTTTTTATTTACAGCCCAAAAGCCTATAAGAGGATCGTTAATAGCGTCCCATATCGTACCAATTGTTAAAATCGTTCCCGCAATAAGTACGTTCATTTTTAAAACATTTGTTAAAAAAAACAAATAATAGATACTTTTAAACTGATAAACAACGTTACTAGCTGTTGAAAATGCGCAAAAACCAAATTTTTCACTCAAATTTACCTTTTTCATATATTACCGCCTTTTTTTGATATATCAATTAATTTTTCTCTGAGAAGGTTTTTAAATTTGTCGGGCTCATCGCTCATTGGATTGTGTCCCGAATGCTCAAACCATATAAGTTCTTTATGGGGCGCTTTAATTAAGTTAAAATAGTCCTCTACAAGCTCGGCAGGCGTGTTTTGGTCGTGCACACCGTCGAAAATAAAAATAGGTATTTCAAATTCTGTGCATGTCTTTGCAAGGTCGGTGGCACCAACTTCCGGCCACATGGCCTCAAGCACTACTTTATGCCAATTAAAAATTACATAAATATCTTTTAGTGTGTATTCTCCCGAAAAAAACATAGGCACAACCATCGACTGGAAATAACTGCGCTTTTTAGCCGATTTTGAGTACCCGCCGTACTTCATCATAACCTTGCGCTGTATCATCATGCCTTTAAATCCGCCCTTATATACTCCCTTAACTGGAGGGCCAAGCTGTTGCAATTTACTAACACTATCATCATCGCCTGCTTTTTGCGCCTCTTTAAGGGCAAATTCATAGCTTATTTGTTCGTTCAATTCTCCGTTAACTACTTGTCCAAAACCTACAAACCCTGCAAGCTTTTCAGGGTACTTATACGATAGCCATATACCAAGCTCCGAACCCCAACTGCCACCTATAATAAATATTTTGTCCTTTTTAAACTCATTGCAAAGCCAGTCAACAAGCTCTTTTGCATCGTCTACTACGCGCTGTATTGTTAAATCTTTTATGTCTACACCATAGTAAGATCCACCGCTACCACGTTGATCCCATGCTACAACTGTAAATGTGTCAAGTAAATCTTTATGCGCTGTCATAATCGAATGCCTGTTACAAACACCGGGACCACCGTGCAAAAATAAAAGCACGGGATTTTTCTCGTTTAAACTTTTGATATGTATTTTTTGATTAAAATTTCCAAGTGAAACCATCATTTTTTTATCAATCATATTTTATCTACTCCTAATATCTTATCTCAACAATATAACTTTATTTTAAAGGTATGTCAAGGTTTTTGCTTGTATTAAATATTATTTGTGCTAGTTTTTTAAAAGTTATTGTTTGTAGTGTAAATTTATTTATCACACATAGTAAAAATATACTGTAAAAGCTTTGCAGCATATTTGCAAATAATAGCATTATAGTGTTATTATACCAATAGTTACTATAACCATTGCCATAATAATATAAAGGTGTGAATAAATTGATGATACAAAAATATTACGAACTGCTTTACAATATTTTACAAAAACTTGTTGAGGCTGACACAGTGAACCCACCCGGAAACGAGCGCAATGCAGCAGTAGTTTTATATAATTTGTTAAAAAGCTATAATATAGATTGCGAACTGCAGGAACTTGGCAACAACAGGGCAAATTTTATTGCGCAAATAGGTGAGGGACAGCCTGTTTTTGAGTTTAACGGACACTTAGATGTTGTGCCATTTACAGATGATTGGAATTACAATGCACTTAATACAACAAAAAAAGAAGATAAAATTTACGGCAGAGGCACATGTGACATGAAGGGCGGACTAAGTGCAATGACAGCGGCAATGATTGCGCTAAGCGAAGAAAAAGTAAAACTAAATGGAACGCTGCGCCTAACTTTTTTTGCCGACGAGGAGTGCTTAAGTATTGGCGCACATGCATTTTATAAAAAGTATAAACCCGCACAAATAGCTTTGATAGGTGAACCAACAAACCTTAACATTGCAATAGCTAATAGGGGAGTTGTACGCCACCAAGTAGACATAAAAGGCAAAGCAAGGCATGCCGCATTAAACCCAATTGACGACACGGCAATGACAGATGCCGCAAAGGCTATACTTGCCTTACAACAGGCAAATATAAATTTGCAAAAGCAAACACATAGCGTTTTACCCCCACCGGGTATAAGTATAACAATGGTTCATGGCTATGAAAAAGACAATATTGTACCTGCAAAAGTAAGACTTTTAGTTGACAGTCGAGTGCATCCAAAAACAACGTATGAACAGTCTCTTAAAGTAATTGTAGATGTGCTTGAGAATGTAGGGATAAAAAATTATGAAACAGAAAAACTGTATTTTTTACAAGGCGGTGAAGTGCCGCCGGATGATGCATTTGTGCAAAAATGTTGCGATATAACGCAAAAAATACTTAACAGGCCACAAAAACCGATAGAGTTTGGTGCAACTTGCGAGCAAAGTTTTTTACTTAATGCAGGAACTAAAGCAATTATTTTTGGGCCGGGAAGTTTAAAGCAGGCGCATATAACAAACGAGTTTGTGCCATGCAAAGAGTTTGAAAAATCGCTTGATTGTTATTTTGAAATAGCAAAATATTTTTTACAATAACGTATTGACAAGAGAAATAATATGATATACTATATACCTATACCCCCTAAGGGTGTGGGTATATTTGTGCAAAAAAAATGAAAGGAAACAAATTGCATATGAAACAATGTATGGATATAGAAAATATTAAAAAGCGCTTAAAAAGAATTGAGGGGCAAGTTAGAGGTATTAGTAAAATGGTTGAAGAAGATAAACCGTGCGAGGATATTTTAATACAAATAGGTGCTGTTAAATCGGCAATGCACAAAACAGGGCAAATAATTTTAGAGGGACATATGCACCACTGTGTGCTGGAAAGTATAAACGAAGGAAACGGGGACGAAACAATAAATAAGCTGATATCAGCGCTTAATCAGTTTTCCAAAACTATATAAATTAAAATTAGGAGAGTGTGTTACTAGTGAAAAAAATTGTTGAAAAACTTAGCAGTAAACAAATGTTAATAATATCGGGTGTTTTTTTACTTGCAAGCTTTATTGTAGAGTATATTTTGCCTATAATAGGTGTAGAATTTGAATTTGTTATAAACCCGGCTTGGGTTTCTCTTATAATATCGGGTACGCCGCTTGCATACTGGGCGGCAGTGCACACCTTAAATAAAAAAATAACTTCACCACTTTTAATTACAATTGCAATGATTGCTGCTGTGTATATAGGCGATGTTTTTGCTGCGGGCGAGGTTGCGTTTATTATGGCACTTGGCGAATGGCTTGAAGATAAAACTGTTGAAAAGGCAAAAAAAGGTATAGAAAAACTTTTGAGCCTTGTGCCGGCACAGGGCAGAAAAATTAATGGTAATGAACAAATAATAATAGATGCGCAAGAAATAAAAGCTGGAGATATTTTAAGGATTTTACCGGGAGAAAGTTTTCCTGCCGATGGAGTTATTGTAAGTGGCACAACAACGGTTGACCAAAGTATAATTACGGGTGAGTCGCTACCTGTGGATAAAAGCGAAAACGATGAAGTGTTTACAGGTACAATAAACAGGTTCGGAAGTGTTGATATTAATGTAACACAATCGTATGCAAATTCATCGCTGCAAAAAATGATAAAACTTGTGCAAGATGCGGATGCGCAAAAGGCTCCTACACAAAAAATAGTAGATAAATGGGCGGGGTATCTTGTGCCGTCGGCAATTGCAATTGCTGTAATTACATATATTATTTTTGCATTTGTAATGCATATGCCAAGTGCAGCACTTATAAGAGCTGTTACTGTTCTTGTAGTTTTTTGTCCGTGTGCATTGGCGCTAGCTACGCCAACGTCAATAATGGCTGCAATAGGGCAAGCAACAAAAAACGGTGTACTTGTAAAATCGGGCGAAGCACTAGAGCTTATGGGCACTATAAAAACAGTTGCATTTGATAAAACAGGTACTTTAACATATGGAAAACTAGAAGTAAGCGACGTTATTGCTATTGAGATTGAAGAAGATGAGCTGTTAAAACTTGCCTCTTCGGTAGAGAGCCATTCAGAACACCCAATAGGAAAAGCAATTTGTAATTATGCAAAAATTAAAAAAACATCACAAATTGAAGTAACTGATTTTTCAATGGTGCCAGGAAAAGGTGTGAGTGCAAGCGTAGGTGAAAAAACTATAATTTGCGGCAACGAAAAAATGATTGAAGAAATAGAAAACCTAAACATAGATAAAAACACCTTGGATAAAATTGACAGCCTTGCAAAGCAAGGTAAAGCCACTGTTATTGTATCGAATAAAGAAACAATTTTAGGTATTATTGCACTGGCCGACAAAGTAAAAGAAAACTGTAATTTTGCAGTATCTCAGCTTAATACAGCGGGAATAACAAAAACAGTTTTGCTTACAGGAGATAATGAAAAAAGCGCCCAATTTATTGCAAAAAAAGTAGGCATAAGCGATGTTAAAGCGTCACTTATGCCTAAAGATAAGGTGGATGCAGTAAAAGAAATAATGCAAAAAACAGGTGCTGTTTGCATGGTGGGCGACGGTGTTAACGACGCACCTGCACTTAAAACAGCAACAGTTGGTATTGCAATGGGTAGCATGGGTAGCGACATAGCAATAGATGCCGCAGACATTGCAATAATGGGCGACGATATCTCAAAAATTTCGTATTTGAAAAAACTGTCGAGGGAAACTATATATTCAATAAAGTTTAATATAGTGCTTGCTATGATAATAAATGTTTTAGCCGTTATTTTATCGGTGCTGGGGCTTTTAAACCCGGCAACGGGTGCACTGGTGCACAACGCAGGATCAATTATTGTTATATTAAACGCGGCAAGGCTGTACGACAAAAAAATTGTATAAACTTGACATATATTATTGTTAAATATTTACCTTATCCTTGCAATAAATTATGCAAAATAGTATAATCGTATCTACGTAACTTTAGTAGGAGAAAATAAATGATAGGTACAATTGTAAATGCACTTGCAATAATATTTGGTGGCCTTTTTGGCCTTATGTTAAAAAAAGGAATAAACAAAAACTACGAAAAATCTTTAAATATTGCACTGGGAATAGCTCTTTTAATTACAGCTTTAAACGGTGCAATTACAACAATGATAACAGTTAGCGATACCGGTAAACTGCAAAGTAGTGGCGAAATTGTTGTAATTATTTGCCTTGTAATTGGCGTTTTAATAGGAGAAGTTTTAAAAATCGACGACAAATTGTCGGGTATATCAATAAAGATTGAAAAAAGATTAAACCTGTCGGGTTTTGCAAAAAGTTTTGTAAGCGGCTCGCTTATTTATTGCATTGGGGCAATGGCAATAATAGGCGCAATAAACGACGGCCTTGGAGACCCCTCGGTGCTTTACATAAAAAGCATGCTCGATGGTATATCGTCGATAATATTTGCAGCAACGCTTGGCCCTGGCGTAATATTTTCTTCGGTGCCCGTGTTTGTGTACCAGGGTAGTATAGCAATACTTGCCGAAACACTGCAACCAATTCTTCAAGGAAACTTGCTAACTCAAATATGTTCGGTGGGATATTGCCTTGTAATTTGCATATCGCTTAACTTTATAGGTGTTACTAAAATAAAAACGGCAAACTTTTTGCCGGCAATTGCATTGCCGCCAATTTGGGCGTTTATACAGTATTTAGTCGGGCTTGTTTTTTAATTTTAATAAATGATTTATGGCACTTACAAATCCATCGCTTGAATTTTTTTGTGTTATGTATGCAGGTAAATGTTGTAAAGTAGGTAAAAACGGCTTAATATTTGCAACAGCGCATGTAAGAGGCAAAAACTCAAACATAGGTTCGTCGTTTGGCGAGTCGCCAAAAAAAATACAGCATTCTTTTATATTAGCCACTTTTAAAATTTGTTTAAAAAATAAACTGGCCATATCAACTTTGTTGTAATTGCCAAACCAAGTGTTAACGTGTATACTGCTCACTTTGGCAACAGCTCCCATTTCCTCGCATATTTGCCTTATTTTTTCAGCGGCTTCAAAGCCTAAATACGGTGGGTCCTCGTTAAAATCAATTGCAAGGTCGTACATTCGGCTAAATTGATCTTTTGACACTCTGCACCCTTTTACACCGCTAAGGCAAGCCTTTTTAACACTCTCAAGTTTTTTGTGCACATCACCACTTGCAACCGACGGATGCGTAAAAGTTTTTATCTGATCGTTTTCGCTGTAAAATACAAAGGCGCCGTTTTCGCCTATAACAGCATGTACAGGCCACTGCCTAATTATCATGTCGCACCAGCCTGCAGGTCTTCCGGTTACAGGTATAACGCTGTACCCAGCTCTTTTTAATTTCCATAAGCTTGTGTATGCGCTGTCAGTTAACTTGCCTTTATGTGTAATAGTGTCGTCAATATCACACAGCACATATTTTATTTTTTTAATGTCGTTGTGTTTTGTGCTTAAAAAATCTTTCATGTTAGTTAACACTCCGTTTCACATTTTAAAACGCATAAATTTGTTTTTTGTAATATATTATTGTGGTGTAATTGCAGTATGCTTATATGATAATTTTATTACAATGTAAAATTACCGGCAAGTTAACAATAGTTTTTACAATTAATTTTAGTATAAAATATACTGCTGATTTAGTCAAATAAAATAAAGTGAAATAATAAAAACGAGGGTGACAATACCCTCGTTTTTGCTTTGTTATGTGCATATTACTTTGTTGTTATTATCAACGTCTATTGTGTATTTGCAACCCGGTGCGGGGTTATCTGCAATTATTTTTTTTGCAACAAGCGTTTCGATATTTTGGCTTATAAACCTTTTTAGCGGTCTTGCGCCGTAAACTGCATCGTAAGCTGATGTTGCAATAAATTGCTTTGCTCGTTCGGTTACAATAAGTTTAAGTTGCTTGTTTTCAAGCCTTTGCGTTAAATCTTTTAGCATAATTTCAACTATACTGTAAATTTCTTTGTTATCAAGCGGTTTATAGTACACTATTTCGTCAAGTCTATTTAAAAATTCGGGTCTAAAGCTGTCTTTTAACAGTTTGTTTACACTGTTTATTGCGCTTTGGCTTATTTCACCGTTTGAAATACCATCAAGTATAAAATTGCTACCGATGTTACTTGTTAAAATAATTATTGTGTTTTTAAAGTCTACTACACGGCCGCTACTATCGGTAATTCTGCCGTCATCAAGCACTTGCAACAAAATATTAAATACATCGGGATGTGCTTTTTCAATTTCGTCAAAAAGTAACACACAATACGGCTTGCGCCTTACTGCCTCGGTAAGCTGGCCTCCTTCGTCGTATCCAACGTATCCTGGAGGTGCGCCTATAAGCCTGCTAACCGAAAACTTCTCCATGTACTCGCTCATGTCTATGCGCACCATGTTTTTTTCATCGTCAAATAAACTGTGCGCAAGCGTTTTTGCAAGCTCTGTTTTTCCAACACCGGTAGGACCTAAAAACAAAAAGCTACCAATTGGCTTTGAGGTATCAGCTATACCTGCCCTACTGCTTAAAATAG
>CAYJLZ010000066.1:0-3537 GCA_964371265.1 uncultured Bacteroides sp. | reverse complement strand
AATAGCTTCCGATACCTTTTTTACAGCTTCGTTTTGCCCTATTACTCGCTTGTGCAATATGTCTTCAAGGCTTAAAAGCTTTTCTCGCTCGCCCTCCAATAGCCTTGCAACAGGTATACCTGTCCACTTAGCTACAATTTCGGCAATTTCAGCATCGGTTACTCTGTCCCTTAATAATGACAACGAGTTTTTTGAACTCTCCGCACGTTTTTCTGCTTCGTCTAGTTGTTTTTGTAAGTTTGGAAGCACACCGTACTTTAGTTCGGCCGCTTTGTTTAAATCGTAACTTTGCTCGGCTATTGCAATGTCAGCGCTTGTCTTTTCAATATCTTCTCGCAGTTTTTGTACTCTTCCTATGCCTAATTTTTCATTCTCCCACATCGCGCTCATAGAATGAAATTGCTCTTTTTGCATGGCGATTTCTTCTTTTAACTGTGAAAGTCTTGTTTTGCTTAAGTTGTCTGTCTCTTTTTTTAATGCTGTAATTTCTATTTCACTCTGCATAATTTTTCGCCTTAAAGCATCCATCTCCTCGGGCGAAGAGTCTATCTCCGTTTTAATCATTGCACATGCTTCGTCTATTAGGTCAATAGCCTTGTCGGGCAAAAATCTATCGCTTATATACCTGTGAGAAAGTGTAGATGCGGCAATTATTGCACTGTCGTTAATTTTTACGCCATGGTAAACTTCGTATCTCTCCTTAAGGCCACGCAAAATCGAAACGGTATCCTCGACTGTCGGTTCAGCTACTAAAACAGGTTGGAAACGCCTTTCAAGTGCCGGGTCTTTCTCTATATAAATCCTATACTCGTTGAGCGTAGTTGCACCTATACAGTGCAGCTCGCCCCTTGCAAGCATTGGCTTTAGCAAATTGCCGGCGTCCATTGCACCGTCGGTTTTGCCTGCGCCAACTATTGTGTGAAGTTCATCAATAAAAAGTATTATTTCACCATCACTTTTTTTAATTTCACTTAAAACACTTTTAAGGCGCTCTTCAAATTCGCCCCTGTACTTTGCTCCCGCAACAAGTGTGCCCATGTCTAGGCTAAAAACTTTGCGATTTTTCAAATTTTCAGGCACATCTCCGCTAACAATTCGCAGTGCAAGCCCCTCGGCAATTGCGGTTTTGCCAACACCGGGCTCGCCAATAAGCACGGGGTTATTTTTTGTTTTTCGGCTTAGTATGCGCACAACGTTGCGTATTTCGGCATCTCGGCCTATTACAGGGTCTAGCTTTTTCTGTTTTGCAAGTTCAACAAGATCTTGTCCGTATTTTTTTAATACATCATACGTAGCCTCGGGTGTGTCGTTTGTAACGCGAACATTTCCTCTAACACTTGCAAGCAAGTTTAGAAACTGTTTTTTATTTATGCTAAATTGCTTAAAAATTTCGCTTAGTGCCTTATTAGCAACCTCAATTAACCCTAGCATCAAATGCTCTACCGATACATATTCATCGCTCATGCCTTTAGCTGTTTTTTCGGCGGCTGTAAGCGCTTTGTCAAGCTCGGGTGTAACGTAAACTTTATCGGCTGTGTGTGCACTTCCGCCAACGTGCGGTATCAAAGATATTTTTTTCTCAACTTCTTTTAGTACGTCAGATGTACTTACATCGCCCTTTTGTAAAAGCTGTGGTATAAGTCCGTTATCTTGCAAAAGCAATGCGTATAGTAAATGTTCTTGGCACAAAGCCTCGTTTGCATGTTCAATTGCTATTGATTGCGCACTTTGTATTGCCGATATGGAATTTTTCGTTAAATTGTGTGTGTTCATGTAAATTTCTCCTCTCAAATTTGCGATATTCGATTATTTAAATTGTTAATGTATGTTTTTTCTGTTTCATGTGCGGCATCCTGTCCGCTACTTAGTGCATAAAAATACTTTTTTAGGCATTCATCAAGCAACGATATATATTCTATTATTATATTTGCTGTTTCGTCGGGCGTTAAATTCGCAATGCTTGGCACGTTAAACTCTCTTGTGTACTTTGCACAGTCTACTTCATAATTACGGCTAAATCCTTGTAAATATTTTTGCTCGCACAACTGCCAAATGTTAAAAAACTTATTTAAACACATAAGCAAGGCACTGTTTTGTGTTCGCATACTCACCTTTAAAATACCTAAATAGTCGCTACTCGGTGCATATACCTCAAGTGCATAACGTACACTGGGGTTGTATTTGTATTCAAGCGCACTCCTCATGCAAATTATTGCATCGCTACCGGATATCATTTTGTGCAACGCTACGTGAGTATTAATTATCTTGTCAATTTCACTGAAAACACTTTGCATATGTTGTTCTGGAAGGGCAATATTCGCATATTGTGCTAAAATTCGGTTAATCATATTACTGCGGCTGGTGCCTTGCTTATAAGCAATTTTGTCTATGCTTGCAACAACCTCGTCCATAAGTATAATGCTGTATACACTTTTGTTCATTTAAAATCTCCATTCTTAATTTAGCACAAATAGTTTTTGCTTTAAACATATTGTATCAGTAAAAAAATAATTTGCAATCAAAATTATATAATATTAATAACAAGTTTACATTTTATACAAATTTACATTGTTAATATACATAATTATGTGTTATAATACATTAAAGTAGGATGTTTTTTATATATTAACCAATAAAGGGAGATGCTGTCATGAAAAGACGTGTAGGAATATTAACATCGGGCGGCGATTGCCCGGGGCTAAACGCCACAATAAGAGGAGCGGCAAAGGCGCTATATCAAAGGTTTGGTGATGCCGTAGAGATTGTTGGTGTAAGAAACGGATACGACGGACTTATAAGGGGCGATTATAGCATAATGCAGCCCATCGATTTTTCGGGAATATTAACAAGAGGCGGTACAATACTTGGTACAAAGCGCACACCGTTTAAACTTATGCGTGTTATTGGCGATGATAAAATAGACAAAGTAGAGGCAATGAAAAAGACATATAAAGATGCAAAACTTGATTGCCTTTTGTGCCTTGGCGGAAACGGCACACACAAAACGGCAAATTTGCTAAGCGAAGAAGGGCTTAATATTATAGGCCTGCCAAAAACAATAGACAACGATATATGGGGTACAGATGTTACGTTTGGTTTCCACACAGCGGTGGATATTGCAACAGAGGTAATAGATAGAATACACACAACAGCATCAAGCCACAGACGATGTATTGTTATAGAACTTATGGGCAATAGGGCAGGCTGGCTTACACTGTACTCGGGTATAGCCGGGGGCGCCGATATAATATTAATACCTGAAATACCATATAATATCGACAATGTATGTAAGGCAATAGGCAACAGAAACGACAACGGAAAGCCGTTTTCGATATTGGCAGTTGCCGAGGGTGCGTACGACATAAAAGAAGCCGGAATGAAGAGAAAAGAGCGCATTGAAAAGAGAAAAGAAAACGGCGAAGTTACTGCAACAAACAGAATTGCAAAGCAAATAGAGAGCGCGACAGGATTTGAAACAAGAGTATGTGTGCCAAGCCATATGCAAAGGGGCGAAAGTCCGTCGGCATACGATAGGGT
>CAYJLZ010000065.1:0-11970 GCA_964371265.1 uncultured Bacteroides sp. | reverse complement strand
TTTAATTTATTTTTTCTGTACAAATTATCGGTTTATTATAAACCTGATAATCAGGCCCGATTAATGTTTGTATATTAGTAAGATAAAATTTCATTCCAAATTTTATCTTGTACGGGAATACCATTTTTTAAATTTTCTAAGCGTGTTGCATAGGCTCTCTCTCCGGGATATAATATTTTGTGACCCTCTTTAATCGGCTCAGAGCTTGCAATATCGCTTAAAACAGTGTCGACAATAGACTCTGTCATTTGCTTGCTATTGAAGTGAGAAGGGTCAATAGCGAGTAAAAACTGAGAAACTTTGTATTCGTCGCCGCCTAGCTTTCCAACTTCACTGGTAGATAGCCCACCAGATAACACAGACGCAACAAGGTCTAATACAATAGATATACCGCTGCCTTTCCAGTATCCTATGGGAAGCACACGCCAAGTTTTTGTAATTTCGGAAGGATCGGTAGTCATGTTCCCATCACTGTCAAACCCTCCCGGAACAGGTAGCTGCTCATTATTTAATTCACACTGCTCAATTTTGCCATAAGAAAACTGAGATATAGCACAATCTAAAACAACGTGCTGTTTGTTGCTTTTTGGGATGCTTATTATTAAAGGGTTGTTGCCTATGCGTCGGTCTTTAGCTCCCCAGGCAGGCATGTTTGGCTGGGTATTAGTCCAACATATGCCAATGCAGCCGCTGTCTGCAGCTTGCCAGCCGTATGCACCGCCACGCATCCAATGGTTTGTATTTTGCAGCGCAACACAACCAAGGCCATTTTGTTTTGCAAGTTCTATTGCCCTGTCCATACAAATTTTGGCATTTGAATTTCCCATTCCGAGATTACCGTTCCATCGCTCCAGCCCGCCTATACCATCAATTTTAGTAGGCACGGCCTTAGGGTCTATATAACCTTTTTCAATATAGCTCATAACCCTGGGAAATCTGTTTACCCCGTGTGAATATACACCATCAAGGCTATTTTGCGCAAACAGTGTTGCACTAAGCTCGGCTGTTTGCTCTAAAAAACCTTTTTTAAGCAGTATTTTTTTAAAAACCTGTTTCATTTCTTCGTAGTTAATTCTCATAAATTTATGCCCCCCAATAGTAATTTGCTACTTTTTGCCTATTTTAATCATATAATCCATAATGTTTTTCCATTCAAAACTGCCAATGTAATGGCTACCCTCGTGAATAGAATACGCAATGTCACCATCAGATAAGAATGTTTCGGCAACAGGCAATTCATCCGGAGTAACCAATCCTTTTTTACCAAGCAGTTCAAAAACTTCCGACGCAGCAAATGCCGACAAAAATTCTGATTTTGGCGCTGCCCACAAATCTAAATTGCCGCTACAAATATAAATATTAACCGGCGCAATAGCTGCAATAATTTGGTGCTGATCAAGCGGCAGCTTGTCCTCGTTGCCCGCATATTTGTAGTAGTTTGTTGTAAACCAGTGCGGAAAATGTTTAACAATGTATTCTATTCTTTCGCCCTCGTTGCCACGGCTTAATGCAGCGCCGGTATTGCCCGATGCATTGATAACGGCCAAGTTAAAACGATCGTCGTTTGCAATGCACCACATTGTGGTTTTACCAAGCCTTGAGTGACCAACAAGTGCCACACGCTTGCTATTTATGGAATCTATTTGCTCTATTACGTCCATAACACGGCTTGACGCAAAAGCCCAACACCCAATTGCACCCCAGTCCTCCGGCTTGCGATTGTTAACGTCTTCTATGTACATACCGGCAAGGCCTTTAGAAAAATCATTCGTATCAGGCATTATATCGTTGTAGCGCACAAGTATAGTAGCAAAGCCACGTTTTACAATGTCTTCAACAGGATACACTCTGTGCAAGGGGCTGTCGTTAAATTGCAAGTGAACAATACAAGGCACATTAATAACATTGCGGGGGATATACATATCGGCCTCGAATGAAAACGGCCCTTTAGGCGTTGTAAAACTTATTTTAATGCGGTAGTATACGGCAAAGCCGGCTGCAGCACTGCTGTAAGTACTTAAAATTTCGTATTTAGTGTCAGTAGGAGCTTGTGGCATTTTACCAAAAACTTCTCTTTCAAAAATCTCTAAAATTTCTTTCTTTCTTTTTGGCCACTTTTGTTTTGTATCACATGCTGTGCCATCGTTATTAACAAGTATAGGCGGTAAATTTCTTTCATCTAACATTGTCTGCAATTTTAAGTTTAGCATAAAATGTTCTCCTTGTAAATTAAATTTGTCAAAAATAACTAGCCACCAAGGTAAGCTTGTCTTACACTGTCGTCGTGCAATAATTGTGCACCTGTACCGGTTTTAACAATTTCGCCGTTTTCAAGTAAATACGCTCTGTCGGCTATTTGCAAAGCCATATTGGCATTTTGTTCAACAAGTAAAACTGTTTGTTTGTTATTTTTTAAATTAGCAATCAGTTCAAATATTTCATCTACAATAATGGGGGCAAGCCCTAAAGAAGGCTCATCTAACATAATTAAATCGGGATCGCTCATAAGCCCCCTTGCAATTGCAAGCATTTGTTGCTCTCCGCCCGAAAGTGTGCTTCCCATTTGGTGGCGTCTTTCCTTTAAACGAGGGAAAATTTCGTACATTTTTTCTATATTCGCCTTTATATGCGCTTTAGTCATTTTCATTTTAGACATCGTACCTAAAATTAAGTTTTCCTCTACATTTATTTTAGGAAAAACATGCCTGCCCTCGGGTACGTGGCACACACCTAAAGAAACAATGGCAGCAGCCTTTGTTTCAGAAATGTCTTTGCCACGAAATATAACGCTGCCCTCTGTTTTAGGTATTAAATTGCTAACAGAGCAAAGTGTAGTGGACTTACCCGCACCATTCGAGCCAATAAGTGTTACAATTTCGCCCTCATTTATATCTAGCGAAATACCTCTAAGCGCGCTTATGTGTCCGTAGTCCACAACTAAATTTTCAATTTTAAGCATACATTTTACCTCTTATCTTATTGAGTGTGTTGCATTCCGCTTTTACCAAAGTAAGCTAGCTGTACCTGTTCATCTTTTTTAACAACTTCAGGTGTGCCCTCGCAAATTTTTTGGCCAAAGTTCAACACTAAAATTCTGTCGCACAAGTTCATAACAAATTTCATGTCGTGTTCAATAACAACAACGGTAATGCCGGTATCTCTAACTTTTTTAATAAATTCAAGTAGCGACCATGTTTCATTTGGATTCATGCCGGCGGCCGGTTCATCCAGCAATAGTATAGATGGATTTGTTGCAAGTGCACGTGCAATTTCAACTTTACGCTGTGTGCCGTATGCTAAATTGCCTGCCTTTGTTTTTGCATATTCTTCAAGGCCTACACTTTTTAAAACTTCCATGGCCTGATTTGTTACATATTCTTCATCTTTTTTATAAGTTTTAGTATGAAAAAGCGCATCAAAAATATTAGTTTTTGTATTTATATGACAACCTATTTTTACGTTGTCAAGCACTGTCATATAATTAAACAGCTTAATGTTTTGAAAAGTTCTTGCAAGTCCTTTTCGAGCAATTATTTCAGGGCCGAGGTTAGTTATTTCCTCTCCGTTTAAAATAACATTTCCATCTGTAACAGTATAAGTGCCCGAGCAGAGATTAAAAAAAGTTGTTTTTCCTGCACCGTTTGGGCCAATTATTCCAAACACTTCGTTTTTGTTTACAGACATGCTAACTTCGTTAACAGCTTTTAATCCGCCAAAAAATTTACTTACACCTTTAGTTTCCAATATTTTTTCCATATTTTTCACCCAACCTTTTTCTTCTTACGCTTTTTAAGTTTAATTCCGGCCGAGTTTGCAACCACACTGTCAGATGCACCTGCAATGCCTTGTGGCCTAATCCACATAGTTAAAATAATTAAAATTGCATAAAGCACTAATCTGTATTGAGATGCAAAACGGAACACCTCGGTAATAGAGTTTGTAACAATAGAGCCTAAAATAGGGCCAACAAGTGTGCCCATACCGCCAATTGTTACCATAGAAAGCACATTAAAACCTTCTTCGAGCATCCAGTTGTCGGGAGCTGTATAGCGATAGTAAAATAGCATTATTGCACCTGCAAGGCCGCCAATCATTGCGCCAATTATAAAGTTAATCGACTTATAAAAAGAAATTTCAACTCCAAGTGCCCTTGATGCCTCTTGATCTTCACGAATTGAAATCCATGCACGGCCGATTCGAGAGTTAATTATTCTGTAAAGCCCAATTACAATAAGCGCTAATACTATAAGTGCAAATAAGTAATAAGGTGTTCCGGCATCAATTTTTAAGCCAAAAAATGTAAGCATAGGTACGCCTTTAAGTCCTAAAGTGCCCTCGGTTAAAAATTCTGCATTTATGGCAATCATCCGTATAACCTCGGAAAAACCGAGTGTAATTATAGTTAAAAAAGTGCCAGATAAACGCAGAGTGGGAAGAGAGACTAAAAACCCTATTAAACCGGCAAAAATAAACCCAGCCAAAATGCATAGCATTGATGGCACACCGACTTTGGTGCTTAAAATACCGGCGGTGTAAGCGCCAATACACATAAAGCCGGCCATTCCAAGGTTTGTTTGGCCGCTGTAACCATTTATTATGTTAAGGCCGCTTGCAGCAATTGCATAAATGGTAATTTTTGTTATTATGCCGCGTTGATACGAACTTTGCAACACAAGTGGAAGCAAAGCTGCTATAATAAAACAAATAATTGCAATTTTTATTTTGTGTTTTTCAAACAAATCTTTTATTTGTGTTGTATTTATATTTTTCATGTGTTCTTTTTCCCCCATACAAATAGTCCGGTAGGCCTTACCATAAGTGCAACTACTAAAAATACAAATGAAAATAAATCACGGTAAGTAGATGGTAAAACTACTATTCCAAGGTTTTCTACAAGGCCAAGCACTATACCGCCTATTGCAGCACCTGTAATATTTGTTAAGCCGCCAAGAACGCAACATATTATTGCTTTAATGCCTATAACTGCGCCCATAGTAGGGCTTGTAGTGTTTAAATATAAGCTAATAAGCAAACCGGCAATTCCGCCAAGGCCTGTGCCTAAACAATTTCCAACCAACGTGGCTTTTTTTACGCTTATGCCTACTAGCGAAGATGCCATTTTATCTTGGCTTACCGCCCTAAGCTGCAAGCCTATGCGTGTTTTATTTAACAAATATGTTAAAAACACCGATAATACCAAAACTGTTGCTATAATTACAAGGTGAATATTTGAAACTCTAATTCCACTAAACTCGTAATAAACAGGTTCTATAATTGTGGGCATAGCCTTTGTGTCTACGCCGGCAATAATTTGCATAAGGTTTTTTATAAGCATACTGCACCCAATAGTGCAAAGTAAACTTATAGATTTAGGTGCATCTAAAAAGCGCTCGTAAGCTATTTTGTGAATTAAAAATCCGGCAATTGCAGAGGCAATAAATGCAACTAGTGCAGCCAGGTACAAATTAGTATCAAATGCAAAGGCAGTGTAATATGCTGCCATGGCACCTATCATTAAAGTTTCGCCGTATGCAAAAGTAACAAGGCCTACAACGCCAACAATTAATGTAAAACCAATAGCAAGTAACGCATAAATGCTGCCCTGAGAAATTCCGTTTACAACTTGCTGTAAAACATACATAGGTTTTCCTCCATAATATTTAGTTAAATATCAATTACAAAAAGTTACGGCAGTGTCGTCGCAAATGCTAATGCTGCTTTTGACGACACTGCCTAGGATTTAGATATTTATAATTTTAATATTTTCATTGCTTTAAAAAATTAAATGTTAGTAAAAATTAGTAGTTTACAAATTTTCCGTCTTCAACTTTAATTACGGCATAGTCGCGCAAAATATCGCCTATATCAGTAAAAGTATATGTTCCGGCAATACCCTCAACGTCTTCAAGTGCAAAAAGAGCATCTTTAATTGCTGTGCGGTCTGTGCTACCTGCAAGTTCAATAGCGCTAGCAAGCATAACAACGCTGTCGTAAGATAGTGGGCCGTGAACTGTAGGAGGATAATTTTCTCTAGCTTCAAATTCTTGAGCATAAGCATATAGTTCGGGATCTTCTTCAGATATGAAAGAAGCTGTTGTTGTAATTAGGCCCTCTGCGGCACCCTCAGATGTAAATGTAAGAGTTTGATCGCTGTAAAGAGAACCAACGCCTACTTTTGCAACGTCGTCCCAACCAAGTTGTTGCATTTGTGTAAGTACAGCAGCGCCGTCAACAGCTTCGCTTACAAGAACAACTGCTTCTGGGTCGGTTTGGCGCATTTTTGTTAAAACAGTTGTAAAGTCTGTTTCGCTCTCAGCATATGGCTCTAAAGAAACAATTTCAATGCCTTGCTCTTCACAAGCAGCTTCTAAAGATTCAACAGAGGATACACCCCATTCGTTGTTTTTATAAATAACAGCTATTTTTTTAGTGTCAAGTATGTCTGTTAAAACAGCTTCTGCTAGGTGAGGCATTTCAAATGCTTGTCTGCCTGCCATTGAAAAAACATAATCGCCCATTGCTGTAAAGTCGTTAACAGATACAATAGGAAGAAGTGTTACAAGCTCTGCCTCATTAGTAACGGGGCAAACAGTAAAGCCTTCAACAGCTCCTCTAATTGGGCCAAGTACGGCTACAATTTCTTCATCTTCTATAAGTTGTCTTGCAAGTTCAACGGCTTCTGTTGCGTCGCCTGTTGTATCAAGTGTTACAAATTCAATTGGTCGGCCACCTAAAACGCCGCCGGCAGCATTAATTTCGTCTAGTGCAATTTGCATAGATGTATTGCAAGTTGTGCCAAGTGTTGCATAGTCACCTGTTAAAACAGCTAATACACCAACTTTAATTGGTTCTGCGCTTTGGCTGTCATCAGATGTTTGCTCGGTTTCGCTTGCTGGACTTTCTGTGGCAACTTCTTGTTGTCCACACGCAACCATTAATGTTGCTATCATTGCCAATGCCAATAAAAGTGATAAAATCTTTTTCATTTCTTCCTCCAAATTGTTATCGTAATAATTAGTCGCATTGTTTTGCTTTGCGACTTGTTTATATTATAGTTTATTCAATTGTAGTTGCACAATTATAAAATTCATCAAAAAAAGTGGAAATATCTATTTTTTTGTTTGCTTTTTGTAACATTTGTAGTATTATGTGTACAAGATTTTTGTATATTTTGCGAGGTGATAATTTTGCACAGAAAATTATTTTTGGTGTTTGGAACAATAATTTTGGTAGGAACGCTGTTAATTGGCATTGTATTGTCGCTTTTTACATATAACCAGGTGCTAAATAACTCAAAGCATACATACAATCTTGTTTTTGAACAGTATTCATCACACCTATCTTCAATAATTGAAACATCTCAGTCGCACTTGCTAACTCTTTCTGTTAATAATGAATTGCAAGATTTTTTGCGAGATTTTAATGTTGAATTAACAGATGTGAACGAAACAGCAAATTATTTAAACAGTATATATTATTCAGGAATGCTAGAACGCCCTTCTCAAAAAGGTTTTTTCGATGCGTTTGGATCACGTGCGGGAAGAATAGGGTATAGTGCCATTATATATGGTTTAAATGATAGTATGTATTATAGAATCGAAAGCCCGTTTATATCAACATATACAAGCAACCAATATATACATAATTTAGACTCGGTAAAACAGGCAGGGCAAAACCCGGGTGAATTTGTTGTGCAAATTGATACCATGGGCCAAGGCGATTTAACAATATACAAAGCGGTTTATGATACTAAAGATTGGAAAACAGTATTAGGTGTAATTGCAATACAAATATCGTCAGAAGATATAAAATCTACAATGATTTCGAAACTAAAAACTAACTATAACATAAATGCATTTATAGTCGAACAATTTAATGAAGAAATTAGGTTGATGCAACCAACAAATATGACAAATTTGAAAAGCATATTAAAATCTAATGTTAATTACTACGTGGAAGATAACAGTTATTATATGCGCAATAAAATAAATAGCAACGACATATATCTTGTTGGTAGTGTACCGGTTAATTATTTAGTAAATCCTTTTTTAAATATAATTAACTTACCATTGTTAATTATATTGTGCATTCCTATTTTTGCTGTACTAGTGGCATCAATTTATTTTTCCAAAAAATTTGCTACTCCTATTGTAAACTTGTCGCAAACAATGACACAGGTGAGAGGCGGCGTGCTTGACGCAAAAGTAGAAACTAAAGAGGGCGGAGAAATTAAACAGCTTTACGATAGCTTTAACTATATGATAGATGTTATAAACGACTTAATAGAAAAAAATTATATTAACCAAATTAAGCAAAAGCAAACAGAATTAACTGCACTTCAAGCACAAATAAATACTCATTTTTTGTATAATACTCTGGACACAGTAAACTTTTTGGCAAGAGAGTATAACGCTGAGGATATAAGCCTAATAGTAACATCACTTGCATCTTTGCTAAGAATTTCACTTAGTAAAGGTGAAGATGTTATAACTATTGAAGATGAGGTGAAGCATGTTCTTTCGTATTTAGAAATACAAAAAATAAGATACAGCAATTCTATAACAACAAAAATTTATGTAGATGAAAGTATAAATTATAACCATACAATAAAAATGTTGTTGCAACCTTTAGTTGAAAATGCAATTTATCACGGAATAGAAAAAAACATGGGCTGTGGAGAAATAATTATAGAAATAACAAAAGAAGGAGACTACATACATGAAAAGGTGAAGAATACAGGTGGGAATTTAAACATTCAGTTAATATCCAACTTAATTTCATCGCCATATAATGGGGCGGATAATCAGCACTACGGAGTGAAAAATATACAGGCTCGATTGTCTTTAAGATATAAAAACAATTTTAAGTACTATTATGAAATAGAAGATAAATATACAGTGGCAAATATAATATTTCCAATAAATTATAAAAAAAAGGCAAATGATTATTCGGAGGTGGAAACTTAGTGTTAAATGTTCTTATAGTTGACGATGAGAGAATAATAAGAGAGGGTATTCGAAAAAATATAAAATGGGAAAACTATGATATGCAAGTTATTTCTACAGCTGCAAATGTTAACCAAGCAATTAAAACAGTAAGAGAAAATACTGTAGATGTAATTATACTGGATATTCGAATGCCGGAAAAAACCGGATTTGATTTAATAACACAGCTTATAGAGGAAAATTATAACCCTCAAGTAATAATTGTTAGCAGCTACGATGATTTTTTTTACGCACAAAAGGCGTGTTCATACCAAATGGTTTGCGATTATATATTAAAACCAATTAATTTAAAATTGCTTGAAGAATCAATTTTAAAACTAAAAAAACCTACTGTTAAAACTACAACTTCATACAACAATGACGATAGCGAAAAGTATATAGAATTGATAACAGAGCTAGAAAAAATAGGATTTGATAAACAAGAGTTTTTAAAACAGCTTATTGATGAAGATGTAAATTTTATAATGAAAAAATGGCAGCATGTTGAAAGTTTTATGGAAGATGAAGATAAATTTTCCATAAACATTGTAAAAAGATTTTGCCACGACTTAATACGCTATTTAGAAGATGCATTTAAAACACAGCGCTACGGTGTTTGCGAATATTTAATTGAGCACAAAGATATTAAAGATCCAATTTACTTGTTTGAAAATAAAGAAAAACTGTTAAATTATATGCGTGTGCAAATTATGAAAATATGTGAAAAAAGCTACAACGTGCTGTTTCAGTGTAAAACAATTATTGTTTCAAACGCTCTGCAAAGAATAAAGGCTGACTATTCAAACTTGGATTTTAATTTGACTACACTGTCTTTTGAGCTTGATATAACGCCAAATTATTTATCGCAACTATTTAAAAAGGAAACAGGCGAAACATTTACAAAGTATTTAACAGCTTACAGAATAAGTAAGGCAAAAGAAATATTAAAAAACACACAGGAAAAGCTAGCGGAAATAGCAATGGAGGTAGGCTTTGCAGATGAAAAATATTTTATAAAAGTATTTAAAACCGAAACAGGAATGACACCTAAAAAATTTGCGCAAAAAAGTCGGCTTAGGCCGGATTTATAATAAAAATAAATATTAAAGGAGTACAAAATGTATTACGACAAAACGTTAAGTTGCAAAAAATGCGGCAAACAATTTTTTCTTACCGCAGGAGAACACGAGAGCATGGTGGGGCTTGGCATACACCAGCTACCTGAAAATTGCAAATCATGTAACAATGAAAAAGAAATCGACTATTCACCACGAAAACTTGTTTGTGAAAAGTGCAACAAATCTGCCACAGTTACTTATAAGCAAGAAGTAACTAGGCCAAACTATTGTTTTGATTGTTATGAAAAAGACGGATTTGCAAATTAAAATGTTAATGAGTGCTTAAAATGAGTTTAAAAACACAGTAACTTTAACAATATAAAAAAACCTTGCAGCAAAAGCTGCAAGGTTTTTGTTTTTTAATTAGTCAAATGTTAATACTACTTTTAAAATGTCTTGGGGGCTTTTTTGTATTAAATCAAAGGCCTTTTCAATTTCAGTATAATGGAATTGAGCGGTTTTCATTTTTTGCGGTTGCAACGAGCCGTTTTCAAAACACTCCACAACAGATTCAAAACAATTATTGCTAAGGCGTGAACCTATAATATCAAGTTCTTTTTTTGTTATGTCTGCCATTACAATGTTAGATGGTGCTGCCTTTAAACCAATAACAATTACTCTGCCCGCAGCACTTGCAAGCTTTACACTTAATTCAAATGTTTTGGGTATACAAACTGCATCAATTACAACCGGCACACCTTCATTATTTGTAATTTGTTTTACTCTTTGCTCAATATCTTCTTCAGAAGATAAAATTATTTCATCGGCTCCCATTTCTTTTGCTCGGGCAAGGCGCTCTTTCACTATATCGGCCATTATAACTTTTGCTTTGCGCATTTTTGCAACTTGCATAGCAGCTATTCCAATTGGGCCACTGCCAATTATTAAAACTACGTCATCCTTTGTAATTTTTGCACGATTATTAATTTGCATACCAATAGTATAAGGCTCAACAAGGCACAAAAGTGTTTGGTCAAAATCGCCATTAAACTTGTGTACATTTTGCTGCGGCACACAAATATATTGTGCAAAGCCACCATCACGATGCACACCCATAACCTCCAGCGATGAGCACACGTTGCCGCGCCCAATGCTACACGCATAACAACTATTGCAACTTATAACAGGATTAACACAAACTTTGTCGCCTGCAATTAAGTTTTTTACATTTTCACCTGTTTGTTCTATAACGCCGCCAAATTCGTGTCCAATAACACGAGGGTAAGTTGCAAGCGAATTAGTGCCGTTATATATTTGCATGTCCGATCCGCAAATGCCGCCCGATGTAATGCGAATTAAAACATCATCACTGTTTACTATTTTAGGTTTATCAACTTCAGTCACTTCAACTTCAAACGGTTTTGTTACTTTTATTGCCTTCAAATATATCACTCCTAAATAAAATGTTAAATATTTTATGAAATTTTAAAAAATAGAATACTTCTATTAGTATAAGTTACAAAAATTTGCATGTCAAGCTTAATAAAGCGCAGTGGTAAATGTTTTGCAAATATATACTAAACATATAAATTTACAGTAATTATTAAATATTGCAATTGAAGAGAGATTTTAAAAAAATTATGTGCAGTTTGTTATTTGTTTTTATTTAACAATTTTGTTATAATAAAAAAGTTATAACAATTATTATTCAATTAAAAATTAAACTTATAACTAACAGTTAACAGTAGTATTAAGTAAAAGGGCAATTTTATTTTAAAATATTAAAAGCAACTGCTCTTTTTAGCAATACAAAGGAGAAAACGATGAAGAGTTTGTATTTAGAATGCTTTAGCGGAATTAGTGCAGACATGAGCGTTGCCGCACTTATTGACTTGGGAGCAAGTGAAGAAGTTTTGAAGAAATCTTTG
>CAYJLZ010000064.1:0-12079 GCA_964371265.1 uncultured Bacteroides sp. | reverse complement strand
CTTTCATCGCTTACAACTGTGTTTACCTGCGGCAAGTTTACCTCGTTTGGGTTAACGCCTATGCTGCCAAATAAATCGGAGCTCAATTGGTTTGCAACAGGTAATGTAGGTAAAGCCATGTTGTTCTCGCTTATATCTTCATTTTGGCTTTCAATTACAAAATCTTTGTTATTCTGATACTTCTGTGTACTATTATACACTTTTTCATCTACATAAGTCAAGCTATCTTTTTCCAAATTTTGCTGTTCGCTTTTTGTACTTTTTTCCTCTTGCTTTTTATGCACAAGGTTAATTACCGATTTATTCGGCAACACCTTTTCAGGTTCTAATGCACCGCGTTTTTGTGTATCCTCTTGTTTAATAAAGCTGTCCACTTTTCTAAGCACTTTTGCAATTGCATCCGGGCAAGACGTACAGTTTACGTCTCCCGCCCTTATTGTGGACGGGCAGCGTATTCCCTTTAATTGATCAAACACTTCGTCTACGCTTAGGCCGCTGCGCAGTGCCACACTTGCAAGGCGTGCCGTTGCCTCGCTTTGGCTTGGGCAACCGCCGGCTTTGCCTGTGCTTGTAAATACTTCGCATATACCGTTTTGGTCGTAATTAACAGTAACGTATAGGTTGCCGCAACCTATTTTCATGCGCTCGGTAAAGCCCATTGTAACGGCCGGCCTTGGCCTTGGCATAATTTCGCCATACTGTGCCACTTCGTACTTTTGTTTTATAGCATCGGCACTTATTGCTTGCTCTTTCGTTTTGCCTTGATCTTCTTGTTTTACACTTCCAATATTAAGTACTTGTCCATCTCTCGAGCCGTCTCGATATATTGTAACGCCTTTACAACCCAGCTTAAATGCAAGCATATAACAGTTGCTAACCTCTTGCTTTGTTGCCGTTTTAGGCATGTTTATTGTTTTCGACACGGCGTTGTCGGTATGGCGCTGAAACGCCGCTTGCATTCTTATATGGTACTCGGGTGTAATGTCGTGCGAGCAAACAAAAATATTTTTTATGTCCTGTGGTATTTCATCTATATGGGCAAGGCTACCCTGTTTTGCAACCTTGCGCATAAGCTCTTTCGAGAAAATTCCCCTCTTTTCAAGCTCGTATCTCAATACAGGGTTTACCTCTATCATCTCGGTGCCGTCCATAATATTGCGTATGTAAACGTACGCAAAAACCGGCTCTACGCCCGAGGAACATCCTGCTATCATGCTTAGTGTACCTGTTGGTGCAATTGTTGTTACTGTGCCGTTGCGCATAGGCGATGACTGCGCATATATGCTTGAATAAAACAAGGGGAAAGCACCCCTTTTTCTTGCAAGTATTTTGCTTGCGTTGTGCGCTTCTATGTTTATAAAGTTCATTATATTTTCGGCAAATTCAATTGCTTCGTCGCTGTTATATGGCATGCCTATATACAAAAGCATGTCGGCAAAGCCCATAATGCCTAGGCCTACTTTACGTGTTTCTTTCGTTACTTCGCCTATTTTGCTAATTGGGTAGTTGTTTACATCTATTACGTTGTCTAAAAAATGCACAGCTGTATGCACTGTTTTTCTAAGCAATGTAAAGTCAATTTCAAACTTATCCTCACTTGTGCGGCGCAACATTTTTACAAGGTTTATACTTCCTAAATTGCAGCTCTCGTACGGCAAAAGCGGCTGTTCTCCGCACGGGTTTGTGCTCTCTATTTCGCCCTGTGCAGGCACTACGTTGTCTTTATTCAGTCTGTCTAAAAATATAATGCCCGGCTCTCCGTTGTGCCATGCGGCATCTACTATTTTATTGTAAATTTCCCTTGCGTTTTTCTGTGCAATTACTTTATGCGTAACAGGGTCTAGCAAGTCATAATCGGTGTTTGCCTGCACAGCTTGCATAAACGCCTCGGTTATGCCAACCGATATGTTAAAATTCGTTATGTCCTTATTGTTCGATTTACAGTTAATAAACTCTTCTATATCGGGGTGATCTATCCGTAAAATACCCATGTTTGCGCCACGCCTTGTGCCGCCTTGTTTTACAGCCTCGGTTGCCATATTAAACACACGCATAAAGCTTACAGGGCCGCTAGCAACACCGCCTGTTGTGTTAACCGTAGCGCCGTTTTGGCGCAACCTGCTAAACGAAAATCCCGTGCCACCGCCCGATTTATGTATTAATGCCGCTTGTTTTACAGCCTCGAAAATCGCCTCCATGCTGTCTTCAATAGGCAAAACAAAGCACGCCGATAGCTGGCCCATTGCCCTACCTGCGTTCATTAATGTTGGAGAATTTGGCAAAAACCTTAGCCCCGTCATCATTTTATAAAACTCTTCAGCTGTTTGCACAACGTCTGTTGTTTCGTCGTACTTAACCTCTGCACTTGCAACTGCCACCGCAACACGCCTAAACATACCCTCTACATCTTCAATGTTGTTTCCGTTTTTATCTTTTGCAAGATATCTTTTCTCTAATACCTTAAGCGCATTTTTACCTATTTCTGAAACTGCCACAATTACTACCCCCACAAAAATATACACTGGTTTTTAACTTATTTCTTTACAAAATTAATTTTACATATAACTTTATAAAGTGGTTTTTTGAAAATATGATAACATTGTACCACTATATGTAGTGTTATACAATACTATATTTTAAAAAAATACATAATTTTTTAAAATAAATGTAATTATAATTTTAATTTAAGTGCAAATAAAAAAACACCGCAAAAATTGCGGTGTGCAAATATAAATTTATAAGCTATTATTTAACATTGCAATTGCGTGTTTTTTTAAAGTACTCGCTCATGCTAAAGTTTTCATCGTTTGTTTTTTCCTCGCCCAAAAACGCAGGCGGGCAAAAACTGTTTGCCTGCTGCTCTGTTTCAAATTCCACCTCGGCGTAGTAAAAGGCGCCGGGTTTACCCTCGTCTACAAGGCTTACCTCTAAATTAAAGCCGCCGTTTAATTTGTACACTTTAAAGTTTTTGCTAACAAGCTCTCCGTTTACAAATTTACATAGCTCGTTAAACTGCTGCTGGTCAATGTCTATTTCAAACTCTTGCCTAACAAGCGTACCCTTGCCTTTAAAGCACAGCTTAAAAGTTTTATTGCCGTTTTCATCTGTGCTTCTAATTCTAACAGCGGGCGCTGTGCTAATGTAACCTTGGTGCATAATTGCGCTTTTTATACATTGCAAATTCTCATCGTCGGGAAACTTGTTTATAAGCCATTTTCTCTCTATTTCCATATACAATAACTGCCCCTTTTTTAATAGCAACTGTGCTTTATAAGGCTTACTTATATTTTAGGCTGTTATGCTATTATTCGGCAAGCTGTGCAAGCTCTGCATCTTGCGCAGTTATGTCGCCCTCAAACAAAATTCTCTCGTACTCATCAAGTTCTTTTTCACGCTTCATCAGGTAAATATACATTGCGCTTACTGCGCCTATTAATGCTGAAAGTATTATTATAAGTGACAATAATGTTGATTTTTTCATATCTTTTACCAAACCTTTCCGCTTTTTTATATTTTTTATTTCGCCCAAAAGGGCGATAAAAACCTTTATTTTATCTATTATTTTTAAAGTGATCTTGTATAAATTTCGCCACACTGTCGTCGCTGTTTTTACCAATTACGCCTGTTGCTACATCTTTCAGCTTTTTAAAGGCGTTTTGTGTAGCATAGCACTCGTCGGCTGCAGCAAACAGCGGTATATCGTTAACATTATCTCCAAAGGCTACAATTTTACTTGCACCACACTGCTTTTTTAATATGTCAAGCGAAGATGCCTTCGAGCAATTTTCCTCGTAAACCTCTAGCAAATATCCCGAATCGTCGTACTCGTACGGGTAGAAATAACAGCAAATGCCCTCAATTTCGTTTATTAGCCTATAAACCTTGTTGGCTTGTTCAAGCTTTGGTATGCACAGTAAAAACATAACAACACTAGTGCCTTTAAGTGCGTCAAAATAATTGTCAATTTCAACAAATTTTTTGTAGGGAGATGCAATTCTCGGCGCAACGAATTTGTGTTCCAGAGGACATGTGAGGTTTTTATGGTACACAAAAAGGCTCGAGTCCATCACACTGTACGCCATTGCGTTTTGGTTTGTCTTCTCTAAAATATCGCATATTTTATTTACAGAATTTGTTGAAAGATGCGTTGTTTTTATGCTTGCTTTTTTATTAATATCATAAACTATGGCGCCTGTCATCAATATAACGGGCAAGTTTATTTTAATATCTTTTAAAATACCAACGGTTGTTGCGGGGCTGCGTGCTGTTGCAACGGTAAATAGCATACCCTCGTCTATAAGGCTGTTTAAAATATTTGCGCTCTCGGTGGTTAATTTTGCGTTTTCATTAAGCAAAGTTCCGTCTAAATCTGTAATATAAAGCGTCGACATGACAAATCTCCTGTTACTTAAATAGGTTAATTAGCGAACGTACAGTTGTGTTTTGTTAAAATACGGACGAATAATTTGCACAAAAATTATTTGTGCCCTTAAGCATGAAGTTTGCCAATAATTTGCCTTTTTATGCTTAGTTTGTATTTGCATTGCCATTTATTTTGAAAATAGCATTTGCATTCTGCCTTGTTATTTTTAAAACTTCGCCAACTGATATTTTTTTAATGTCTGCTATTTTTTGCGCTATGTGTATAATCATTGCGCTGTTGCACTGTTTGCCCCTGTGAGGAACGGGTGCTAAATACGGGCAGTCTGTTTCAAGCACTATGCTTGTTAGGGGTATACTTTGTACGCACTCCTGCAATTTTTTGCTATTTGCAAATGTTACAACGCCGCCAATGCCAATATAAAGGCCGTTTTGTGTTATCCACTGCGCGTCTTGCGCACTGCCCGAGTAGCAGTGAAGTATGCCAAAAGGTTTGTGCGTTTTAAGCACTTCGTACATTGCACTGTGCGCCTCTCTGTCGTGTATAAGCAAGGGCAAGTTATGCTTTTTTGCAAGCTGTATGTGCGCTAAAAACATTTTAAGCTGTTCGTCTTTTGGCACAGGCCAGTGATAGTCCAGCCCGCACTCGCCTATTGCAACAACTTTTTCGTTTTGTAGTAGCTGTTCAATTTGCAAAAGTTCTGCTTGCCAGTCACCTTTAAAAACACTTGTTGTCGAGGCATCTTCATCTATTAAACTTTGCGGGTGAATGCCAACAGCAGTATAAAACCAAGGGTACATACTTGCAAGTTGTAAACTCTCGTTTGCCGAGTTTAAATCGGCTGCACAATCTACAACGTTGCAAACATTGTTTTCCTCAATGTGTTTAAGCACTTCGTGCAAGTTTTCTTTGTACTTTGTGCTTGTATAATGCGTGTGCGTATCGAATATCATATTTTTACCCTTATAGCTTATTTTATTCTGTATGCATAAAAAATGCAACATATTTTTTGTTTTTGCACATATAATACTATAATTTTTAACTGTTTATCGTTAATTTTAACCTAATAAAATTTATTTTGTGCAGCGGTGTATTTACCTAGGCAGACGAGGGGCGGCATTTGGGTTTCGCTTTTGAGGTTTAAGTTTGCACAAAACGTATACCAAACCCCACAAGCGCAGCGAGTGTGGCATAATACTGCCACGAAGCTAGGCCTGTAAATGAACAGCTGTGCTAGTATGGAATACACTCCGTAATTTATGTGGTGTGTGTTACATAGGCACAAAGGCGTACATTTACCGAACGGACGAGGGCGGTATTATGCCATGCGAGCGGACAGCCTGTGCATACCCCAAAACTGCACACCATACCAACTGGCAACCCCCAAAGGCTTGCACCCTGCACCCAAAACCGTAATTCGCACGCTTTAAGCCGCTGTTTTTACCCTAGTAAACTGCCCGGTACTACACTCTCATCAAACGTAACTACATTTAAACTTCCGTCTTGGCCCTCGGCTGAAAGCACCATGCCCTCACTAGTGTATTTGCCGCCAAGCATTGGCCTTGGCTTTAGGTTTGCCACTATTGCAACGTGTTTGCCTATTAACTGCTCGGGGCTGTAAAACTTTGCTATGCCCGAAAGTATTGTGCGCTGTTTTTCACCGTCAAACAGCGTTAGGTTAAGCAGTTTGTTGCTCTTTGGCACTGCCTCGCAGTTTAGCACCTTTGCAACTCGCATTTCACATTTTGCAAAATCGTCTATTGTAATTTCAGCTCTGTGTTCTAATTCTATTGCCTGTTCTTGCTGTGCATTATTGCCGCTTGCCTCGCCGGGTTTCTCGCTTTGTTTTGCAGCACTTTGTTGTGCGGCAAGTTCTTCAAGCTCTTTTTCCATGTCTATTCTGGGAAAAAGCACCTCGCCTTTGTTCACTGCAAATTCGCTTGGCATACCGCCAAATTGTGCTAAATCGCTTAAATTTATATCGCTTGTGTTAACTCCCAGCCTTTTTGCAATTTCCTGTGATGTTGTGGGCATAAACGGCGTTAAAAGCACGGCTGTATAGCGCAGCGCCTCGCACAAATTGTACAGCACTTCGCTTAGTCTTGCTTTATTCTCCTCGCTTTTAGCAAGTTGCCACGGCATTGTTTCGTCTATATATTTGTTTGCACGCTGTATACCTTTAAATATCTCTTGCAGCGCCTGTGGTACAAGCAGTTTGTCCATACAATTTGTAACGTTTTGTGTCATGCCCTCATAAATTTGTATAAGGTCTTTGTCGAACAAATCATCGCCGCTTTGCGCACTTTTTGCACGCTGTATGTTCGTTTTATCGCACTTTAGTGTGCCTGCAAAATATTTTTCTACCATGGCAGTACTGCGGCTTAATAGGTTGCCCAAGTCGTTAGCCAAATCGCTGTTAATGCGTGTAATAAGTGCTTCGTTGCTAAAAATTCCGTCGTTTCCAAACGGTATATCTCGCAGTAAAAAGTAACGTATAGCGTCTGTTCCGTACCTGTTGCAAAGCACCACAGGGTCTATAACATTTCCTTTGCTCTTGCTCATTTTTCCGCCGTCTAGCAGTACCCAGCCATGGCCAAAAACTTTGCTTGGCAGCGGCAAATTAAGCGCCATAAGCAGTGCCGGCCATATTATTGTGTGAAAACGCAATATCTCTTTGCCAACTATATGCAAATCGGCAGGCCAGTACTTATCAAAATCGTTGTAGGTGTCGTTTTCGTAGCCAAGAGCGGTTATGTAGTTGCTAAGTGCATCTACCCATACGTAAACGGTATGGTCTGTATCAAAACTTACGGGTATGCCCCACTTTACACTGGTGCGGCTAACGCATGTGTCTTGCAGGCCTTGATTTATAAAGGCTATCATCTCGTTTTTGCGTGTTTCGGGCTGTATAAATTCGGGGTTTGTTTTGTACAGCTCAAGCAGTTTATCGGCGTAATTGCTCGTTTTAAAAAAGTATGCCTCTTCACTTGCCTCGTACACATCTCCACCGCAATCGGGGCATTTGCCGCTGCTTAGCTGGCTTTGCGTCCAAAAGCTTTCGCACGGTTTGCAGTAGTGGCCTGTGTAGCTGCCTTTATAAATATCGCCCTTATCGAAAAGCGTTTTAAATATTTTTTGCACAGCCGATACATGATAGTCGTCTGTCGTTCTTATAAACCTGTCGTTTTGTATGTTCATAAGTTGCCAAAGCTGTTTTATGCCGCTTACAATTTCGTCTACGTATTGTTTTGGGCTAACGCCTTTGTCGGCCGCCTTATCTTGTATTTTTTGTCCGTGTTCGTCTGTTCCTGTAAGGTACATTACATCAAAACCCTGCATGCGTTTGTACCTTGCAAGTGCATCGCATATTACGGTTGTGTAGCTGTGGCCTATGTGTAAATTGTCGCTTGGGTAATATATTGGCGTTGTAATGTAAAATGTTTTTTTGTTGTCCATGATAGTTCCTCTCGTATCAGTGTTTAAAAACTGTAAGCTGCGCAAATTTTTGCACTTTACACGCAGCTTGTTATGCAAATTATTATTTAAATAGCATTGTTTGTTTTATTGTTTATACTTCGTCTACAAAAAAGCGTTTGTACCACACTAAAAATGTAAAAAGCGTCCATATTTTGCGCTGATTGTTTTGCTTTTCGTTGTAGTGGTCATCTAGCAATTTGTTTATTTTGTCGGTGTCGAAAAACATTGCGGCATAGTCGGCAGTAAAGTACTGTTTTACTGTGTTGTAGTACTTTTCTTCTCTTAACCAGTAGCGTATCGGTACCGGAAAACCCTTTTTAGGCCTGTTTGCCCATTCATCCGGTATTGTTTTGTTAGCCGCTGCTCGCATTACAATTTTTGTGTTTGCGCCGTCTATTCGGTAGTTTACCGGTATTGTTTTTGCAAAGCTCATCACTTCTTTATCTAAAAACGGCACCCTTAGCTCTAGGCTGTGCGCCATGCACATTTTGTCGGCCTTAAGCAAAATATCTCCCGGTAACCACATGTTTAAATCTAAATACTGCTTTTTAGTAACTTCATCTTTATTTTTTACCCTTGCGTAAAACTCTTTTGCAAGCTCAAATGCACTTTTGCCGTTTTTACAATCAGGTTTAAGCACTTCTTTTGCCTCTTCGCTTGTAAAAACCATTGCCTGGCCCACAAAGTAATTTTCGGGGTTTTCGGCACTTTTTAGCAAAAAGTTTTTGCCTTTAAAGTACGGCAGCTTGCTTGCAATTGCACCGGCGGCTTTGCGTATAGGTGCAGGTGTGCTTTTTTTAAATTTTTGCACTGCCGGCGTATCGGCATACCATTCGTAACCGGCAAAAATTTCGTCGGCACCCTCGCCGCTTAGCACAACTGTTACGTGCTGTGTTGCCATTTGCGCCAAAAAATACAGCGGCACACTCGAGGGGTTGCTCTGAGGTTCGTCCATATGATATTGAATATCGGCAAATGCGCCAAAGCACTCATCGGCGGTAAGCAGTTTTTTATAGTTTGTTATGCCAAGCTTATCGCTCAATTCTTTTGCGTAGTCTGTTTCGTTAAATTTGTGGTAGTCAAACCCAACACTAAAAGTGTTTTCGGGCATTTGCGCCGCCGCTATATAGCTGCTATCTACCCCGCCCGATAAAAACGAGCCCACCTTAACGTCGGCAATTCTGTGAGCTTTTACGCTCTCGTTTATAACATCGTCCAGCTTATTTACGCACTCGTCAAAATTTTGTGGTATTTCGTCAAATTCACAATCCCAATACCTTTTAATGTCCATTTTACCGTTTTTAAAGGTAAAGTAGTGTGCGGCGGGAAGTTTATAAACACCCTTAAAAAATGTTTCGTGTGTTGCCGAATATTGAAGTGTTAAATATGCGCGCAAAGCATTTTTATTAACTTGCTTTATAAATTTCGGATGGTCTAAAAAGCTTTTAATCTCACTGCCGAAAATCATATTTTCGCCGCCGTCAACAGGGCAGTAGTAAAACGGTTTAATGCCAAAAATATCTCTTGCACCAAACATTGTTTTTGCCTTGTTATCGTAAATAACAAACGCAAACATGCCGCGCAATTTATAAATTAAATCTATGCCGTACTCCTCGTATGCGTACAGTATTACCTCGGTGTCGGCGTTACATTTAAAAGTGTAACCTTTTGCCTCAAGGTCTTTTCTAATATCCATAAAGTTGTAAATTTCGCCGTTAAACACAATTACGGTATCGCCACTTTTGCTAACCATGGGCTGTGCGCCGTTTTCAGACAAATCGAGTATAGACAGCCGCCTAAAACCCAGCGCTATGTCATCGTTTGTGTAAATATCGCCCATGTCGGGGCCTCGGTGAATAATGCGATCCGTCATTTTTTGCAAAACGTCGCTCTTGTTTTCAATATTGCCTGTAAACCCTACAAATCCGCACATGTTTATCTCCTAATCGCCGTTATATTTATATTTTGTTAAATAGCGTTAATTTTGTGTATTACAATTGTTTTTCTTTGTATCATCGCCAATTTTATGTTTAACAAATGGTAAATAGCTATTTTTTTAATGGCAAGTTGCAGCATATTTTTTTATTGCGCAAAGCTTGCTTACAATTTAAAAACCTATGGGCGTTTTCTTAAATGTTTCTATAACTTTTTTCGCAAGCACTTCCATGCTGTCCACATAAAAATCGCTAAGTTTTTCGGCTTTTTTAATAAGCGAAAGCTCGGTACAGCCCAGTATTACGCACTGGCAACCTTTTTGTTTAAGCTCGCTTACAACGCCGTTAAATAAAGCCATATTAGCAGGTTTACCCTGTTTTATTTCGTCAAATATAATGCTCATCAAGTCGTTTTGTTTTTGCTCGCTTGGCACCTCGTAGGCAAGGTTTTGATCGTTGCACACCATTTGGTATGTTTTTGTATTTATTGTGCCGCTTGTTGCAAGTATGCCCACTTTATTGCACTGCTGCTTGCAATGCAATACCGTATTTTGAACCATGTTAATAATTGGCACGTTTATGCTTTTGTTTAAGTTATCGTAAAAATAGTGCGCTGTGTTGCAAGGTATTGCAAGCACATCTGCGCCGTACCTAACAAGTTTTTGTGCGTCGCTCGCCATAATTTCAAACGGGCTTTCGCTGCTTTTGCCCGTAATAAAAGCCGATCTATCAGGCGTTGTTGCCCTTGAGTTTATTATTAGGTCTATATGCTCTTGGTCGCACGATGCCTTTGTGTGCGAAATAAGCATCTCGTAAAAATAAACGGTTGCCATTGGGCCAAGGCCACCCAAAACGCCTAAAAGTTTAGGTGTTTTATCGTTAGTTTTTTCAGTTTTGTTATGCATTACAGTGCACCTCTTTTGTTTATATTTTGCTGCACTTTAATTACAACAAATACAGTGTGTTTGTTTTTAAGCAATTATGCAAGTAAATTACAGCGTTAAACGATGCAAAAAATATGCTGGGCCAGCTGTGCTTGTTACTAATAAATACTTACTTGCTGTATTTTTTAAACTTTTTATAATATCTGTGCATGTGTATTATATAGTAGGCAAACCTTTTTGGGTTAAGTTTTAAATCGTAGTTGTATTTTAATGTAATGCTCTCGTTTTTATCTTTAATTAGCCGCTTTGCCTTTTTTATAAACTCTTTGTCTTTTACATATTTAAACACTACGCCGTTTGGTACGCTGTGCCAGTAGTGTTCGTCTTTACAAATATCGCATTCGTTTATGTGCTTTTCGTAAATTCTGTCGGCCAATATATACTGCGCTATGTTGTAGCCTGCACCCGTTACGTAGTAATTGCTTCTTCCTTGCCTTAAATTAATTTCAAATATTCTGTACGTGCCGTCCCTTGTATCATATTTAATATCAAAATTGGCATAGCCCGTATATTTTATTTTTTCCAAAAATTCTTTAATTTTTGTCATTACGCTCTCGTTGTACTCGGTTATAATTGCAGCATGGTTGCCTATTGCCTTTGGTGTGTGCTCCTCTAGGCCCACGTGCCCCATGCACATCATGCGCACTTTGTGGTTTTTATCGCAGTATGCCGTTAGTACTCTCATGTAGCTGTCGTCGCCCGGTATCATGTCTTGCACAAGCATTATATCGTCGTATCCACTGCTAAAAACGCTGTTTAATATTTGCTCGCTCTCTTTTGCACTGTGCGATACATACACTTTTTTCATTCCCTCAAAAGGAAATTTCCAGTACCTAATACTGCTTGACGGTTTTATTATAACGGGGTAATTAAATCCAAGTTTTTCCTCGCTAAGCTGGTCTTCACTTGTTTTTTGCGATATATTAACTGTTTTTGGATAAAGCAAACCGTATTCATCGCACATTTTGTAAAAGTCATCTTTATTTACAAGTTTGTCCCTAAGCGGCACATCGATGTACGGAGCAATACAGTTTTTTGGCAGTTCGTTTTTTATCTCTATTAAAAGGCTTGCGTAATCGTCGGTACATCCCAGTACAATACACACTTTATCGCTGTTTTTATTGGCAAAATCAGTTACGGTTTTTAAAAGTGTGTCTTTGCTGTCTATATCGTCTACCTGTGTAAATTTAACAATATTGCTGTACATTGTTTCGCCCATTTGCCAGCGGCCAAACGCATGGCTTACGGGGTTTGAGTAAACCTCGTGAAAAGCCCTTGCCACCGAATAGCAGTTCATGTCGACACCTATTAAAACAGGTATTATATTTAAACCAATTTGCAAT
>CAYJLZ010000063.1:9744-12107 GCA_964371265.1 uncultured Bacteroides sp. | reverse complement strand
AGCAAGTGCAAATAAACGAAAAAAATGTAAAAGATTCCGAAATAGAAAAAGCACTAGAAAAAGAGGCAGAACTTATATTAAACAGTGTGCCCAAAAACAGTGTAATAGTAGCACTGTGTATAGAGGGAAAACAGCAAACAAGTGAAGAATTTGCGAATTTTTTACAAACTAAGGCAAACGAGGGTAGCTCGCATATAACTTTTATTATAGGCTCGTCTTTTGGCATTGCAAACAGCTTAAAGCAAAAGGCGCACTTAAAAATGTCAATGAGCAAAATGACATTCCCCCACAAACTTGCAAGGTGCATGTTGCTAGAGCAAATTTATAGGGCATACTGCATTTTATCGGGCAGCAAATATCACAAGTAATTTTTAAAAACTATAAAAAATATATTCGGAGTTAATATGAAACTACTACTTTCTAATTTTAAAGGGTACTATAAACAGCTTATTTTAGGCCCAACTTTTAAACTGGCCGAGGCTGTTTTAGAACTGTTTATACCTGTAATAATGGCGAATATTATTGATATAGGAATAAAAAACAATGATATTAACTATATAATTTCTCGCGGTGCATTAATGCTTTTGCTTGGCGCAATAGGGCTGGTTTTTGCAGTTATTTGCCAATATTTTGCAGCTGTTTGTGCATTTGGATTTGGAAAATCTTTGCGCAAACAGGTATTTAGGCATGTTTTTTCGCTATCGCAAAGCATACACTCAAGCATTGGCACCGATACGCTTATTACGCGCATATCAAACGATGTAACGCACGTGCAAACAGGTATAAACATTGCAATTAGGCTTGCTGTGCGTGTGCCTTTTTTAATTATCGGCTCGGCAATTATGGCGCTGTATATTAATTTTCAAATAGGTATTTTATTTGTATTGTTTATACCATTAATATTGTCTATTATTTATTTAATTATGAGAAAGAGTGTGCCGCTTTTTACAGCGGTGCAAAAAAATCAAGACAGTGTGTCGCTAATGGTGGGCGAAAATTTGTCGGGCGCAAGGGTAATACGTGCGTTTTCTAAGGGGCAAAGCGAGGTAGCTCAGCTAAATGGCGCATACAACGATTTAACAAAGGCTACTATTTCGGCAAGAAAAATTTCGGCGCTGTTAAACCCCATAGTTTATGCACTTGTAAACGGTGCAATTGTAATAATTTTATGGGTTGGCGGTATAAACGTTAATATTGGAAGCATGGAGCAAGGGCAGGTGTTTGCGCTTGTAAATTACATGACACAAACACTTTTGGCGCTTTTAGTACTTGGAAAAGTTGTATCAATTTGCACAAAGGCAATAACTAGCGCAATAAGAGTTAACGATATTTTGAAAATGACAACAGACATGGAGCAACCGATACAAAGTGAAGAAGAAAAAAACACAAGCGAATGTATTAAATTTGAAAACGTTAGTTTTATGTATAAAGGTGGTGGCGACAAGGCAATTGAAAACATATCGTTTGTGATAAACAAAGGCGAGACGCTTGGAATTATTGGGGGTACAGGGTGTGGTAAAACTACGCTTGTGCACTTAATTTTAAGGCAATACGATGCAACTGAGGGATTAATAGAGGTAAACGGCACCAACGTGCAAAACTACACATTAAAAGATTTAAAAAGTAAAATTGCAATTGTGCCGCAAAAAACAACTTTGTTTAGCACTACAATTGAAAACAATATGTTAATTGCTAATAAAAACGCAACGCAGCAAGAAATTTATGATGCCCTTGAATGGGCGCAGGCAAAGCAATTTGTACAGCAAAAGGAATTAAAACTAAATACTATAATTGTACAGGGCGGTAAAAATTTATCCGGTGGGCAAAAACAACGCCTTACAATAGCAAGGGCATTGCTTGCAAAATCGCCAATTTTAATTATGGACGACTGCACAAGTGCGCTGGACTTTACAACCGAGGCAAATTTGAGAAAAGCACTTAGTGAGAATTTGAAAGACACAACAGTAGTAATGATATCTCAACGTGCAGGTGGCATAATGCACGCCGATAAAATACTTGTTATGGACGATGGCAAAGCGATGGGGTTTGGCACTCACAACGAGCTTTTAAACACATGTGAGGTGTATAAAGAAATTTGCAAATCTCAAAATTTAACATAACTAAAACAGCCAATATGGTTTGAAACAGGAGGACAGTTACTTGAGTAAAGAGAGTTTTAAAAAATTACTTGGCTTTGTAAGTGTATACAAATTTTTATTTTGTTTAACGTTTGTTTTTTCGGCACTGTATGTTGGGGCAACACTTTTTATACCCGTTATGATAGGTGATGCCGTAAATGCTGCAATAGGTACAGACAATGTTAATTTTAATGAAATTTTTTACAACATAATAGTAATTTTAAT
>CAYJLZ010000063.1:3259-9734 GCA_964371265.1 uncultured Bacteroides sp. | reverse complement strand
CAGGTTTTTGCCAGTGGGTTGCTGAAATAAGCGCCGGAAAAATGAGCGCACACGTAGTAAAAGATATGTGCCAAAAGGCATTTGACGCAATTAATAAAGCTCCTCTTAAAGAGCTTGACAAGCATATGCAAGGTGACTTAAAAAGCCGAATTGTTAACGATGCAAGCTATGTGGCCGAGGGAATTATGCAAGCATTTCTTCAACTGATGCCGGCGGTAACAACTATACTTGGCACACTTATAATAATGCTTATTTTAAATGCTCCTATTGCAATTGTTGTTGTGCTTGTAACACCTATCTCTATATTTTTTGCAAGCTTTATGGCTAAAAAAACTGCAAAATATTTTAAAGCACAATCAGAGGCGCAGGGAAAAATTTCGTCGTATATAAACGAGAGCGTTTCGGCGGGGGGTTTAATACACGCGTTTGGCAATGAAGAGGAATGTTTTAAAAATTTTGATAACATGGCACAGGAATTATACGAAAGTGGCGTTAAAAGTACATTTTATTCGTCGGTTATAAACCCCGGCACACGGTTTGTAAATGCTATTGTTTATGCAAGCGTGGGCATTATTGGCGCTGTGCTTGCTGTTTTTGGTTCAATGAACGTTGGCACTTTGGTGTCTTTTTTAACGTATGCAAACCAGTATACAAAGCCGTTTACTGAGGTGTCGGGCGTATTAACTCAGGTGCAAAGCGCACTTGCCGGGTTTGACAGGTTGCTTTATGTTATAAACATGCAAAGCGAGCAAGAAGAGAGTGAAAATAACACTGTAATAAACGATTGCAATGGCAAAGTAGAGCTGAAAAATGTAAGTTTTTCATATAGTGCGGCAAAACCTTTTATGCAAAACATAAACTTAACGGCAAAACCGGGTAAAAAAATTGCAATAGTTGGGCCAACAGGCTGTGGCAAAACAACGCTTATAAATTTGTTAATGAGGTTTTACGACACACAAGGCGGCAAAATTTATGTAGACGATGTTGACTGTAAAACAATAAGCAAAAATAACCTTAGAAGTTTATACGGAATGGTGCTTCAAGAAACATGGCTTAAAAACGCCACAGTGCGAGAAAACATAGCGTACGGCAAAAAAGACGCAACACTTCAACAAGTTACAGATGCTGCAAAGGCTGTGCATGCACACAGCTTTATTAAAAGGCTGCCAAACGGGTACGATACTGTAATAAAACCCGAAGCAAGCAATTTATCGGCAGGGCAAAAACAGCTACTTTGTATTGCACGCATTATGCTTTGTAAACCTCAGATGCTAATTTTAGACGAAGCTACAAGTAATATAGACACAAGAACCGAAATGCTTGTACAAAAGGCTTTTGAAAAGCTTATGGAGAACAAAACAAGTTTTATAGTGGCGCATAGGCTTTCTACTATTCAAAATGCCGATGAAATTGTTGTTATGAAAGACGGTAAAATAATAGAGCAAGGTACACACGAACAGCTAATTTGCTTAAATGGTTTTTATACAAATTTATTTAATAGTATGTATAAAAACACAGTTTAAAATATTTTAATTGAATATACTCTTGTAATTTGGTAATATATTAGCATAGCGTAAAAAAAGTTAGTAAAGGGTGATTAAAATGAATTTTTATATGCCTACAAAAGTTATTATGCAAGACGATTGTGTAATGCAAAATATCGACTTATTTAACGAGTTTGGAAAAAAGGCTTTAATTGTATGCGGTAAAAGCTCGGCATACAAAAACGGAGCAATAGATGATGTGAAAAAAGCACTCAGTAGTGCAGCAATACAATGTGTAATTTTCGACAAGGTTGAAAACAACCCCGGCATAGAGCTTGCTTACCAAGGTGCCCAGTTTGCTAAAACTAACGAAATAGATTTTGTAATAGCCATAGGCGGCGGCAGTGCAATGGATTTGGGGAAAGTAATAGCACTTCTTGCAAGGCAAAACATAAAAAAGGAAAACTTGCTAAACACCAATTACGCTAGCGATGTATTACCGATAATATGCATACCCACAACAGTAGGTACGGGTAGTGAAGTTACACAGTATGCCGTTTTAACTAACAACGAAGCACAAACAAAAAGCAGTATTAGCAGTATATATTTATTTCCAAAGCTTGCGCTGTTAGATGGTAAGTACTTAAAAAATCTGCCGTATTCTGCAACAGTTAACACTGCGCTGGACGCTTTGAGCCATGCGGTTGAAAGCATGCTTTCAAAGAAAAATAGCGATTTTATAAATGAAATTTCGGTACAGAGTGTTAAAATAATAGGCGAGTGTTTATTAAAGCCTAAAGAAAAACAAATACCCGACAATGCAAAGAAAAAGTTGCTTTACGCAAGTATGCTTGCGGGCATAAGCATAGCAAACACAGGCACAGTTATGCTTCACGGCATGGGGTATAACTTAACGTACTTTAAAAATATAGATCACGGTTTGGCTAACGCAATGCTTTTTGCTGAATTTTTAAGGCAAATACAAAAGTTTGACGAGAAATTTGTAGATAATTTGATGAGCATAATGGGACTTGCAAATTTGAACGAATTTGAAAATACTATAAATTTTTTAACAGAAAGTGACCTTGCAATAACCGAGAGTGAAGTAGAGCTGTACACACAAAAGGCGATGAATGCTAAAAATTTCAGCAACTGCATTTATAATTTGCCAAAGCAAAGTATACAGGCGATATTTAAAAAGTCACTAACGGTAAAATAAAATAATTAAATATGAAACGGAGTAAATATGGGATTTTTAAGCAATTGGTACGCCAAAGAGGGGCCGGGTGTTGAAAAAGATGCGCCGCAAAAAAAAGGCATTGCCAGATTTTTTGAAATAGTTGCACGAGACCTTTCTATGATTTGGAGTCTTGCCGGATTAACTTTTTTATGTATTGTACCATCTATATTAAGTGCAATATTTTTTGTTTTTGCATTTCCATATGCCTTACTAATGGCAATAGGTGTTGTAGCATATGTACTTTCAAGCTTACTTGTTGGGCCCGCGCTGTGCGGTTTACATGCGGTAATTATTTCAAGAGTGCGCGATATTCCGTGTTTTATGATGCATGAATATAAAAAAGCTTGGAAAAACAATATAAGACAAAGTATGCCGGCCGGCGTAATATTTATGCTTTTGCTTGGCATAGAGCTTTTTGTTTCCTACCAATTAATATCACTTGGTGGGGCAACTTCAAGCTTGATGCTTGGTATAGTTTTTTTAAGTATGCTAATTATAGGAAGCAGCGCACACCTAACCATACTGCAAATAATTTTTATTGATTTACCGCTGTTTACAATAGTAATTAACAGTTTAATAATAAGCCTTGCAAATTTAATAAAAATGTTTGGAAGTACGCTTATTACTGTTATTGTTTTAGGTGCAATGGCACTTTTTTGGATTTTTTGGCCCATTTATGTGTTACTGGGAATAGTGGGTTTTTTAGCAGTAATAATAAACATGATAACTTGGCCCATAATGGACAATACATTTAACATAACACAGGCCCAAAAAGAGAAAAAGCAAAAAGAGCAAAGAGAAGATTAATACAGTTTAATATTTTTATTGGAGGTGTAAAATACATGGATACAAACGATAATATTAAAGATTTAATAATAGTAGGCGCAGGCCCCGCCGGGCTTTCGGCGGCAGTATATGCAGCAAGGGCAGGGCTTAGCTTAAGCATTTATAACAATAATTTTGTGCCGGGTGGGCAAGTGCTGCAAACGTACGAGGTAGATAATTACCTTGGCATGCCCGGAGTTAACGGATTTGACATGGGTGTAAAATTTAACGAGCACGCACAAAAATTTGGAATAAATGCAATAAACGAAGATGTAGAAAAAATTGAAAAAAACGGCGATGTGTTCAATGTTCACATAAAGAGCGGTGTGCAAAAAGCTAAAGCCGTGCTTGTTTGCACAGGCGCCGATTACCGAAAACTCGGCGTTAAAGGCGAGGAAGAGTTTATTGGAAAGGGCGTGTCTTATTGTGCAACGTGTGACGGTGCCTTTTTTAAGCAAAAAACAACTGCGGTAATTGGTGGCAGCTATACCGCTGTTGAAGATGCTATATACCTATCGGCGCTGTGCGAAAAAGTTTATTTGGTGCACAGGCGAGATAAACTGCGGGCAGGCGCTTTTTTGGAGAAAAAATTGTTCGACTGCAAAAACGTAGAAGTTGTATGGAACAGCACTGTTGTGCAAATAAACGGCGAGGGCAGTGTAAAGGGCATAACAACTTTAAATAAAATTACAAACGAGCAAAAAGATATTAAAGCCGATGGTGTTTTTGTAGCTGTGGGAACAGTACCGCAAAACAAGCTATTACAAACACTTGCCGAGCTTGACGATTACGGCTATGCAATAGCAGACGAAAGTTGTAAAACAAGCGTAAAAGGCCTTTTTGTAGCAGGAGATTTGCGCAAAAAAAGCTTGCGACAAATTGCCACAGCAGTTAGCGACGGAGCAAACGCCGCAACGTCAATTTACAGTTATTTAACGGGTGAATAAAGCTTTGCTTATATTAGAAAAATAATAATTGAAATACTAAAAATGGCAGTGCGCTTAACTTAACGCACTGCCATTTTATTTAATTTGTAAAGCTATTTTTAGTTTAGCAATGTTGTGTGGCTGTTTTAAATTAATACTTTTCATTTGCTGAATTAAATAACATGAAATGTCAATATAAAAGCTAAAAAATTTTGCGCACTGTACAAATTGCACTAACAAAAAGCCTAATCCTCATCGCGTCTTGCCTCGCGCGCTGCCATAACACCAAGTGCCGATAAAAGTGCAACGTATTTTTCGTTAGTTACGTAAATAATATAGTTGTCAAAAACAATGTTGTGCAGGCTTAAATTAAAGCGCTCGGCAATAGTACCTATAAGCTTGCCGTTTAAAGTAACAACATAGTTTGCACCCAATTGGTCGTTTAGGCTTTTCATTACAAGTTCGCCCTCTTGTGTTTCCATAACAAATCTGTCGTGGCTAAAAATTAGCTTTTTCTTAAATCTGCCGTACTTTTGTCCGTTTAAATAAAAATCGTAAGTTGGCAATATATGAAAAATCCTTTTCGTTAGTTTTACAGCCTCTTCACCTGTTTTTGAATAAATAATTTTAAAAGACTTTAATGGGAAAATTCCCATACCTTTATAAAGCTCGTTACCATCAAAATCTGATATTGTAAAATTTTGCCCTTTAATAGTAAAGTTTTCATTAAAGCGATAAATTTTACCTGTGTTTTGAAAAACAGGCAGTGTGTTTATTGCGCCCGATTTAACATATTCATTTATTGTATAGTAAAATTCGTCTAGTAGAGAATGATTGTAAAAAGTGTAACAAACAAGCGCTTCATCGTTAAAAAATTCCATTTCTTTAATGGGGTTGTCAAATTTAACAGCATCAGCTTCGCCAAAATTAATAGATGCAGGCTGGTTGCTTGTGCATACATAAAAACTGTTTAACATTTTAAAAACATAAATGTACTCTCCGCTATCAACAGGCCCCCAAACAATGCAATCATTTTTTGTAATTCCTATCGAAGCCATCCATGGTTTTCCCATAGATGTATTTGTGTCTTTAAAAGTGTTGTATATATCTTCAAGGCTTTTATTGTTTGGGTTTGGCACTTGCCTTTGAGATGACACGCTATCGTTAAAGTTTTTTGGAGAAGAGTAAATATTAATTACTGCACCTAAAATGAGGCCAAATGTTCCAAGAACAATAAACAGCGTTGTAAAATTGCCCAAATACATTACATAAATCGAAAATACGCATACAAGTAAAGCAATAGCTTTTAATATGTATTTTTTCATAACTCAACTATCCTTTCATGCTAATTTTGTTTTTTAAACTATCAAATTAACTAAGTTCGCTCGATAATTCTTGCTCTAAATCACATATCATCATAATAATATCCTGAGCCGGTATAAAATCATCTGTAAGCTTTGTAAAATTAATTTCAAATACATTGTTTGTTATGTCGTAGTCATAACTCATGTCAAATAAAAGCTCCGCATCATAGTTTAAAAATTCGTAGTCATTTCTTGTAATGTTAAGCGTTGTTAAATGAAAATAAGGCATTTGCTCTTTGTTTGCATCGAAAAAGAAATTAGCATAAGTTTCGGTGCCATCGTGAATAGGGCCTAATAATTCTTCGCAATACCCCATAATATTGTCGCCTGCATCGTACGCTGCATAAGAGAGTGTGCTCGAACCCTCCCTTGCTGTTTCTCCACCAATTTTTATGTACATAATATCGCTATCGCCCGAAGAAAAAGTGTATGTTGAGTTAAAAAGTCCCTCTTCAATTAAGTTACCTATAAACATGCCGTCAACTTCAAGGTAGCCGTGTAAATTAACGTTATCAAAATCGCCGTTTAAAACAATTGTATTGGCGCTTTCAATTGTAGATAAAACATCTTCGGGTGGCACATCAGGCTGCTGTGATGAGCTAAACCAGTGGCTTAATTGCCCCGTAAATGCCAGTA
>CAYJLZ010000063.1:0-3249 GCA_964371265.1 uncultured Bacteroides sp. | reverse complement strand
TATAGCTATAATTATAAATGGAATAACAATAATTTTATTAATTTTTGATCTTGTTTTGGCTTTTGAATTGCTGTTGTTTATATTATGCATATAAATACTCCGTTCTTTACAAAAAATTAAGTGTAATTTTAAAATAAAAAACATCGCAAACATTAAAGTTTGCGACAAATGGTGCGGCTGAGAGGACTTGAACCTCCACCGAGTTGCCCCGACCAGAACCTGAATCTGGCGCGTCTGCCGATTCCGCCACAACCGCTTAGCTATATGTTTTATTACTTGTTACACCGCAAAAATTTTATCATAAACAGTCTTTTTTGTCAAGAAAGATGAAACTTGCACAGCATATAATTATAAGATACTTCTGTTTAAAAAACAATATGCCAAAGACAAAGCTTTTTGTTGAAAACACACATTATTTATGTTATAATATTATGCAATTACTTTGAAGTGAAAGAGAGATAAGCCTCGATATGAAACATAAATTTATTCCGCTGTCTGTGCCTAATTTCAGCGGCAACGAAAAAGAATACGTAAACAATGCCGTTGTAAGCGAATGGGTTTCAACAGGTGGCAGCAAGGTTGCCGAATTTGAAAAGTCGGTTGCAAAATACTCAAACATGCCCGATGCTGTTGCCTGCAATAGCGGTACTTCGGGTTTACACTTAGCAATGCTTGTTGCACAAATAAACGCAGGCCACGAAGTATTGGCACCGGCGCTAACATTTATTGCCGCAATAAACCCAATAAGGTACGTAAATGCAGAGCCTGTTTTTATTGGATGCGATGACTCGCTTTGCATATGCCCTAAATTAACCGAGCAATTTTTGCAAAATAACACAGAGATGATTGCTGGCAAGTGCATAAACAAAAAAACTAAAAAGCACATAAAGGCAATTGCAATTGTACATGTTTTTGGCAACATGGCAGATATGCCCGCATTTTTAAAAATAGCTGCTAAATATAACCTTACTATTATTGAGGACGCAACAGAGGCTATTGGTACTTATTATACTGAAGGGCAACTAAAAGGTAAAATGGCGGGTACAATAGGCGACATAGGCGTTTACAGCTTTAACGGAAATAAAATAATAACTACTGGCAGCGGCGGAATGATAGTTTCGAATAACGATAGATGGACTAAGCGTGCGAGGCATTTGTCTACCCAGGCAAAGAGTGACGAGCTTTACTATTTGCACGATGAGGTGGGCTATAATTACAGGCTTACAAACTTGCAAGCGGCACTTGGCATTGCCCAAATGGAACAATTGGAGAGCTTTATAAAAAATAAAAATAAAATGTACGATTTTTACTATGAAAAATTGAACGACAAAAATGGCTTTAAAATTTTACCTTTTAAACAAGAAATTAGGAGCAATAAGTGGTTTTACAGCCTATATATTACAGATGAGGCAAACACAAACAGAGATGATGCCATAAAAAAATTGAGCGAAAAGTCTATACAAACAAGGCCTATATGGGGACTTATAAATGAACAGGCAGACTATTCAAATAACGAAACCTACGCACTTGAAACCGCAAAAGATTATATAAAGCGCATAGTAAATATACCTTGTTCTTCAAACTTAACAAAAAGTGATGCACAGCGTGTAGTAAAAGAAATACTTAGTTTATAATTTTGCAAAATACAATACAGGGCGGTTAGCGTAATAAATTACGCTAACTATTTATAGCAAGGCAAACCGTCACAAACCGCACGTTCCAAAATCTCCGTATTTTTGGAGGTTTTTAAAACTATTTGTCCTGTATATAGAATGGAGATTTTTATGCAAATTGAAGATATAATAATAAGCGAAAATGCAAGTGTGCTTGATGCAATGCGTTTGCTTGATAAAACAGGCCTGAGCGTTTTATTTATTGCGCCGGATTTAAAACTTAAATCCGTTATTACCGATGGCGACATTAGGCGCTTTATATTGCAGGGCGGAAATATGAAAGATGATGTTGGTAAAATAGCAAACAAAAACCCTAAGTTTTTAACGCTAGAAATGCGCAGTATGGCAAAATCTTTTTTGCTGGAGCACACAATAAGTGCTGTTCCAATACTGGATAAACAGCAAAAAATTGCCGACGTTGTTTTTGCTAACAGCCTTGATATAGATGCGAAAAAAAAGGCTAACTTGCCGTGTGTAATAATGGCAGGTGGCCTTGGTACACGCCTTTATCCATACACAAAAATATTGCCAAAACCGCTAATTCCTGTGGGAGAGCTGCCGATTGTAGAGCATATTATGAACAGGTTTATAGATGTTGGTTGCAACGACTTTCACATGATAGTGAACTACAAAAAAAATATGATAAAAAGCTATTTTAACGATATAGAAAAAAACTATTCGCTTGGTTATATAGACGAAGACGTGCCACTTGGAACAGGTGGGGGGCTTTCTTTATTAAAAGGGAAAATAAATAAAACATTTTTTTTAACAAACTGCGATATATTAATAGATGCTGACTTTTGCGATGTTTATAAACACCACAAACAAAACAACAACCTAATAACTATGGTATGCGCTGTAAAAAACTTTACTATACCGTATGGCGTAATTGAACTTGACGACAAAGGCTGTATTAACAAAGTAACCGAAAAACCCGAGATGAACTTTTTAACTAATACGGGTGTGTATGTTGTAGAGCCGAAAGTAGTTGAAGACATGGAAGACGGCAAGCATATAGGTTTCCCCGACATAATAGATGCATACAGAAAGAGCGGTAAACGAGTTGGAGTGTATCCCGTTAGCGAACAGAGCTGGATGGATATGGGACAAATGGAAGAACTGGATAATATGCGCAGAAAACTTGAGGAAAAAGGTACGCTTTAAAATACCATATAGCGTTTAGGCTACAAAGCAGCAAAAGCGCTAAATTTGGCAGGCAAAACACTTGTTTTTACATTATTTAAAAAGCGCGAGATAAATAAAAAAGGTAAAGAGAGAGAAATTAATATGGCTGTTTGTATTATTGCAGAGGCAGGCGTTAACCATAACGGAGACCTTGAATTGGCAAAAAAAATGGCACTGGCGGCAAAAAACGCAGGTGCAGATATAGTTAAATATCAAACGGCAGTGCCCGAGCTTGTTGTAAGTAAGTTTGCGCAAAAGGCACAGTACCAAAAAGAAACAACAAACGAACATGAGAGCCAGCTTGAAATGGTGCGCAAAATACATTTTGACTTTGAAGGGCACAGGCAGTTGCAACAGTATTGTAACGAAATTGGCATAGCATATTTATCCT
>CAYJLZ010000062.1:10294-12309 GCA_964371265.1 uncultured Bacteroides sp. | reverse complement strand
CCAATACCAAACGGAAATGCTATGATTTCAATGTCGGGTAACGACGAAGCTACACGTGACCAAACAGTTACGCTAGCTAACCAAATCAACTCGGGCGCATTGCCGTTTTCACTCAGCGCTGAAAGTTATAGAACAATAAGCCCAAGCCTTGGAGCAAACTCTTTGCAGGCGATGGTAATAGCGGGCATAGTTGCTTTTGTACTCGTATCAATTTATATGATATTAAATTATAGATTACACGGATTTGTTGCAGTAATTGCTCTTATCGGTCAAGTAAGTATGACAATTGCACTTGTGTCGGGTTATTTGCCGTTTGTTAACAGCTTTACACTAACACTACCGGGCATTGCGGGTATAATACTGGCAATAGGCATGGGTGTGGACGCTAACGTTATTACGGGCGAGCGAATTCGCGAAGAAATTAGGCAAGGTAAAAAAATACACTCGGCAATTAGATCGGGTTTTAGTAGGGGATTATCTCCAATTATAGATGGTAATGTTACAGTTTTAATAGTTGCTGTAATATTGATGGGTGTATTTGGCGCAAGCAATAATGTGTTTGGAAGCTTTTTAACACTATTAGGGTTTGGTGCAAGCACATCGGGTACAATTTACTCGTTTGGTTACACTCTGTTTGTTGGTGTTTTAATGAACTTTGTTTTTGGAGTTATTTGCACACGAATAATGTTAAAAGGTATCTCGAAAATAAAGATGTTCAGCAATCCTGTTTTCTACGGAGGTGTTAAAAATGATAAATAAGTATAACATAGTAGGGAACAGATTTAAGTTTTTTGCATTTTCAGGCATTTTAATTGCGCTTATAATTATACTTTCGTTCGTTTTGGGTGTACCTGTGGACATAGAGTTTAAAGGTGGCGCAATTTTAACTTACAGCTACTCCGGAGAGATAGATTTGCAGGAGATAGAATCTGCGGCAAATACAGCATTTAGCTCAGAGTCGAGCATACAAACAGGGCAAGATATTGCAACAAATACTCAAACTATTACAATTAACATGCTTGGTGGAGAAACAGTTACACCTGAAAACATACAGATGTTTGCAGATAAACTTGCCACCGATTACGCTGATAATAATTTTGAGCAACTTCAAATTAACAACGTTAACCCGGCAATGGGCTCGGAATTTTTTGCAAAATGCATAGTTGCTTTAATTTTAGCGTCTATTCTAATATTGATATACATTTCAATTAGATTTAAAAAGATAGGTGGATTTTCAGCCGGTATAATGGCTATTATTGCACTTTTACACGACCTTATAATTGTATATGGCGTTTTTGTTGTAGCGCGTATTCCGCTAGACAGCAACTTTATTGCCGCGATGCTTGTTATTTTGGGCTACTCAATTAACGACACTGTTGTTGTTTACGACCGTGTGCGTGAAAATGAATCGCTTTTAAAAAATACAGTTGATTTTGAAAAAATGGTAAACCTCAGCATTAACCAAAGCTTAAAGCGCAGTATTAACACAACAATCTCAACAGTTCTTGCACTTGGTAGTGTTTGTGTTGTATCAATGATTTACGGGCTTGATAGCATATTTACATTTGCTTTGCCGCTTATTGTAGGTATGGTTAGCGGTGTTTACAGTACGCTGTTTATTGCAGGGCCACTTTGGGTTACATGGAAAACACGCACAAAAACAGATAAAAAGCAGGCTGCTAAAAATTAAAAAATAACATAATAAATATAATTTCCCGCAAAAATTTAGTTTTAAAATTTTTGCGGGAAATTTAAAATGTGTATATTATTTTTTTTGATTTATGTAAAATAATTTATAGCTTAAAATTTGTTTTAAAGTGCAATATGTATATTTGTTTTTAAAATAAAATGAGGTGATATATTGCAACTGGGTATTTCCTCGGCATGCCTGTACCCTGAAGATACACTTACAGCCATAAAAACTTTACAATTAAATAATGTTAAGGCTGTTGAAATATTTATAAACACTTTTTCAGAATTAAATGAAGACTATGTTTATAAAATTGAAAAAATAA
>CAYJLZ010000062.1:3385-10284 GCA_964371265.1 uncultured Bacteroides sp. | reverse complement strand
AGCGAAATAAAAGTGCATGCTTTGCATCCGTTTTCTTCGGGGATGGAAACGTTTTTCTTTGCTACATATTATACTGCAAGAATGGAAGACGGATACAATCTTTATAAAAGATATTTTGAAATTTGCAAAAGACTTAATATTAAACGTTTTGTTTTTCACGGCGTGCACTGCGATATGGATTTTCCTTTAAATAGATATTGTGATAATTTTGCAAGGCTGCGTGATATGGCAAAAAAATTTGATGTTGATGTTTGCTATGAAAATGTAGTAAGATGTAAGAGTAAGTATGCCGAAAATATACTGCAAATGCGAAAAGTTTTAAACGATGACATTAAATTTGTGCTCGATATAAAGCAAATGCGTCGCAGCAAACAAAAGCTATCGGATATGTTGTTTGCAATGGGAAATTGCCTTGACTATTTGCATTTAAGCGATTATAGTTTTACAAAAGATTGTATTGTTCCGGGATTTGGCAAATTTAATTTTAAAAATTTTTTTGATACGCTGGTAAAAAATAATTTTAAAGGTCAGGCTGTTATAGAACTTTATAAAGATGGTTATAAGGATATAGGTGATGTTGTAAAATCTGCACATAACTTACAAAATCTTTATAACGATGCACAAGAAAATAAGAGAGGATGAATAATATGAAATGCCCATATTGCGGAGAACTTGAATCGAAGGTAATAGATTCACGCCCTGCCGATGACGGTGAGAGAATAAGGCGAAGAAGAGAGTGTTTTAGTTGCAGTAAACGCTTTACAACATACGAAATTGTGGAAACAGTTCCGCTAATGGTTATTAAAAAAGATAAATCGAGAGAAACGTTTAATAAGCAAAAACTGTTAAACGGGCTTTTGCGTGCATGTGAAAAAAGGCCTGTTACATACAAGCAGCTTGAAACTGCCGTAGACAACATTGAACAAGCACTGCTTAACAGCTATGAAAGAGAAATTACCAGCATGAAAATAGGTGAGCTGGCAATGCAAGAGCTTAAAGAAATTGATGAAGTTGCGTACGTAAGGTTTGCCTCGGTATATAGGCAGTTTAGCGATGTAAATACATTTATGGACGAGTTAAAAGATTTAATAGAGAAGCGTGTTCAATCAAAAGACAGTTGAAAAAACGTCGTCAAGTCGTTTAACTTGCTCTACCGTTTTGTCTATTTCGCAGTTTAAATCGGCTAAATTGTCGTATTGTAAATATGCTTCTATTCCGCTTAAATTAACCGAAAAATTAGTTACGCTATCGTGTTTAATTAAAAATTCAAGTAGTGTTTTGTTATCTTCATAGTAGCGTTGCAATTCGCTGTATGTTTTTTTTGCCGCTACAAAGTCGTTATCCAGTGCCGATGCTTTAATACTCATTAATTGTAGCGACATAAAGCTGGTAATGTTGTTAAGCGCACGGCTGCTCCATGCCGAAAATGCAATAACAAGCACAAATATAAATACAGAAATTTTAATTTTACTCATAGTTTTCACCTTATTAGCTTTTAAGAACGCCAATTTAATTGGCGTTCTTTTTTTATAAATGTAACTTTTTTTAAATCATTGCACATTATAAGCAATACATCGTTCAGTTTGCAATTGTTAGTTTTACAAATATTGTAAATGAAGTTCTCATCAACGCCGCAATAACCAAGATTTGTAGTGCATATTGTTCCGTCGGTTACTATAGGAAGCGAGGGTATTTTACCAATTTGTTTTGGTGCATTACTATTGTTATTTTTTTTTAATACACTTATGGAACCGCTAGTTTCTATAATTGCAAAATCAACATCATCTATTTCAAAAACATCTTTTGCACGCAAAGATTCAAGTAAATCGTTTACAGTAAAACGCAAATTAAACATTGTTTTTTGATCGATTTTTCCACCTGAAATTATAATTTTTGGGTTGCCTGATATTACTTTTGCAGCAGTGTTTGACTTTAAAGAGATGCAAGACAATAAAATTTCAAAGGCAACAATAACAAAAACAGGAATAACGCTTGCCCATATAGGCAGTTCGGGTGACTCTATTGAAATTGATGCTAAATTTGAAACAAGTATAGTAGTAACAAGCTCGGAGGGTTGAAGTTCTCCAAGTTGTTTTTTGCCCATTAAACGCAGAGCAAAAACAATAACAACAAAAATAAAAATTGTTCGAAATAAAACCAAGTACAAAATATTACACCTCAATTTTAATAATTTATAATGTTTAAAGAATAAAATGTGCGGCATACTAATGCAAATGAAACTATATTTTGCAAGTGTAATAAAAAAGGAGAGATACAATTGCCGCAAAAATTATATAAAGATATTAAACAAAGTAAAAAACAGTTACAAGAATATTTTGGCAATTCTGTGGACTTTTATACAAAAGATATAAAACTTTGCGGAGTTATGTGCTGTGTTTGCATTTTTGAGGGCTTGTCCAGCCTTGAAAGACTGTGGATTGTTATGCTGGATTCACTTACAAGTAAAAGTGATTTTCCAAAAGAATGTGCTAATTTGCACGATTATTTAATGGAGAAAACCGAAATACCGTTTGAAAAAACTAGCGTGGACAGCCTTGAAAATGCCGTTATGCGCCTAACCAGCGGAGCAAGCGTTGTGCTGATAGATGGCAGTGAAAACGCAGTTGGCATGGCTACACAAAACTGGGAATTTAGAAGCGTGCAAGAACCGGGAACAGAAGGTAATTTGAGAGGGAGCAAAGAGGGATTTACAGAGCCTTTGAGAATTAATATTACTCTAGTGCGCAGACTTATAAGAACAGGCGACTTGCGAATAGAGACACATCAACTTGGCAACGAAACAATGACAGAGGTTGCGCTATTTTATAACAATAAACTCGTACCAAAAGATGTGCTAAATACATTAAAAGATAAACTTAAAAATTCAAATTTGCCGTTTGCCTTTGATACAGGGTATCTTGCCGGATTTATGAGAGAAGGGTCTTTCTCGGTATTTCAATCGGTGGGTTATACCGAAAGGCCCGACACAGCAGCTGCAAAGATTTGCGAGGGAAAGATTGTGGTTATGATAAACGGTAGCCCATTTGCCATGATAGTACCTTATTTTTTTAACGAAAACTTTCAAAGTATGGATGATTATACCGAAAAGGCTTATTTTGCAACATTTGTAAGGTTGTTAAAGTATCTTTCGTTTTTTATAGCCGTAATGCTACCCGGTATTTTTGTTTGTATAACCGATTTTACACCAGAAATATTACCCGAACAACTGCTTTATAGGGTTATGGCTGCTGAACAAACTACGCCTCTTCCTATATTTTTAGAAACGTTATTTATGATATTTTTACTTGAAGTGGTAAGAGAAGCAGGGCTTAGAATGCCAAAGCCCATAGGCCAAAGTGTAAACCTTGTAGCTGCCCTAATTGTGGGAGACGCCGCAATAAGTGTTGGACTTGTAAGCGCACCGGTTGTAATTGTAACAGCGCTAACGGCTATTTGTGGGTATGTTGTGCCGTCTTTGTACGAGCCGATAACAAGCCTTCGTATTTTATTTATATTGGCAGGAGGACTTCTTGGCCCATTTGGTATACTTGTAATATTTATTTTAATGATACTGAGCACGAGTAATATGGAAATAATGGGGCTTGCATATACAGCACCATTTGCACCCGGTACAAAAACAGCTTTAACTGATGGATTTATACGTGTTAGCTGGAAAAAGCTTATTAAAACAAACAACAGTGTTTGGAAAAGTAACACAGCGGAGGATATAAATGAAGACCGAAAGCCTTAAATTCTCTCAAATTAATTTACTTTTTGTGTCAGCTGTTATATCGGACTGTATACTATACGCTTTTGATGCTGACCTGCGATTTTCAGCGCATGAAAAAATATGTGCATTGATTATTAATACAATTATATTAATAATTATGGTATCGCTGTTATTTTATAAAGTTAAAACTAATTATAGCGGAAAATTTTGGCTTACAACTGCGTTTTTTGCTTATATTTTTGCAGCTGCCGGTTCGTTTTTGGATGCTGAAAGGTTTTATAGATTTACTCAAGATGCACAAATATCGGGCTTGCTAATAATAGTTTTAATGCTTGTAATTGCTTTGTATATTTTAAAGTGTAAGGGAAATACGCTTGCAAGGGCGGGGCAAATTTTAATGTGGATTTTTATATTTTCAGCAGTGCTTATTTTGCTTACAAATGCTACTAGAATGAACGTTTATAATTTACAACCACATTATAAGTCTCAGTACGGTATTTTTATTGTTAGTGCGATGACATTTAAATTTCCGGCAGCACTTTTAATATTTGCCAGTATGCCAACACAACAATTAAATGTTATACCTTTAAAAAAAGTGCTGAGTACAATAATTTTGTTTTTTGCAATTCAAGCAGTGTTTATACTGGCTCCCGAGCTGGTTTTTGGTAGTCAAGTTAGTTTGTATTCTCAGCCTGTATATGCGCTTGCACGCACCGGTGGTTTTTCGGTTTTTAAAAATTTGCAGGCATTTTACACAATAATATGGCTACTTGCCATATTGCAAAAAGCATACATCTTGTTTTTTGCAGCAACAAGTGCACTAAACCGAATAACAAATTTTAAAAACAATCATTATAAAAATATTTGCTATTTCGTAATAATTTTTGGCGCAATAGTAGGGGTATCTTTTATACCTATAAATATTTATACGGCTATTTCGCTTATTTTAACAGCTTTTAGTGTGTGTATGCTTTGCATTTTTGCTAGGTGTAAACAGTAAGATATAGGAGATAAAGTATGAAAAAAATATTACTATATACAACAGTAAATTTGTTGCTTATATTTATGCTGAGCTCTTGTATGGCTAGCACTAGTCTCGATGATAGAGCAATAGTAAAAACTATATATTTGAACGAAGACAATAAAGGTACAGTTTATGCCGCTTTAATAATTTACACATGCAAACCCAGTGCAAACACTGCGGATGTACAAGGCGAACCGGCATTGTATTCTGGGCAGGGTAGCAGTATTGTAAGCGCTATTAATGATGCACAAAGCAAGCAAAATAAACAGCCGTTTTATGAGCAAAACAGCACGGTTTTACTTGGTAGCGGCACTTTTGATAATATCTCCGACTATTTATCATATTTTGCAGCTGAAGAAATTTCAGGTACGGATTTATCGGTTTTTTTAACAAAAACCTCACACAGCGAATTTTTACAAATGCAAAATATATTAACAGATATAGTGCAAATAAGCGAGGGATTAGGCGGCAATTTTACAAACACTGCTAACAAATCGGTGAAAATATATGAAACAAATTTTTTGCAAAATGAGTTTAGCGGATATTTACCGGTTTTAAAAATTGAAGACAGCACAGTAAAAGGAGTACAAGAATTAATGCTTTTTAATGATGAAATACCACTTGGAAATGTTAGGGCATTGCCAATGGAAATGATGCTTATACTGAGCGATAAGCAAAAAAGTTTGCAAACAAGTATTATTGTTAATGGTGTTGAAACAAACATAAAAACACAGCAAATTTCTATAAGATACGAAACACATAAAAACGGAGAATTAAGCGTTACTATATCGGGAAAACTAAAAAGTGTTACACAAAATGGGCAGGCGTTGTCCAAACAAGATGAGCTGTTGGCATGTGAAGAATTTAATAAAACAATAAAGCAGGCCGCAAATTTAATAGTTGAAATAACAGTAAATAACAACAATGATATTTTTAATTATGACAATTTAATGTACAACAATCAAAATGAGTTATGTGAAAATGTTAATATTATAAGCAATTTTTCTTTACCGGCGTAATAAAGTTAACACATTTTACTGCGAAAATTACTATTGTAATAAAAAAACAACATTATTGCATTAAAAATTTAACTAAAATAAATAAAAAAAATAATATTATTCAAAACTTGTTAAAATATAGTTGCATATGTTGTAATTTTACTTTATAATATATATAAATATTGTATTTTTTAAGGGAGGATATCTTAAATGAGCATTTCCCGGTTATTTAATTTTTCACTTACAGCGACTCCCAGCCCTGATATCGGAGTTGTTGTTTTTACAGGTATTTCAATAGTATTTTTTGTTCTAATAATTCTTTTTATTGTTATATCTTTGCAGGGTGTTTTGTTTAAGTCTTTAGGTAAAAACGGCAAAACGCAACAAGCAACTCTTGTACAAGCCCCCACAGCTGTACCTATTGCATCTCAGGCAAAAGCGCCTGTAATTGAAAGCGGTATACCAAGTGAAGTTGTTGCTGCAATTACCGCTGCAATTGCTTGCATGGAGGGAACTCAAGGGCTTGTTATTAAGTCGGTTTCACGCGTAAGTGTGCGCCGAAACGCTTGGAGCGCTGCTGCTGCTGCAAATTACACAGAGCCATTTTAACAACATATTGTTTAAAAATTGTGCAACTAATTTGCATATAATAAAAACCTCTTAAAAAGCAGAGGTTTTTATTAATGTATTTTAGTATTTATAATGTGCTATTTTGCGTATATTTGGAGATTATAGTTTATTTAAATGTGAAATTTTTTAGTCGCTTTTAAAGTTTTTATTTTATTATAAAAACAAAAGAGACAGAATGGAGATAATAATGCAAGGTTTTTTTGATGCTGTAACAGGTATTGCATCAGAATCCGGTTTTGTAGGGATTTACGAAAATCCGGGTTATCTTATTATGATTGTAGTGGCGTGTTTTTTACTTTATTTAGCAGTTGTAAAAAAATTCGAACCACTTTTGCTATTGCCCATAGCATTTGGTATGCTGCTGGCAAATTTACCTTTTGGCGGATTAATAAATATGGAGTTCTTTTTAACCGCTGATGGCCACCCTGACTTTATGAGAATACTTAATGAGGGTGGACTTGGCGACATGTTATATCTGGGTGTTAAGCTCGGTATATATCCTCCTTTAATTTTTCTT
>CAYJLZ010000062.1:0-3375 GCA_964371265.1 uncultured Bacteroides sp. | reverse complement strand
TATGACAGACTTTGGGCCACTTATTTCAAACCCTAAAAGCTTGCTTTTAGGTGCTGCTGCACAACTTGGTATATTTTTTACGTATTGGGGTGCAAAATCTTTAGGGCCTGTTATTAGTTTGCTTGGACTTGAAAGCGCACTTGGATTTAGCGAATTTACAGCACAAGAGGCAGGATCTATTGCTATTATAGGTGGAGCGGACGGCCCGACTGCTATTTATCTTACATCGCAACTGGCACCGCATTTACTTGGTGCAATAGCTGTTGCTGCATATAGTTACATGGCGCTTGTGCCAATTATTCAGCCTCCAATTATGAAAGCGCTTACAACTAAAAAAGAGCGCACAATTGTAATGACACAGCTTAGAGAAGTTAGCAAAAAAGAAAAAATTCTGTTTCCGATAATTTGTACAATTTTAATATCGCTTATTTTGCCTAGCGCAACACCGCTTGTAGGTATGCTTATGCTTGGTAATTTAATGAGGGAATCGGGCGTTGTAGAAAGCATAAACAAAACAGCCGGAAATGAGCTTATGAATATTGTTACAATATTCCTTGGCATATCGGTTGGTGCAACAACAAGTGCAGATACATTTTTAAATGCGCAAACATTGTTTATTATAGTTTTGGGATTGCTTGCGTTTTGTTTTGGTACTGCAGGCGGTGTATTGCTAGGTAAGGTTATGTGCATTGCAACAGGCGGAAAAGTTAACCCACTTATAGGCGCTGCAGGTGTTTCGGCAGTGCCAATGGCTGCACGTGTAGCACAAAAGGTAGGACAACAAGAAGACCCACAAAACTTTTTGCTTATGCATGCCATGGGACCCAATGTTGCAGGCGTAATAGGAAGCGCAGTAGCAGCAGGTGTGTTGTTAAACATGCTTGGCTAAACTTATAAATTTTTATAACACAAACAGGGAAGTAAGATATTCCTTATAGGCTGTATTAGCTAATTAAGCATAAATTGTTTAATTAACAGGCCTTGCGGATAACTTGTTTCCCTGTATTTGTATATAACAAGAAAAAAATAAAATAATAAATTTACACCATTAATTTAGATGCTTAGCTGTTATTAACAAAAAAGATTGTAAAGATATTAATAAATTTGCACATTTATCAATTTAATTGAATACAATTTTAACAGTGGTTGTATTATACCGATAGGTGGTGTGTAAATGAGAAAGAAATTTAAAAAAAGGCTTATAATGCCAAGGGGCAATACAAAAAAGAGTAAATTTCGTAAATTATTATTCAATATTAGCATTATATTTATTGTTATTATTATTGCAATAGCTGCGTTTGATTCTCAAATTGGCCCTGTAATACGAACAATTGCCGAGTATCAGTGTCAAAATATATCGGTGCTTGCCATTAACCAAGCTGTAATTGACGAGCTTGAAAAAAGCCCGGAATTAAATAAAAATTTACTAACACTACAAAAAAACAGCGAGGGTACTGTAACAAATATAACAGTAAATACAGGCGAGCTAAATGAAATAAAGGCAAGGCTCACTAATGCTGTGTCCAATCGTTTACAGCAGCTTGAAAACCAAAAAGTAAGCATACCGCTTGGAACATTGCTAAACTGGCAACTAGTTTCAGGGCGAGGGCCGGATATAAATTTGCAAATAGTTCCAACATCTTTTGTACAATCTTCTACTGAAAATAAAGTAGAGACTGCAGGAATAAATCAAACACAGCACAGTATTGTTGTGCATTTTACAGTAGAAATGAGTGCGATTTTACCTGGTTATTCTACAAATATAATTGTAGAAAACGATGTAACTATATCTGAAACTGTAATAGTAGGCGAAGTGCCAATGTTTTATTCGGTAGCATGAAAAGAAAATACACATTAATAATTATTGGCGAATTTTTGAGGATTTGTTTAAAAGTATTAGCTCGGGGTGCAAAATTTGAGAGGTGAAAATTTTGATATTAAGCAATGAAGTAAAAAAAGAATATGAAGATTTAACAAAATTAATAAATTACCACAACAATTTGTATTATAATAACGATACGTGTGAAATTAGTGATTATGAATACGATAAACTTGCACGTAGGCTAAAAGAAATTGAAAAAGAGTACAAAGAATTTGCAAGTGATGAATCACCGACAAAAATTGTTGGAGGTAAGGCCTCGGGAAGATTTGCAAAAGTAACACATGCAGTTAAAATGGATAGCTTGCAAGATGCATTTTCAAAGGACGAGCTATATGATTTTGACAGAAAAATGCGCGAAGCAGGAATAAACCCCCAATATATTGTTGAAATAAAAATAGACGGTTTATCGGTAAGTTTAGAGTATGAAAACGGAGTGTTTACACGTGGTTCCACCAGGGGCGACGGTATGATAGGCGAGGATGTAACCGCAAACCTAAAAACAATTACAAGCGTACCAAAAAAATTGAACAATGCTCCCGATCTTTTAGAGGTTAGAGGCGAGGTTTATATGTCTCGCGAGGAGTTTTTGCGGCTTGTTGCCATACAAGAAGACAGTGAAAAGCAACCATTTAAAAATCCTCGAAATGCTGCTGCTGGTTCTTTGCGTCAAAAAGATGCCGCAATTACGGCCGAGAGAGGGCTTTCGATTTTTGTATTTAATGTGCAACAAGTTGTGGGCAAACATTTGTTTTCACACAGGCAAAGTTTAGATTATTTAAAAAGCTTGGGATTTAACATTTCGCCAAGATATAATATTTTTGATAATATAGATGATGTTATTGAGGAAATTGAAAAAATTGGCGAAATGAGAGGCGAATTGCCGTTTGAAATTGACGGTGCCGTTGTTAAAATAGACGATTTTGCACAGCGACAAATGCTTGGTAGCACTGCTAAATTTCCTAGGTGGGCAATTGCGTACAAATATCCTCCCGAAGAAAAAGAAACCGTTTTGCTTGATATAGATGTTTCGGTGGGAAGAACAGGAGTGCTTACGCCTACCGCTGTTTTTAAACCTATATTGCTTGCAGGTTCGACGGTATCGCGTGCAATATTACACAACGAAGACAATATAAAGCAAATGAATATAGGTATTGGGGACACAATTATAATACGAAAAGCAGGAGATATAATACCTGAAGTTGTGAGTGTTATAAAACACGGCGAAAACAACAAACTGTTTAATATGCCAAATGTTTGCCCTTCTTGTCATTCAACAGTTACCAGGTTTGAAGGCGAGGCGGCAATTAGGTGTACAAACCCTGAATGTTCGGCACAAATTTTACGAAATATAATACACTTTGCCTCGAAAGGTGCTATGAATATTGATGGTTTTGGCCCAGCAGTTGCCACAGCACTTGTACAAAAGGGATATGTTAACAATGCAGCGGACATTTACTATTTAACAAAAGATCAAATTTTAACACTGGGAAAAG
>CAYJLZ010000061.1:2468-12595 GCA_964371265.1 uncultured Bacteroides sp. | reverse complement strand
CAATATAATTTACACCTTGCGCAGATTCTTCGTTTGCAAAATTATTTGAAAAATCCTCTGTCACTACGTCACTGTTTTGCATGGATTGTTCAGAATCTTTGGCGACAAAATCTATTTGTTCGGTTTGCTTTTCCTGTGCTTTTGCTCCTTGCGATTCTTCAAAGCGCACGGGTGATTTCTCGGCGGGTTTTGTTTGCACATCTTGCCTTTTGTCCTCGTAAGGTGGTATAGAATTTAACTGCTCTATATGATTTTTGTACATATTTAAAATATCTGCCCTAAATTTACTTACATCACTTCTCATAATAAGCAAACGCTTTTCCTCTGCTGCTTGCATTACTTTAATTTCTTCATATATTTTTTCGCGTTTTGCATTTGCATCGCTAACAATTTTTTCGGCATTTTGTTTTGCTTCTTGAAGTACCGATTCTCCAAGCCTTTGAGCATTTAAAAGTGCAACTTTAATGTTCTCTTCATCAGCCCTGTACTGCTCTATTTTTTCGGCTAAAATATAAAGCTTTTTTTCGTTTTCTTCGTGCTTTTTTGCCATTTCGGCAACTGCTTCGTCTTTTTCTGCAAGTGCTGTATCCCTTTCAAGTGTAAGTTTTTCAATTTCCTTTGCAACTTCACTTAAAAATATATCTACATCTTGAATTTTATACCCTCTTACAACTCTTTCAAACGCTGCATTGTTTATATCTGATACCGTCATTTTGTTTTATTCTCCAGTTCTTTTATAAATATTTTCAAAGCACTTGTTATGCTTGTTTTTTATATTTAGCGAATAACAAGTTATTCGGCATTTATTATTTATATGTTAAATAAGTAATATATATTTTACCCTTTTTACTTAAGTTACCTATTGTACAAAGCTTAAATTTTCCTATGCCTTTTATTGTAAAAACATCTTGCTCATATATTTTATCGTGGCAATTAACAGTAGGCACATGGTTTATTTCCACTCTTTTAGCAGTTATAAGCTCACTAGCCTTTCCTCTGCTAAGTTTAGTAAAAGCCGCAACAGCAGCATCAAGCCTTAATGAAGATATTGTAACTGTTTTTTCAATACTTTGAAACGGCTGTAAATTTGCAAACTGCAATAAATTATTTACCGTGTTAACGCTAACATTTACACGCCCCACCTGAACAAGCTCGTTTTCAAGTATGTTGCACACCCTATTTTGAGCAAATATTATTGCTTTGCCTTCATCTTCGTTAATTATAATATCGCCCAAATTTTCACGGCTTATACGCAACGCCATTAATGCACCCAAAAAATCTCTGTGATTTGGAAAGTCTTTTGCAGTGTTTGCCTTTACTTCAAGCGCAATTATCGGAAAGTCCTGTTGTTCAATATAGCTATCTTCATAGCTATCTTCGCTACCAACCGCTACCATTTTTCGCTGCGCGCTATCGTATCCTCCAAACATAAAAAAGCTTGTATGCTTTTGCTTTGAAAAAACAGCGCTTGCAAGTAATTGTTCTCTGTCGTTTAAAAATGGCAAAAAGCGTATTGCTTTGCCCCTACAAGCAACATCAACTACGTCTTGTACTCTTTTGCAAAATATACGCTCTGCATCATTTATAGGTGGTATGTATCCTCTCAATTTTAAAATACAACTCCACTGTTTTCAAGCTCGTCAATTAAATCTCCGCTAACGCCTACATTGTACGGAGTAATTATAAATGTACTGTTTGCAACACGTTTTATTTGACCATTATTTGCATAAGCAACGCCCGATAAAAAATCTACAAGGCGGCGCGACACCTCTTTGCTTGTGCTCTCAAGGTTAAGTACTACCGTGCGTTTAGCATTTAAATGGTCGGCAATTTGAGATGCATCTTCAAATTTTTCAGGTTTTACAAGTACAACTTGCACAGCCATTGTTGCTTGCGGCACTTCTTGGCTTATATTGCGATTGCTCGAAACAAAGTTCGGCGTATCTGTTAAATCGTCGTCTTCCGGGTCATAATAGTCAGATTCCCCTGATGTCATATTTGATTGCACATCATAATCTTCACCATCTGAAACACCCATAATATTCCTAAATTTATCAATTATACTCATATTCGTCATTCCTTTACGCAACAGCGCCTTATTATTTTTTATTTATGTATATAATAATTATACTTAACATTTATTATCGTTGTTTTTCTACTAAATGTCAATAATAAACGACAATAGTTTTGCTTTTTTTTTAATAATTTACAAAAAATTAAATTTTATTTACGGTTGTTATTTAAATTAACTTGCCGTCGTATAGCTCTTTACCGCTCAATATTGCTAAATCAAACAGTTTTATCTCATTTTCACCACTTTCATATTCCATTGGTACAAGTATGTAATCATCGTTTTCGTAAATTATATTAACATTGCAAAAGTCTATTCTTCCACCTGTTTGAATATAAACACCCTGTACACCATCTATAACACGCAAAGCATCTTTGTTAATTCTCAGCCCTTCATATTGAGTAAAACGTATTTCTGCATTAAACTGTTGGTTTTTTAACACGTGTTCGTTAATATAGTTGCACGTTATTTCTACTTTAGCCAAACCCGCTTGCTCGTCTTCAACAACCGAGGCCACACTTGCACTAAGTGGGTTTGAATTAACACCTTGCAATATTATTTCTACTTCTCTTCCCTGTACAAATTTATTGGCGTATTCTAAAGGCACACTCGTAAAAAAACTCCACGTATAATCGTGTATAATTTTGCCTGCAACATCGCTTGCGTTTTCAGTTATTGGTGTTTGTGCAGCGTTGTCTATTTCGGTAGGTGTCATTTGTTGCAATTGTTGCAAAGTGTAAACAAGCGCACTACTTGCATATGCCGAAACAAAATATCCTGAAACAGGTGCTGTAATTGATGTTTTTTGAATGCCGCTAAGTGTGCTGTATTCGCTTTGCAGTGTTTGTATTGTTTGGGTAAAGTCTGCTTCATTATTTGTTACCATAGCAGCTTTGTTTGAAATAAGTTGTAAATTTAACTTTACCTGTGTTAAATTTTCATAATTAGTTTTATATGTGGTTTGCAAATATTCGTGTAGCGCTGTATACACTTGGTTTAAAATCATGTTTGCATCTGTGCCGGCAGTTGTAATTTGAGAACTTTGAATTGTATTGATTTCTTGGGCTAAAAGTTCTGCTTTTGCACTTTGCAACATTTGCATCTCGTTTTCAAACACATTTGCAACTATGTCTCCCGAATTAACACGAGAACCATTGTTGACGGTGTATCCTATAAGACCACTTGCATTATAATGCACAATTGTTTCATTTACTCCTAAAATACCACTGCAAACCAAGCTATCTGAAAACGTGGCTTTTACTACGCCCTCTGTCTCCAGTGAGCTGTCGGATATTGTTAAAAACTGAAGTGCAATATAAATTCCGGGTATAATTAGCAGCACTATAAATAGGTTTTTAATATTAAATGTATTTTTCATTAATTGCTCCATTTACAAATAAACTTACTTATTATTAATATTGTACCGCATACAGTATTAATTTGCATCTGGCTTATTGCTTGCATGGCAACCGCCCATATCTATCAACGCCATTTAAAAGTGGTTAAATTTAAATATACGGCTCTTACTTTGTATAATATGGCAAGTAAAAAAATTTGCTTATTGTTTTAATATTACGCAAAATAAACTTTGTTTAAAGGTTATAAACATCAATAATTTTTTGTAAAAGCATATCATCGTCTGCTTCAAAGCGGTTAGTGTCTTTCATTTTATTAAACCAAGTCATTTGCCTTTTAGCATAATTGCGTGTTGCTTGTTTTAGTTTTAATACACATGTATCCAAATCGCTTTTGCCGTTAAAATAGTCAAAAAATTCTTTATAACCTATTGCCTGTGCCGCTGTTGTGTATTCGTTTGCGTTATCGTGCACAATTTTCGCCTCATTAAGCAGCCCTGCACTCATCATTAAATCTACTCTTGCGTTAATGCTATTGTACAGCGTTTGCCTATCAGAATAGTTAATATATGCAATTGTGTCGTTATACGGTTTGTTTTCCGGAATGGAATTTTCGATTTGACACGACATTGTTCTACCTGTTTGCAAGTACAGTTCCATTGCTCGTATCACACGCACGTGGTTATTTTTATGTAAGTTCTTTGCGTACTCATAATCTATTGTACAAAGCTCGTCGTAAATTTTATCTATGCCCTCAATCTCTAGCCTTTTGTAAAGCTTTTTTCGTATTTCATCATCTGTTTTTTGGCTTGTAAAATTCATTCCCTGTACAAGACTTTGTATATACTGCCCTGTTCCTCCCACCACAATGCAGGCCTTGCCCCTATTGTTAATTTGCCTTATACATTCCTGTGCTAGGCTCACATAATCAGCAACAGAAAAACGCTCTCTAGGGTGCAAAAAATCTACAAGATGATGTTCAATTCCATCCATTTCTTTTTTTGTAACCTTGGCTGTACCTATGCTTAGGTGCTTGTATATTTGCATGGAGTCGGCACATATTATTTCTGCCTTTATTTTTTTTGCAAGCTTTACCGACAATGATGTTTTACCTGTGGCTGTTGGCCCACACACCACAAGAAGTTTAACCTTGTCTGCCAAAAAATTTTTCCACCTCTTTTTTAGTAATTGTTAGCACAACAGGCCTCCCATGTGGGCAAAATAAAGGTATATTTTTGTTTAATATATCTTTTGCAAGACTAAAAAGTTCTTCGTTTGCACTTTTGTCTCCACCTTTAATGGCTTTTCTGCACGATATCGAATTTAAAACCCAACTTGTTTTTTCACTTATTGTGTCTTTGTGGTTAACAAGTAGTTTATCTGCAATTTCCACAACTAAATTGTCAAGATCATTTTGCTCCACATCTTGCGGTATTGCGCGCAAAACTACGCTATTTGCACCAAAATCCTCTAGTTCTATACCACTATCGTTTAAAAGTTCAGTGTTTTCAATTAGCACATTTTTTTCCTTTGCGCTAAGTTGAATTGTAATAGGTTGCATTAACATTTGGCTAGCAACATTGCCGTATGTAGCAACAAGTTTTTCGTACAAAATACGCTCGTGTGCCGCGTGTTTGTCTATAAGGCACATTTCATTGCCTGTTTGTGCAATTATGTATGTGTTAAATATTTCTCCCACAAAACGCAAATTTTTGTCCAGGCCCTCATCATCTTTCATAAGAGTGGTTTGAATAACATCTTGCAATATTTCATTTTATCCATTACTTAAATTATCGCCGGAGCTATTATAATTTTCCGATTTTGTGTTATTAATATAATTGTTGGCAACCTTTAAATACTCATCCTTTTCGGCTGTGTCGGGCTTATACGGAACAAGTTTTTCTTCACTCAATGTATCATCATCAACATCGCTAATTACAAGTGGCATTGGAACAATCTCGTCGGGGTAAATATCGGCCGGTTTGGCACTTACTGGAAAAAAACTCTTCGCATTTGTGCTTTTGTGTGTGTTGTTTATTTCATTGTCAACATTAAACAATCTCTCTGTTTTAGGTATTTCGTCAAGCTCTTCACTCATTGTTGTTTTTTGCTTTGTTACAGTTTGGTGCTGTTGCTGCTCTTGTCTATTTTCAGCCACGCTTTTATTATCATTTATTATATTGCTATCAAATTCTCTTTTATTAAGCTCAATTTGCATATCTGTGCCTTGCCTTGAAAGAACACTTCCTTTAACCGCTTTATATACCGCACTAAAAACATCTTTGTCGCGCGCAAACCTAACTTGCGTTTTAGCCGGGTGCACGTTTACATCTACAAGTGCGGGAGGCATGTTTAAAAATATTATGCCACCCGGAAATTTACCGTGCATTAAAATACCTTTATATGCCGTTTCAACAGCTGCTGATATTGTCGTGTTTTTTACATACCTGTTGTTAACAAAAAAATACTGCATAGATCTGCTTGCCCTGCCCTTGTATGGAGAAGTTACACAACCTTTAACGCTGTAATTTTCATCTTCAAAGTCAACCTCAATAAGATCTTTTGCAAATTCCGGCGAAAACAAACTGTACGCAACCGAAATAGTATTGCCATCGCCTGTTGTTTGGTACTGCAACTTGTCATCTTTTACAAATTTAAAAGATACTTCGGGGTGAGATAACGCTTGCTGAATTACGATATCGCTCACAAAATTTGCCTCGGCGGCATCTGTTTTTAAAAACTTCATTCTTGCCGGAGTATTGTAAAACAAATCTTTAACAGTTATTGTTGTGCCCGTAGGCCTTGCTGCTGCCTCAAAACTTTGCTTTTCTCCTGCATGTATTACAAATAGTCCGGCAAACTCGTCACTTTCAGTTTTTGTCAAAAGTTCTACTTTTGCAACACTGGCTATACTAGCAAGCGCCTCGCCCCTAAACCCAAGTGTTGTAATATTATCAAGATCATCTTGCGTTTGAATTTTACTTGTGGCATGGCGAATAAACGCCGTTTGTATATACTCGCTATCTATACCCGTACCATTGTCAGCTATTTGTATCATCTCTATTCCTGCTCGCTTTATGCTAACAGTAACCGATGTTGCTTTTGCGTCAATTGCGTTTTCCAATAGCTCTTTTACAACGCTCGCCGGGCGCTCTACAACTTCTCCTGCGGCAATAAGCTCTGCAACGTGCTTGTCCAGTACGTTAATAACGGCCACTCTTAAATCCTCCATTAAAACAAATTTCTACTGGTCATTTTTTAAATTATTGGCAATTTTTTTCAGTTCGTACAATTTATTCAATGCCTCAATTGGCGTAAGTGTCTCTACATCCAAATTTTCAATTTTTTCAGCAAGTGTTTGAGTATAAATCGATCTACTCTGCTTTTTTACAGTGTCAAAGCTAAGCTGAGCAGTTTCGCTTAAATTTGGCGCGCTCTCCTCTAATATTTCAAGCACTTCTTTGGCTCGCTTTATAACACTGTCCGGCAGTCCTGCCAGTTTCGACACCTCTATGCCATAGCTGTCGTCGGCTGCTCCACGCACTATTCGGCGCAAAAATGTAATGTCATCGCCCCTTTTTTTAGCAGCAATGTTGTAGTTTTTAACGCCGTCAATCGAATTTTCAAGTTCGGTAAGTTCATGATAATGCGTTGCAAAAAGCGTTTTACAACCCAAATTTGCATTTTTATCTGCTATGTGTTCTACAACTGCCCTTGCAATGCTCATTCCATCAAAAGTAGAAGGTCCCCTACCTATTTCATCTAGTATAACAAGGCTGTTTTTTGTTGCACTCTTTAATATTTCCGATACTTCGCTCATTTCTACCATAAATGTACTTTGCCCAAGCGACAAATCATCCGATGCGCCCACCCTTGTGTATATGGCGTCCACAATTCCTGTTTTGCACATTTTAGCCGGAACAAAGCTGCCAATTTGAGCCATAAGAACAATTAATGCTGTTTGGCGCATATATGTGCTTTTACCTGCCATATTAGGGCCTGTTATTATTGCCATTCTGTTTTCATCGCAGTCAAGATTAGTATTATTAGGCACAAAAAGTGTGTTGTTTAGCATTTGCTCTATTACGGGGTGTCGTCCCTCTTCAATCACTGTTTTGTCGCCGTCGTCTACCTCGGGCATTACATAGTTGTTGCTTGCCGCAACATGCGCAAACGAGCAAAGCACATCAAGCTGTGCCAGCGCATCCGACGTTGTTTGAACTCGCAAAATATCGGCCGATATTTCGCACAGTAGTTCATCGTACAGCCTGCGCTCTATTGCTAATAACCGCTCGCTTGCTCCTAAAATTTTATTCTCCAAAACTTTTAGTTCTTCTGTTATGTATCTCTCCGAGTTTGCAATTGTTTGCTTGCGAACAAAATGCTCGGGTACTTGAGCGCTCATCAATTTGCTTACTTCAATGTAGTAACCAAACACTCTGTTGTAGCCTACTTTTAAAGTTTTAATTCCCGTTTCTTCCTTAAGCTTTGCCTCAAGTTCACTTAAATATTCCCTGCCGTTTGTCATTATGTTAAAGTATTCGTCCGCCTCGCTGTTTGCGCCTCTTTTAATTACTTTCCCATCTTTCAGCGTTGCCGGTGCAGGGTCTTCAATTAGGTTCAATATTTTATCGGCTATATCCGTAAGTGGGTCTATTCTTGTGTGCAAAAGCTGTATGTGCGGGCACGCAAAGCTTGTTGTAAGGCTTAAAATTTTTGGTATTTTGTTACATGTGTTCGCAAGTGCCAAAACCTCGTTTGGCATTGCCGATCCGTGATAAATACGTGTTATAAGCCGTTCCATATCAAAAATTCCACTAAGGGTATTTTTAATTTCTTGCCGTGTAATAAAGTCTTTATACAGTTCGTTTACCGCCTGCAGCCTTGCGTTAATTGCCTTTGTGCTTAACAGAGGTCGGTCTATCCACGTGCGCAAAAGCCTTTTACCCATAGCTGTTTGGGTTTTGTCAAGCACCCATAAAAGTGTTCCCTTTTTTTCTCTTGCCCGCATAGTTTGGCAAAGTTCCAAATTTGTTCTCGTTGTATCGGGCAAACTCATATACTGAGTCTGTTTGTACAAACTAATATTTTTTAACCTCTCTACGCCTTTTTTCTGCGTTTGGTTTAAATAATATAACAAACCGCATACAGCTTTTTGCAAAACGCTGTCGCAGCTTAATTTTTTTGTTATTTCATTGTTCTCGCCAAAATGCGCATTTACAATTTCGTTGCAGTTGTCAGTTTTAAACACATTATTTTCAATAACTTCCACACCGCACGAAAGCTTAAATTTAATATAGTCAGTTACTTGTTTTATTCCCAGCGCATATTCATTTAATATAACTTCCCTGGGCAAATAGCAGCTTAGCTCCGACACTATATGCATTTGCATGTCTTTTTTTTCAATGCATGTTAAATAAGCCGTACCGGTAGAAATGTCGGCAAGACATATAGCTGTTTCGTTTTCTGTGGCATAAATACTGGCAATATAGTTGTTTTTATCGTCTTGCAACATGCTATTTTCAATAACGGTTCCGGGTGTTACAACCCGCACAACTTCACGTTTTACTATGCCCTTAGTTTGCGAGGGACTCTCCATTTGCTCGCATATGGCAACTTTGTAACCCTTTTGTATTAGCTTTGCAAGGTACGACTCGTATGCGTGGTAAGGCACACCGCACATTGGCGCCTTTTCTTCTTGTCCACAATCTCTGCCTGTAAGGGCAAGCTCAAGTTCTGCCGAGGCAGTTTTAGCATCATCAAAAAACATCTCATAAAAATCACCCAGACGAAAAAATATAATTTTATCCGGGTGTTGTTTTTTTATTTCCAAATATTGTTGCATCATTGGCGAAAGAGGCATTATTTTGTCACACACCTTGTAATTATTTTTTAGTGCAATAACCAAATTGCGCCGACTAAATGGCGTTTTTAGCCGTTTATCGGCGCAATTTCTATCTTTTCTGATTTAACCGCAACCCGAGCAAGACGAGCAACTTCCCGCACAACCACCTTGCGGTGCACCTGTAACGCCCTCTGGGTTACCACCCTCTGTTGCTGTATTTACAATTGCATAAATATAATTTATATGTTCGTCAAGAGCTTGCTTTGCCGTATTGTATTCGGTCATACTGTCACTCGTCATAATCCCCGAGTACAATTCACTTACATGCTTATTTAACTCTTTTATTTTATCGTCATCTTTTTCATCACTACTTTTTGTTAGCTCTTCGTTTAAACTCACCCGCACTTTGTTAAAATCTGCTATAAGTTTTTGTAAATTTTCATCATTGTCGTTTTTGTTTTTTGCATTCAGGTATTTTGTATACACTTCTTCTCGTTGCAGCTTTAATGCTGCTTGCTTAAACATTGCTATTGAGTCGTTTTGCATTGTATTTCCCCGTTTTCTGTGTTTTTAGTTTTATTATAATTATAGTTACACCTATTTATAACATTTCTCCAATAAAGTTTGCGCCCTTTGCTGCAATAATTTTTACATTTACAAATTTACCAAGCAAATCTTCGCCACCTTTAAAATCTACCGCTAAATTATTGTCAAGCCTTGCACACATTGTTCCATCTTCTCGCCCTTCGCCCTCAACTAAAACTATGTGGCTTGTGTTTATAAAGCGCTGTACTATTTCTTTTACAATCTGTTCTTGCAAGTCTAAAATTTTCTGTATTCTCTGTGTTTTTTCTTG
>CAYJLZ010000061.1:0-2458 GCA_964371265.1 uncultured Bacteroides sp. | reverse complement strand
TTTCTTGCCTTGTTGTAAAATCAGGCATATCTGCCGCTTTCGTTCCGGTTCTTTTACTGTATATAAATGTAAAAAGTTGTGTAAATTTTACTTCGCTTAAAAGTTGTAGCGTTTTTTCAAAATCCTCTTCTGTTTCGCCGGGAAATCCTACAATTATATCACTTGAAAATGTAATTTCAGGTGCTGCTTGTTTTGCATAATTAATTAACGACAAGTACTCTGCAACATTGTACTTTCTGTTCATATTGCACAAAACTTCGTCGGACCCTGACTGTACAGGCAAATGCAAATGCTTACAAATATGCTTAGAATTATTTATTGTATCAATAAGTTTTCTTGTTGCGTCTTTGGGGTGGCTTGTCATAAATCTAACCCTAAAATCGCCTTCTATTTCATCTATTCGTAAAAGCAGTTCTGAAAAATCAATCTTATTTTTTGCATCGAGGCCTTTGCCGTAGGAATTAACATTTTGCCCTAAAAGTGTAATGTCTTTATAGCCATCGTTTATAAGCTTCTTAAATTCTGTTAAAATATCTTCGCTGTTTCGGCTGCGCTCCTTGCCCCTAACGTAAGGCACTATGCAGTACGAACAATAATTGTCGCACCCATACATAATAGGCAACCATGCCTTAATGGTTGAATCTCTCTTTATGGGCATTCCCTCAATAATATCAGGAACTTCAAGCAAAGGCTCAAACTGTTTCTTTTTTAATTTCAGTTTGTTTGCAAGCAATCCTGGCAACTTGTTAATTTTGTTTACCCCAAAAACAATATCTACGTAAGGATAACTTTTCTTTATTTTATCCACAACACTTTTTTGCTGCGCCATGCATCCGCAAATAGCAATTATCAGTTTTGGGTTTGCCTCTTTTAAAGGCTTTAATGCACCTATATTTCCAAAAACCCTAAGCTCTGCATGTTCTCGTATTGCACACGTATTAAAAACAACCAAATCTACACCATCAGTACTGTTGCAAACCTCAAATCCAATATCCGAAAGCACGCCCTTAATAATTTCGCCATCATTTACATTTTGCTGACAGCCAAACGTTTGTATATAAACCTTTGGGTTATGCTTATACGCATTTAAAATTACTTCGCACGCTCTATCATCTTTTTCAAATAATACGGGTTCCATACCTACCTCATAACTTTCAAACTTAAAAGTGCATTAGTTCTTACATTATACAATATTTTTTCACTTTTATCAAGATACCGGCTTTATTTGTGCTAATATTTGTGCAATTGTATCAATAAACGCCCTATTCATAATGCATTGTTACAAATTACGACATTTTCTTTAAATTAACATATTCTTGTGATATAATAATTTTCAAAATTATTTTTTTAATTTTTAACTATCAAATTTACTATATGAGGTTGAAAAATTGATTGATAAATCGCAAAGTTACATTTATATAATCAAAAATAAAATATTTAAGCCTATTGTAAAAATTAAACCAAGCTATTTAGTAAAGCACATTGTTTTTACAAGGGTTATTTTTGTTTTAAATATTTTATGTATTTATTTATTTTATGTTGTAATAAATAATATATACAGCAATTTTCACAATGTCGAGCAAACTTCTTTTAATTATACCTTTAAAATATATGCCAACATTGATAGCACTTATAGCCCTAGCCTATTTGGAAAAACAATAGTGCTTGATGCAGGGCACGACGACAGCAGTAATATATTTGGCGATTACATAGAGGGCGTTACAATGTTAAAACTTGCCCAAAAAATAGCACCCTTGCTTGAAAATGAAGGCGCAACTGTGTACATGACACGGCAAAATGGCGAGTATATGGCAAACGAGGCGCGTGCAGCTGTAATAAATATTGCATCGCTTGAAACATTGCGAATATATAAAACAAATGCAGGTTATAGCGAAAACGACAGTATATTTAAACAGATTGATGAATACACCGATATAATGCGCTTAATTATTGACGATCCCGTTGAAAACGGAGCAAAATATTTAAACTCTCCATACGACGAGAAAAACGAAATTTCACAAACTATGGTTGGTTTATTTGAGCTGCAAGACGACGAGATGCTTCGTCAAAATTTTATAGCAATCTCGCTTCACAGTAACGCGCTTTTAATTGATAGGTACGACATGGTTAGCGGTGCTGAAATTTACTATATGGACAACGATATGGGTGGCAATTTTACATACTTTGATGAGTACGACAGTACCGAATACGAAATAAAATTTGCAAATATTATGTTAGATGAAATATCAAACACCGGAATGGGCGATAACGGAATATACACACAAAATTTTATGGTTGTAAGGGAAACAAATGCGCCCTGCGTGCTTATAGAGAACGGCTACCACACAAATGACAATGACAGGGCGCTGCTTTCAAATGATTATTATTTAGATAAGCTCGCAACTGCTTATCTAGTAGGTATTATACAATATTTTAGCGAAATGTCTTAAATGCAATT
>CAYJLZ010000060.1:10342-12811 GCA_964371265.1 uncultured Bacteroides sp. | reverse complement strand
GAGGCACGTGTGTTTGTAAGGTGCTTTGTTTTGCACACGTTAACGTTCATATCATCGCCCGAGGGGCTGTAACCAACAACCATGCCGGCGTATACTTTTTCGCCCGGAGTAATTAGCATTGTGCCCCTTTGCTGTGCGTTATATAGGCCGTAAGCAACCGCTTCGCCTGTTTCAAAACAAACAAGGCTGCCCGAGTTGCGTGTTGGCAAATCGCCTTTCCATGGTGCGTATCCATCAAATATTGTATTTAAAATTCCCTCGCCGTGTGTATCTGTTAAAAACTCGCTTCTGTAACCAAACAAGCCTCTGCTCGGTATTTTAAACTCTACCCTCATTCGAGATGTTCCAAGCGGTGCCATTTGTACAAGCTCGCCCTTGCGGCTACCCAGTTTTTGCATAACACTACCTTGATACTCTGTTGGTACGTCAATAACAACATGCTCAATGGGCTCTGTTTTAACGCCGTCTTCTTCTCGTAAAAGCACTCTTGGCGGAGATACTTGAAGTTCATATCCCTCGCGACGCATGTTTTCTATTAAAATAGAAAGGTGCATTTCTCCGCGACCCATTACCTTAAAGCTCTCGCTTGAGGTGGAGTCCTCTACCTTTAATGCAACGTCTTTTAAAAGCTCTCTGTGCAGTCTGTCGCGTATTTGTCGGCTTGTAACAAATTTGCCTTCCTTGCCTGCAAAGGGGCTATCGTTAACGGCAAAAGTCATCTCTACTGTGGGGTCGTTTATTTTTACAAACGCAAGAGGTGTAACTGCCGAGGTATCGCAAAGTGTGTTACCTATATTTATGTCGCTAATGCCGCTAAACGCAACTATGTCGCCTGCATACGCCTGCTGAATGGGCGTTCTGCCATTTGCCTCAAAACTATACAGCGCTGTTATGCGGCCTTTTGTGCTAAGATCTTTATCAAAGTAGTCGCAAACAGTAATATCTTGTCCAACTTTTACGCTGCCGTTTTCAACGCGTCCTATGCCTATGCGCCCAACAAACTCGTTGTAGTCCACACTTGAACAAAGCATGCTGAGAGGTAGGTTGGGATTGCCCACAGGTGGCTTTACATACTGCAAAATTGTTTCAAAAAGCGGTAACAAGTCGGTTCCCTCAACATCAGGGCTGTAACTTGCCGTGCCTGCACGCCCACTACAAAAAATCATTGGGCTGTCAAGTTGTTCATCGGTAGCGCCTAAGTCCATTAATAAAAGTAAAATCTCATCTATAACTTCTTTAATTCGCGCATCCGGCCTGTCTATTTTATTAACCGCTATTACTAGGCTTAAATTTTGCTGCAAAGCTTTTTGCAATACAAACCTTGTTTGGGGCATACAGCCCTCGGCGGCATCTACAAGAAGCAAAACGCCGTTTACCATTTTTAAAACACGCTCAACTTCACCACCAAAATCGGCGTGACCGGGTGTGTCTACTATGTTAATTTTTACATCTTTATAATAGGTACAAGCATTTTTTGCAAGTATTGTTATGCCGCGCTCACGCTCTATATCACCCGAATCCATAACTCTTTCGGCAACTTGTTGGTTCTCTCTAAAGGCTCCGCTCTGTTTTAACATTTGGTCTACCAGCGTTGTTTTTCCGTGGTCAACGTGTGCAATAATGGCTATGTTTCTAATATTGTTTTGTTCCATGTTTAATTATCCTCAAAAATTTATTATGTTTTAGTAAGTATTCAACAATGTATTGTATAATAATTTATATAAATTGTCAAATTTTTATTTTATGGGTGTAAACAAATTAAATTATAAACATATTTTTAATTTGTTTATAATTTATTAAATTTGGCAATATAACAATATAATATAAATTGTAGTTTAAATATTAAAACCACTTGACATGTGCTGTTTTTTAGGTTATAATGGGGCAGTAAATAAAGTAGCCGGGCTTAAAAGCAACGCTCACCTTGTGCGCAAAAATGCGCCGGGTTAATAACAAACTACGTTAATTCGTAGTATTTGTTTATTTTGGTGTGTTTTGCTATATTTTGGCAGGCACGCTTTTTTAATTACTTAATAACGGAGGTGCTTTACAATTAGCGGCAAAAAAGAAATGGAAATTAACGAGGGTATTCGCGACAAAGAAGTGCGTGTTATAGGCGAAGACGGTAGCCAACTTGGCATAATGTCGGCAAAAGATGCACTGCGCAGGGCAGAAACAAACGACCTAGACCTTGTGAAAATTGCACCACAGGCAAAACCGCCTGTTTGCAAAATTATGGACTATGGCAAATTTCGTTTCGAACAGCAAAAGAAAGAAAAAGAGGCGAGAAAAAACCAAAAGGTTGTTGAAATTAAAGAAGTGCGCTTGTCTTTGAATATTGACACTAACGACTTTAATACTAAAGTTGCACAGGCAGCAAAGTTTTTATCTAAAGGTGATAAAGTTAAGGTTTCCATAAGGTTTAGAGGGCGTGAAATGGCCCATGCAAATTTAGGTTTAGCTGTTCAG
>CAYJLZ010000060.1:6479-10332 GCA_964371265.1 uncultured Bacteroides sp. | reverse complement strand
CCAAGCTGGAGGGCAGAAGTATGCAAATGTTTTTGGCACCGGCTAAAGAAAAGTAAGCAACTATCAAGGAGGATATAATAATGCCTAAAATTAAAACTCATTCGGGAGCAAAAAAGCGCTTTAAATTAACAAAAAGCGGCAAAGTTAAACGTGGCAATGCATTTCGCAGCCATATTTTAACTAAAAAAAGCACAAAGCGCAAAAGAGGATTTCGTAAATCTACTTACGCTGATAAAACAAATGCAGCATCAGTGCGTCGTATGATACCATACGCATAACAGTGCGCTAAAAAACAGGTAAAGACACTTAAATTGATTAAGGAGAAAATAATATGGCACGTATAAAAGGCGCAATGATGACGCGCAAAAGAAGAAAAAAGACACTAAAACTTGCCAAAGGATATTTTGGTAGCAAAAGCAAACATTTTAAAATGGCCAAACAACAGGTAATGAAAAGCGGTAACTATGCTTTTATTGGCCGTAAACACAAAAAACGCGATTTTAGAAGATTGTGGATAACAAGAATTAATGCAGCTTGCAGAGCTCAAGGCATTAACTACTCTACATTTATGAACGGACTAAAAAAGAGCGGTATAGAGCTTAACCGTAAAATGCTTAGCGAAATGGCAATACACGACGAGCAAAGCTTTAACGCACTTATAAATACGGCAAAAAACGCTAAATAATATTTAGCCTTATATTTAATATATGCTTAAAGTGCAGTGTGCACTTTTAAGTTAGAGGGCAACCTCACATACAACCCGAAATAAGCAATTTGTTACTTTCGGTTTACCGTGAAGTTGCCCTCTTTAAATTTTTTTAGTATAATTTAAGTTTGTAGGGGGGCGGCATATGGGCGATATAATTACAACAAGAGATAATAGCGCTGTAAAATATGCGGCCAAAATAGCAAAAAGCCGAAGTTTTAGGTTGCAAGAGGGTTTGTTTTGTGCCGAGGGTTTACGCCTTTGCAAAGAAATTGCCAAAAGCACTAAGCCTGTAAAAATATTTTATACAGCTAAAGCCGCACAACAAAACCCGGAAATAACCGACCTATGTGACGACAATAGCGAAGTTATGGAGCATGTGGCACAAAAAATTGCAACAACACAAAACACACAGGGAGTTTTTGCACTATTTAAAACAGAATACAAAACTATTGATCAAGTTAAACAGGGTAAAAACTATGTTGTCCTTGAAAACGTGCAAAATCCGTCTAATGCGGGTGCAATTATTAGAAGTGCAGCGGCATTTGGGTTTAGTGGCGTAATACTTACAAACAGTTGTTGCGACATTTATTCCGACAAAGCTTTGCGAGCAAGTATGGGTGCAATTGGCCGAGTTGACATTATTTTGCACGAGGATATTGAATCGGCGGTAAATGCACTTAAAGAAAAAAACATAAAAACATACGCAACCACGCTGGAAAATGCTAAGAGCATAAATGATGTGAGCTACAGTGAAAACGAAAATGTGGGCATAATTTTTGGCAACGAAGCAGGCGGACTTAGCGCCGAGGCCAAAAATGTAGCCGATGAAGCCGTTTATATACCAATGGCGCAAACTGCCGAGAGCTTGAATGTTGCAGTTGCGGCCGGCGTATTTTTATGGCATTTTCGCAAAGGCGGTATATTGTAATGTTCAATGAGGATAATATAAAACAAAATGATGTGCGAGCACTTGATGTTCCGCAAAATTTAATTCCCTTTTCAAACTACGAGCCAAAAGCTAAGGCAAAGCCCGAGGTTTGGATGTGGCTTGCAAACGCGCTTGGCTATGCAAGCGCACAGGTAAAAAACGTGCTTGAAAAGTATGAAGACGACATAAATACGCTTTTGATTGATAGATTTAATGTTGATTTATCGCCGATTATGACGCCGGCGCAAATTGCGGCATTAACAGACAAAGAACCCGAAGACTTTGTGTTTCAAGTAAAAGAATGTGAAAGTAGCAATGTAAATTTTATTGCTTACGATGATGAAAACTATCCGATGCTATTGAGAGAAATAGACTCTCCGCCGCTTGTTTTGTATTACAGAGGCGATATAACCGTACTGAACAAATACCTTACATTTGCAATTGTGGGAACAAGGCGCCCATCGGCATACGGAATAGAGGCAACGCGCAATATTGCCGATGAACTTGCAAAAAAAGGCGTAGTTCTTGTATCGGGGCTTGCCGCAGGGCTGGACAGTGAAAGCCATAAAGCATCGCTACAAAATAATGCAATTACAGTAGCATGTATTGCCTTTGGGCACAATAAGTGCTACCCTGCCTCAAATGGTAAACTAAAGCAGCTAATTGAAAAATTTGGCCTTGTTATAGGCGAGTACCCGCCTAATTCGCTTATGCAAAAACATTATTTTTTGCACCGAAACAGGCTTATTGCGGGGCTTTCTTACGGGCTTTGCGTAGCCGAGGCAAGAGAAAGAAGCGGAACTATGAACACCGTAACTTGCGCACTTGCGTATTCACGAGATGTATTTAGTGTGCCAGGCAGTATATTTTCTCCCCTTTGCGAGGGAACAAATAACCTTTTAAAAGAGGGTGCAAAACCTGTAACATCGCATGTTGATATTATGCGATATTATGGATTTGACGAAGATGAGAAAACAAACAATAAGCATAAAAACAAACAGCCGACAATTAAACTAGAGGGAGAGCTGAAAACGGTTTACGAGGCTTTATCAGTTAAACCTCAAACGTTAAACCAAATATGTGCAAAATGCAATTTGCCAATGCAACTAACAATTGCATATTTAACACAGCTTGAAATTGAAGATTTAGTTGTGCAACAAGCAGGTAGGCAGTTTGTTATAAAAGCTTATTGAAAAAATAAATAGAAAATACGTTATTTAAATTTAAAAACATAAAAAACACTTGCATTAGTTTTTATTAATAACATTTATAAATATGCTATTAAATTTTTTTGTTTAGCCATTTTAATAAAAGTATTTTTAATACATTTTATGCCGATACTTAGCGGCAGAACGGAGCATTATATGTCAAAATTACTAATTGTGGAGTCGCCTGCAAAGGCGAAAACTATACGAAAATACTTAGGCCCGGGCTTTGAGGTTACGGCCTCTATGGGGCATATAAGAGACCTGCCGGCAAGCCAGCTTGGAATAGATTTGGAAAAAGAATATTCACCAAAGTACATTAATATAAAAGGCAAAGAAAAACTTATTAAAGAACTAAAAAGCCTTGCAAAGCAAAGCGAAGAAGTTTATTTAGCAACTGACCCTGACAGAGAGGGAGAGGCCATTAGTTGGCATTTGGCACATCTTTTAAACCTTGATGTTGATAAAGAAAACCGAGTTACATTTGGAGAAATAACAAAAAAAGGCGTAACACAAGGCATGAGTGCACCTAGAAAAATAGATATAGATCTTTTTAACGCTCAGCAGGCAAGGCGTATTTTAGATAGGCTTGTGGGTTATAAATTATCGCCATTTTTGTGGCGCAAGGTGCGCAGGGGTTTGTCGGCAGGTAGGGTGCAAAGTGTTGCAGTTCGCCTTATTGTGGACAGGGAAAAAGATATTGAAGCGTTTGATCCAAAAGAGTATTGGAATATTGATGTTGTACTAAGCCCACCCGGCGTTGCAAAAAAGTTTACGGCTAGATTATTTTGTGATAGCAATTCAAAGAAAATTGAAGTAACAAACGAAGCACAAGCAAACGAAATTGTAAATAACTTAAACAGTGCGCAGTACACTGTTACAAAGCTTACAAATTCAAAAAGGAAAAAGCAACCCTCTCCACCGTTTATAACTTCTACACTACAACAAGAGGCGAGCAGGCGCCTTGGCTTTACTGCACTTAGAACTATGCGAGCAGCACAAACGCTGTAT
>CAYJLZ010000060.1:0-6469 GCA_964371265.1 uncultured Bacteroides sp. | reverse complement strand
ATGAGGGCGTAGACATAAAAGGGCAAGGTACATTGGGCCTTATAACTTATATGAGAACCGACAGTTTACGCATTGCTCAAGAGGCTGCAGACATAGCTAAAGAGTTTGTACAAAGCACTTATGGCCCACAATACATTCCGGATAATCAGCGCATATATAAAAGTAAAAGTGCAACAGCAGCACAAGATGCCCACGAGGCAATAAGGCCGACAGACCCAACACTTACTCCCGACGAAGTGGAAAAGAATATACAGGGCGACACGGCAAAACTGTACAGGCTTATTTGGAGTAGGTTTATTGCAAGCCAAATGAGCGACTGCTTGCAAGACACTGTTTCGGTTGATGTAAGCGCAAACGATTATGTGTTTAGGGCAAGCGGGTTTGTTGTTACGTTTGACGGTTTTACCGTGCTTTACGAAGAGAGTAGCGACGAGAAAGAGAAAAAAGAAACTGCTTTGCCACCTCTTAAAATGCAAGATATATTGAAACTTAGAGAACTTAATCCCGAACAAAAATTTACACAGCCGCCGCCAAGGTATACCGAGGCAACGCTTATAAAAGCACTGGAGGAGAATGGTATAGGCCGCCCTTCCACGTATGCGCCAATAATTACAACAATTATAGACAGAGATTATGTTGAGAGAGATAAGAAAAAGCTGTTTCCAACTGTGCTAGGCAGAACAATTAACGATTTAATGCTTGCACAATTTCCCAATATTGTAGACGTGAAGTTTTCAGCTCAAATGGAAAAGAACTTAGATAAAATAGAAAATGGTAATTCGGCTTGGGAGAGTGTAATTGACACTTTTTATAAAGATTTTGACGAAACAATGAAAAAAGCCGAAGAAACAATGAAAGACCAAAAAATAAAAGTGCCCGATGAGGTATCTGAGGAGATATGCGAAGTTTGCGGTAAAAATATGGTTGTAAAAAGCGGAAGATTTGGTAAGTTTTTAGCTTGTCCGGGATTTCCTGACTGCAAAAATACAAAACCGCTTGTTAAAACAACACCGGGAGAATGCCCCAAATGCAAAAGCCATATTTTAATACGAAAAAGCAAAAAAGGGCGCGTTTACTATGGATGCGAAAAAACCCAACGTGCGATTTTATGTCTTGGAACGAGCCAACAGAGCAAAAATGTGATAACTGCCAAAGCACGTTGTTTAAAAAAGGCGGCAAAAACGGAATGCTCGTTTGTGAAAAAGAGGGTTGCGGTTTTACAAAAGAGCTTGGCGGCGAATAGGACAACGATAATAAGGAGTAACGCTTTTTGAAAATAAGCATAATAGGGGCAGGCCTTGCAGGTTGCGAGTGCGCACTTTTTCTTGCAAATAATGGTTTTGAAGTAGATTTGTATGAACAAAAACCGCAAAAATATTCTGCCGCACACAAAAATAAAAATTTTGCCGAGCTAGTGTGTTCAAACTCGCTAAAATCGGATAGAATAGACTCGGCAAGCGGCATGTTAAAGGGCGAAATGCAGCTTTTAGGATCGCAAATTTTACCCATTGCGCAAACCTGCCGTGTACCGGCAGGCGGAGCGCTGGCAGTAGACAGAGATAAATTTGCACAAAGCGTTACAGATGCCGTTTTGTGCAATAACAAAATAAACGTACATAAAACCGAAGTTTTGCAAATTGAAGAAAACGACAGTGATAAAATAACAATTATTGCAACAGGCCCACTTACACAAGGAGCATTTGCAACAGATATTTTAAGATTAACAGGACGTCAAAGTCTTGCTTTTTACGACGCAGCAGCGCCAATTATTACTGCGCAAAGCCTTGATGTGAACAAAATATTTGCTCAAAGCAGATACGATAAGGGTGAGGCAGATTACCTAAATTGTCCTTTTAATAAAGAGCAATATGAGCAGTTTTACGAGCTTTTGGTTAATGCACAAACGGCAGATTTACATGATTTTGACAAAAATGGCGAGTGCGAAGAACAAAGCGGCAAAAAAATAAAAGTGTACGAGGGCTGTATGCCCATAGAGGAAATGGCAAAAAGGGGTGCAGACACAATGCGCTATGGGCCGCTAAGGCCTGTTGGGCTGAAAGACCCGCGAACAGGCCACAGGCCGTGGGCAAATGTGCAGCTAAGGGCCGAAAATATTGATAAAACAATGTACAACATTGTGGGGTTTCACACAAATTTAAAGTTTGCACACCAAAAACAAGTTTTTAGCACAATACCGGGCCTTGAAAACGCCGAGTTTGTGAGATACGGTGTTATGCACCGAAACACTTTTATAAACAGCCCCGAGGTGCTAAGTGAAAACTTATCTCTTAAAAAATATAAAAATATATTTTTTGCAGGGCAAATTACAGGCTTTGAGGGATATATGGAGAGCGTTGCAAGTGGACTTTTAGCGGCGCATTTTGCAATGGCACATTTGCAAGGCAAAAAGCCATTACAGCTGCCGCAAACAACAATGTGCGGTGCTTTGTTAAATTACATAACACAGCAAAATAAAGATTTTCAGCCAATGGGTGCAAACATGGGGCTTTTGCCAGTGCTTGAAAACCACGTAAGAGATAAAAGGTTGCGCTACAAGGCGCTTACTGTAAGGGCTTTAAGCGATTTAGCAGCGCAAATTAACACAAAAGACAGCAGTAAAATGTTAAGCGAATTACTTCGAATGTAAATTTTGATTTAGTTTTTGCAAAGCCTTTGTTTGCCAACACCTTCGTTATATATTTCTTAAACATAAAAACAAGCAATAATACTTTATTGAAGTTAGCATATTTACTTACAACAAGAGGAAAGAAAGGTATTAATTATGAAAATAGTATTTGACGCCATGGGCGGAGATAATGCACCTGTTGAAATTTTAAAAGGTGCAGTAGCGGCAAAAAAAGAGTACGGTGTAGAGCTAATAGCCGTTGGCAGTGAAGATGCAATAAAAACGGCGGCAAGAGAAAACGGCATTGATTTATCGGGTATTGAAATAGTAAACACAACACAAACAATTGAAATGTGCGACGAGCCTGTTGCTGCGGTTAGGCAAAAAAAGGATTCCTCGCTTGTTGTTGCAATGCAAATACTTGCCCAAAACAAGGCAGATGCATTTGTGTCGGCGGGAAGTACGGGCGCTGTGCTTGCCGGTGCAACGTTTATTGTTAAAAGAATAAAAGGCGTTAGCCGCCCTGCAATAACAATAGCAATGCCGGGTGCTACAAAAGCCTACGTTTTGCTAGACAGCGGAGCAAACGTAGAGTGCAGAGCGGAGATGCTAAACGCATTTGCCATTATGGGAAGTGTTTATGCACAAAAAGTGCTTAAAAGGCAAAATCCCACAGTTGGCCTTGCAAATAATGGCACGGAAGAAAGCAAGGGAACACCGCTTTATGTACAAACGCATAAGTTATTAAAACAAAACCAAAACATTAATTTTGTAGGAAATGTAGAGCCTAAAGAAATACCTTTTGGCAATACAGATGTTATTGTGTGCGACGGTTTTGTGGGCAACGTAATATTAAAATTGACAGAAGGCGTTGCAAAAATGCTTGTAAACGAAATAAAGGGCGTTTTTATGAAGGGCATTTTAACAAAACTTGCGTATTTACTTGTAAAAGGCGGCATGAAAGATTTTAAAAACAAGCTAGACGCAGACGAACATGGCGGAGCAATAGTTTTGGGCGTTACAAAGCCGGTTATAAAGGCCCACGGCTCGTCCGGCGAAAAGGCTTTTAAAAACGCAATAAGGCAGGCAAAAAATTGTGTAGATGAAAAAGTAGTGGACAATATAAGCGAAAAGCTTGCCGAAATAAGTGAGAGCGAGAACGGAGAAAAGGCATAATGCAACAGCTTGAGGGCGTAATTGGGTACAAATTTAATAACGAAATGCTTTTAAAAAATGCCCTAACGCATACATCGTACGCAAACGAGGTGCGAGTAAGGCAAGAGAACAATGAGCGTTTAGAATTTTTAGGCGATGCAGTTTTACAAATGGTAACGGCCGATTACTTATATACAAACAAAAAGATGAGCGAGGGTGAACTTACAAGAACAAGGGCGAACCTTGTTTGCGAGGGAGCACTTTACAATTTTGCTCGCAAAATTGAGCTGGGAAAATATTTATACCTTGGCAAGGGCGAACAAGCAAGCGGTGGAAAAGACAGGCCAAGTATTTTAGCAGATGCATTTGAAGCACTTATTGCCGCACTTTATTTAGACGGCGGAGTAGACACTGCAAAAAACTTTATATTGCCTTTTTTGAAAGATGCACTTGAAAAAACAGTTAAAGACGAAGATTACAAAACGCAATTGCAAGAAATTATACAGCAAAATAAAAGCGAAAAATTGAGCTATGTGCTTGCAAAAGAAACAGGTCCCGACCATAATAAACACTTCGTAGTTCAGGTATTTATAAACTCTAACTGTATTGGAATAGGAGAGGGCAACAGCAAAAAATTAGCCGAGCAGGCCGCCGCTAAAGAGGCGCTGTCGTTAATGGGATATTAATACGTTAAACTACTTAAACAACACAAACAGGCAGGTGAAACAATGCTACTAACAGCCCTTGAAATTCAAGGCTTTAAATCTTTTCCCGACAAAATAAAAGTAGAAATAGGAAAAGGTATAACGGCTGTTGTTGGTCCAAACGGCAGCGGTAAAAGCAATATATCCGATGCTATACGCTGGGTAATGGGCGAAACAAGCGCAAAACAACTGCGCGGCGGCTCGAAAATGGAGAACGTTATTTTTGGCGGTACGCAAATAAGGGGGGCCATGGGTTATGCCATGGTCAATTTGCATATAGACAACAGTATGCGTGGGCTTGATATAGAGAGCAATAAAGTTGTTATAGGGCGTAAATACTATCGCAGTGGCGAGAGTGAATACACCGTTAACGGCCAAAACGTAAGGCTTAAAGATATATACGAGCTATTGCTGGACACAGGCCTTGGAAGAGACGGTTATGCCGTAATTGGACAGGGGCGAATAGCTGAAATTGTTGGCGCAAAGTCGAATGAAAGGCGAGAGATTTTTGAAGAGGCGTCGGGCATAAGTAAGTTTAGATACAAAAAAAATGAGGCGGAAAAGCGCCTAGCAAGTGCAGAGGACAACCTTATAAGGCTTCGTGATATATTTTCAGAGCTTGAAAGGCAGGTTTCTCCGCTAGAAAAAGAAAGCAAAAAGGCGGAAATTTTTATTGAGCTTTCACAGCGAAGAAAGGGACTTGAGGTAACTTTATGGGTTGACACTGCTGAAAAAGCAAAAGAAACTTTGAGACAGCACACAAGAAAAATTGAAATAGCACAAGCGGACTATGAAAACACAAACAAAGACATACATAACATAGAAAATGAAACAGCGACTTTAAGAGAAGAGCAAGAGGGCTACATAATGCAGGCAAATAGGCTGCATGCGCAAGTTGCTGAAATTAACGAACAGGTTGCGAGCGCCGATACACGAATTGCTGTTCTTAAAAACAATATTGAGCACAACGACAGCGCATATAAAAATATGCAAAGCGAAATTGAAGCGCGCAACCTTGGTAGGCACAATACAAATCAAGAAATTGAAAAGTACAAAGCGGATATTAAAGCGCATACCGGCAAAATTGAGGTGCTCACAAGCGCACTTGCTCAATTGAGCGAAAACCTTGAACAATTATCGGGACAAAGCGTTAAAAGTGGGCAAAGGCGTGGTATAATAAGCGAAAAATTATCCGAAATAACAATAAAAATTACCGACTTAAAGGTGGAAAAGGCATCGCTAATTAGCAATATAGAACTGTGTGAACAGCGCCTTGAAAATGTGATTGCCGATTGCTCTCAAAATAAAATTACACAAAATGAATTACAAGAAGAAAAAGTTGCGAGCGAAGAATTTTTAAACATTACACTTGAAAATATAACAAAACTTGAAAATATAAAAAACGGGCTTTTGCTAAAGCAAAAAATGAGCCAAAATTTATTTGATGAAGCATATGAAACGCAAAACAAGCTTGAAAAACAATACGATTCTAATTCTCAGCGCTTGCAAATGCTTAAAGATTTGCAAAACAGCATGGAGGGGTATCATGCAAGCGTTAAAAGGGTAATTAAGGCGTCGGAAGAAAGAAAGCTTAACGGAATAATAGGCCCGGTGGCAAGCATATTAACAGTTGAAAAGGGCTTTGAAGTGGCGATTGAAACGGCGCTTGGATTTGCCATGCAAAATATAATTGTGCAAAACGAAACTTCGGCAAAATCGGCAATTGCTATGCTAAAGCAAAACAATGCGGGCAGGGCTACGTTTTTGCCACTTGATACTGTTCGCCCTTCAAACTTTGGTGCAAAAAATTTGCCAAACGGCGCAAGGCTTGCAAGCGAACTTGTTAAATTCAACAGTAAATATGGCAACATAGTGTCAAATTTGTTGGGAAGAATAATAATTGTAGAAGATATTAACGAGGCATCGGCAGTGGCAAAAAGCGTAGATTATAAAAACAGGGTTGTTACAAAAGACGGACAAGTTA
>CAYJLZ010000059.1:9292-12912 GCA_964371265.1 uncultured Bacteroides sp. | reverse complement strand
CGTGCTAGCACTACAAAAATGGCGCAGAGCAGAAGAAAACAGCTTGAAAAAATGCAAATTACAAAAGTGCCCTCGCAGGGAAAAACCGAGCTAAAATTTAGCTTTGAATTTGATACATCGCCATATAAAGATGTTCTTGTTGTAAAAAATTTATCAGTGGCAATAGCGAAAAAAACACTAGTGCAAAATTTGAACATTACCGTAAACAGGGGCGATTGCCTTGTAATTGCAGGGCCTAATGGGTCGGGTAAATCTACACTGTTAAAGGTGCTTTGCGGTAAGCTAAAACAGGCAAGTGGCAGCGTAAAACTTGGAAAAGACTCTAAACTATCCGTATATGAGCAGCAACAATTTCGAAAAGGCGATACAGTTTTAAATACACTTTGGAATAAATATCCTAAGTTTACACAGCTGGAGGCTCGCAGTCATTTGGCAAAGCTAAACTTTAGGGGTGAGGATGTTTTTAAGCCGTGCAGTGCGCTCTCGGGCGGAGAACTAGCGAGGTTGCGTTTTGCAGAGATGTTACTTGAAAACGCCAACTTGTTGTTTATGGACGAACCTACAAATCATCTTGATATATACCTTAGAGAGTCCTTAAATGCGGCACTTTGCGCATACGAGGGCACACTTATTGTTGTTACGCACGATAGATACTTGATGAAAAGCCTCGATTGTAAAATACTGTATATAGATAGCGAAGATACAAAGCTATACGACGGCTATGAGCAGTTAATAAAACAAATTAGCGAGCAAAACAAAGCAGTAAAACAAAAGACAGTGCAAAAGCAAGACGATAGTGCTAAATATGGTAAAGATCAACGAAGGAAAAAGGCAGAGCTTAGAGCATTAGTTAAAAAGTGCGAGAATGAAATGCAGATACTGGAAAGTGAAATAGCGCACCTTGAAAATGAGCTTAATTTGCCTGACGTTGCAAAAGACCATATAAAACTGGCACAAGTTTGTAACGACTTAGATAAAAAGCGAGAAATGGCCGACCAAATTTTTACGACATGGGAAAATGCAGTAAACCGACTTGATGATGAAGATAATTAATTTTTAGCGAAAATATGTAATTTTTTGTAGACTTTATTGAAAAAATATGGTAATATTGAATTGAGTTTATTATGTAAAACAATGAAATAAAAGAGAATTTAATTTATTTTTTTTAGGAGGTTTATTAAATGGATAAAAGACTGTTTGAAATTGCTGAAAAACAAATCAATTCGGAACTATATAATTCTTACTTGTATTTGTCTATGGCACTTTGGTGCGAAAGTGAAAATTGGCCGGGCTTTGCAAACTGGATGCGTGTTCAATCGCAAGAGGAAAACACACATGCAACAACATTGATAGACCAATTGCATGAGCGCGGACAAAACCCTGTTTTGTATGCAATAGCAGAACCTAAAAAGTCTTGGAACGATTTACTTGATATGATGCAGGATACTTTAGAGGCTGAAATACAAACAACTGCATCAATAAATGAAATTGCAGACGTTTGCCTAGCAGTAAAAGACCATGCGTTTTACGAATTTATTATGATGTACGTAAAAGAACAAGTGGAAGAAGAGGATTCGGCGAACAAGGCAATTGCAAAATTGAAAAGAATAATAAATAACGAGGCCATGCTTTACGATTTAGATAACGAAGCGGCACAGCGAGTATTTGTAAATCCGTTTACAGGCGTATAAAAATAAAAAATAATAAATGGCTTTATCGTGTTGTTTCGATAAAGCCATTTATGTGCAAAAGTTTAATGCAAATTATTTTTTGCTTACAGTAAACGTATGTAGGTATTTACTTTATTATAAAAATATAGTAAAATATTTAACAATAAAATAAATGTGGCGGTGTAAAATGAGTGTTAAATACAATAAAGTTTTACTAAAATTAAGTGGAGAAGCACTAGCGGGAGATAAAGGTTTTGGTATTAACATTGAAGAGATTAAAAAAATATGTACAGGTATAAAAAATGCGCATGATTTAGGAGTTAAAATAGCTGTTGTAGTTGGCGGCGGAAATTTTTGGAGGGGAAGAGCCGGCGGAGATATGGAGCGCACAAGGGCTGACCACATAGGTATGCTTGCCACTGCAATGAACGCACTTGCCGTTGCAGATGCACTTGAAAACTTGGGTGTTGACGTTAGAGTGCAAACAGCCTTAACTATGCAGCAAGTAGCAGAACCGTATATCAGAAACAGGGCTATACGGCATTTAGATAAAGGTAGGGTAGTGATTTTAGCGTGCGGAACAGGTAATCCGTACTTTTCAACAGATACTGCAGCTGCACTACGTGCCGCCGAGATAGACGCACAAATTATATTTAAAGCTACAAATGTCGATGGAGTGTACGATAAAGATCCTAAAAAACACAAAGATGCAAAAAAATATGAAACGCTTAGTTTCAGCCTTGTATTACAAAATCAACTTGAGGTAATGGACAGTACGGCTGCATCTATGTGCCGAGATAATAATTTGCCTATTTTAGTGTTTGACATTAACGAGAAAGATAATATTGTGCGTGCGGTAAAAGGTGAAAATATAGGCACAATTGTTTGTGAATAATAAATTGAAAGTAATTTGTATATAAAATTTAACCCAAAATTAGGCGTAAAGCCAAGGGTATTTAATATGTATGTAAAATTAAAAAACTATTTGTGCGTTGCACAGAACGGAGTTTATAATGAGTGACATTACAAAAAAATACGAAGAAAAAATGGATAAGGCTATTGGACATTTAAACAAAGAGCTTAACAGTATTAGAGCGGGGCGTGCAAACCCGGCAATACTAGATAAGGTATCGGTAGACTACTATGGTACACCAACACCTATTAACCAAGTGGCGGCAATTTCGGTTGCAGAGGCACGTGTGCTTACAATTAGCCCGTGGGACGCATCATTAATGAGTGCAATTGAAAAAGCTATCCTCACATCGGACATAGGCATTAACCCCACAAATGACGGCAGAATTATGCGTATAGTATTTCCCTCGCCAACAGAGGAGAGAAGAAAGCAAATTGTTAAAGACGCTTTAAAAATGGGCGAAGAGGCAAAAGTAGCACTTCGCAATATTAGGCGTGAAGCAACAGATAAATTTAAAATTATGAAAAAAGAGAGCGAAATTACAGAGGACGATAAAAAAGAATATGATGAAGAAATTCAAAAAGTTACCGATAAATACGTAAAACAAGTGGACGCTGCTTGCGCAGCAAAAACAAAAGAAATAATGGAAATTTAAATTGCAATAAAACTGTGTGCCGTGCGCATAACTTGCGTGCGGCACATAGTTTAGTATTAAAAGTGTAAAATTACCGCATATTAATTGATAAGAGGTGCAAAATTATGCCCGAAAAAGGTTTTGCAAAAGGTATTAGCCTTGGAATTATAATGGACGGCAACGGAAGATGGGCAAAAAAACAAGGATTACCAAGAACGGCTGGGCATAAAAAAGGCGCCGACGTGTTTAGAGATATAATTAAATATTGTAACGAAATTGAAATAGCAAATGTAACTTTTTATGCTTTCTCTACCGAGAACTGGAAAAGGCCGCTTGCAGAGGTTAATAGCATTATGCAACTATTCGGTGAGTACCTTGTTATGGCATACGACTACCAAAAAGA
>CAYJLZ010000059.1:8462-9282 GCA_964371265.1 uncultured Bacteroides sp. | reverse complement strand
TTGTTTTTTTGGGCGATAGAACACAACTACAACAAAGACACCAAAACCTTATGAATGATATAGAGAACAAAACAAAAGAAAATACAGGAACAACTTTAAACATAGCTATTAATTATGGCGGCAGGCAGGAAATATTAAGGGCGGTAAAGTTGCTGGCACAAAAAGTAAAGCAAGGGCAAATAAGCGAAAACGACATAGATGAAGAAATGTTCTCTCAACATTTGTACACAAAAAACCAAAAAGATCCCGATTTTATTCTCCGCCCAAGTGGCGAACACAGACTGTCTAATTTTATGTTATGGCAGGCATCTTATGCCGAGTTTGTGGATATGGATGTGCTTTGGCCGGACTTTACAAGAAAGCACCTAGACGAGGCGATACAAGAATTTAACAGGCGCTCGCGCAGATTTGGAAACGTTTAAATATTAAACGAATTATAAGCTTTAATGTATTCGTGCATTTTTGCAAAAAGGGTGATTTAAAAGATGAAAACTCGTATTATTACCGCAGCATTCAGTTTAGCTGTTTTGTTTGGTGCACTTATGTTATATTACACAGTAGTGTTTAATTTTGTAGCAATGGCAGTTTGTATTGTTGCACTTTACGAGCTTTATAGTGCGTTTAAATTTAAAAGTGGAATAAATATTTTTGTGGGGCTCACAGTTTATACTGTTGGCGTTTTCTCGCTTATTACAATTGATCAAATTGCACATATTGTTACTTTATCGTACTTATTAACGGTTTATTTAGCAGTTATTTATATACGAGATTATAAAAAAACCGACTACGGTAATTTAGCCGGTGACATTATGTTTTCTAT
>CAYJLZ010000059.1:5448-8452 GCA_964371265.1 uncultured Bacteroides sp. | reverse complement strand
TATTGTAATGTTCTCTTCGGCAATTTACCTTAAAGAAATGTTTATACAAACTCAATATAGGTCAAGTTCTCTATATTTCATGATGCTAGTATTTGCTGCGTCTTGGGGTGGAGATGCAAGTGCATATTTTGCAGGAAGATATTTTGGTAAAAACAAGCTTGCACCAATTGTTAGTCCTAACAAAACGGTAGAGGGAGCTATTGGTGGCATTTTGGGAAGCAACGCATTTGGTATTGCAACGTCGCTTGTATATTTTGCACTGTATAAAGATGTTGTGTTTTTTAACACAAGCAGCATACAGCTAAAAGATATTGCAGTTATTGTTATAATATGTACTATTAGCTCAGTCCTTGGTATTTTGGGTGATTTGTTTGCCTCGGCGGTAAAGCGAAAGTGCGAAATTAAAGATTACGGCTCTATATTTCCGGGGCACGGTGGAGTAATGGACAGATTTGACAGTGTGCTTTTTAATATGCCGTTTATAGTTTTATTTGCAATACTTGTATCAAAAATGATGTAGCGCGTGATAAATTTGTTTAATAAAATATAACGCTATTCAATTTTAACGGAGTAAATATGTGTAAAAATATAACAATATTGGGAAGCACAGGTTCAATAGGTACGCAAAGCCTTGATGTTGTGAGAGAACAAAATTTTAGCGTTTCGGCGCTTGCTGTACACAGTAACACACAGCTTTTAATGCAGCAAATTATTGAATTTAAACCAAAAGCAGTTGCAGTTGTAGATGAGAGAGCGGCGCAAGATGCCGAAAATATGTTGTTAAGCATAACAAACCCGCCCAAACTATATAAAGGTGAGGCGGGACTTGTAAAGCTTACAAAACAAACAGAATGTGACATAGTTTTAAATGCAGTAGTTGGAATAGCAGGGCTTTGTGCTACAATGGCAGCACTTGAGAACGGCAAAGACGTTGCACTTGCCAACAAAGAAAGCCTTGTTACGGGCGGCAAACTTGTTATAGATGCAGCAAAAAAACACGCTGCGAAGCTTTTGCCGGTAGACAGTGAACACTCTGCGATTTTTCAGTGCTTGCAAGATGAGCACAGTGTAAAATCGCTTAAAAAAATATATTTAACGGCATCGGGCGGGCCTTTTTACGAAGCAAAATATGAAGACTTATTAAACGTAAAAAAAGAAAACGCTTTAAAGCACCCCAACTGGAACATGGGCGCAAAAATTACAATAGACTCGGCAAGCCTTATGAACAAGGGGCTGGAATTTATAGAAGCTGCATGGCTATTTGATTTAAAGGCACAGCAAATTGATGTGCTTGTTCAGCGCCAAAGCATAATACACTCCATGGTAGAGTTTGAGGATAACAGCATATTGGCTCAGCTTGGTGTGCCCGACATGCGTATACCTATACAATATGCGCTTACATGGCCAAAGCGTGCAAAATCTTGTGCGCCAAAGCTCGACTTTACAAAGCTAAAAAGCATTACGTTTGATATGCCAAACGAAGAGCTTTTTAAATGTTTGCCGGCATGCAAAAAGGCCATAACAATAGGCGGACTTGCGCCATGTGCAGTAAACGGCGCAAACGAAGAGGCTGTTAAGCTTTTTTTACAAGATAAAATTAGCTTTTTAAAAATTGGAGAACTTGTGAGTGGGGTACTTGAAACAGACAGTTTTAAAGGTGAATATACACTGAAAGATGTTTATGAGTGCGATAAAATGGCTAGGCAGTATGTAATAGACAATTGCGGTTAATATAATAAGCAAGTAATAAAGTTGTTTTTTAGCTGTAAAAAAGTAAATAATTTTGCGCTTTTAGCAAAAAGTTTGATAAAAAAATAAAACAGTATTTTGTTTTTTATTTTAAAAATGCAAATATATTTTAATGGCGCAACAAATATTGGTATAATAATTGAAAATTTAAAGTAAAATATATAAAATAAACATTGATAGGAGAAAAAATGGAAACATTTTTTAGTACCTTTACGTCGTTTTTACTAACTGCGGTTTCGTCGATACTTGTGTTTGGAACTGTAATATTTGTTCACGAGCTAGGGCACTTTGTAACGGCAAAATTGAGCAAAATTACCGTACACGAGTTTGCAATAGGCATGGGCCCTGCAATTATAAAGTTTAATAAAAACGGTACACTATATGCGCTTAGGCTTATACCGATAGGCGGATTTGTAAGCATGGAAGGCGAGGACGAGGAGAGCGACGCCCCCGGTTCGTTTTCAAAAGCGCCAATAAAAAATCGCATACTTGTAATAACAGCAGGAGCAATAATGAACTTATTGCTCGGCTTTGTTTTGGCTGTTATAATTACCGCTACAAGCGGCTCTATAACATCGCGCACTATTGCCGAATTTTATGACGGAGCTACAACACAGCAATCGGGGCTTGCAGTTAACGACGAAATTGTAGCTGTAAACGGCCGAAGGGTATTTACAACATACGATATAAGCTATGAGTTTGCACGTGCTCAGCAATCGGCTGCCGACCTTACAGTTTTGAGAGATGGGCAAAATGTTCAACTTAATAACGTGCAGTTTGAAACATATATTGCAGAGGACGGCAGTACGCAGTTTGTTATAGATTTTAAAGTTTACGGTATTCAAAAAACGATTTTTAACGTTATTGAGCAGTCGTTTTTGTTTATGCTTAGCTTAATGCGCATGGTGGTAATGAGCTTAATTGACCTTGTGACGGGACGTATTGCCATAAATAACTTGTCGGGGCCTGTTGGTATTGTTACAGCAATTGGTACTGCTACAAGTGCCGGGCTTTCATCACTTTTAATTTTAACAACACTTATAACAGTTAACCTTGGTATATTTAATATATTGCCACTGCCCGCACTGGACGGCGGAAGATTAGTTTTTTTAATACTTGAGGCAATAAGGCGTAAACCAATTAACCCAAAATACGAAATAGCTATAAATGCCGTAGGTTTTATGCTTTTAATTGGGCTTATGCTATTTGCAACATTTAACGATATAACACGATTATTATAGTGTGCTTAATGTGG
>CAYJLZ010000059.1:0-5438 GCA_964371265.1 uncultured Bacteroides sp. | reverse complement strand
GTCACAGGCTAGAAAGTCTCCACTAAATACTGAGACTTTTTAAAACTATTTGTGTAAAAAACAGAATGGATATTTTTATGGTTGAAAAGGCTAGAAAAACAAATCAAGTTAAAATAGGCAGTGTTTGCATAGGCGCAAACAACCCAATTGCCGTGCAAAGTATGCTAAATGTTCATGTGTCGAACGTTGAGGGCAACGTGCAGCAGGCAAAAAGCCTTAAAGACGAGGGCTGTAATATTTTGCGTGTAACTATACCCACACAAAACGACGCGGTGCTTATAAGCAAGATAAAAAGCAATGTAGATATTCCTCTTGTTGCTGACATACACTTTGATTACAAGGCGGCAATTGCAGCAGTAAAGGCCGGTGCCGACAAAATACGCATTAACCCCGGCAATATAGGTGCCGATGAAAACGTTAAAGCCGTTGCAAAAGCGTGCAATGAGCGCAACATTCCAATTAGAATAGGTGTAAACGCAGGTAGCCTTGAAAAAGAAATACTGGCAAAGTACGGCAGTGCAACGCCAGATGCACTTGTTGAAAGTGCAATGTATCATGTTAATTTGTTAAATAAGCATAACTTTGACAATATCGTTATCTCAATAAAATCATCAAATGTACCAACTGTTATAAGCGCTTATAAAAAACTTAGCGAAGTTTGCAATTACCCATTGCATGTTGGGGTAACCGAGGCGGGAACATACCGTATGGGGCTTATTAAGTCTGCAATGGGTATAGGTGGCCTTTTAATGCAGGGAATTGGCGATACAATTAGGGTATCGTTAACAGATAAGCCGGAAAAGGAAGTTAAGGCGGGGTTTGATATATTGAGGGCTGCAGGGCACACTGTTGCAGGCCCTGAAATAATTAGCTGTCCCACTTGTGGACGAACGGAAATAGATGTTGCCCAAATTGCAAACGAAGTTGAAAAAAGGCTTAAAACATGTAAAAAAAGTATTAAAGTTGCCGTAATGGGCTGTGTTGTAAATGGCCCGGGAGAGGCAAAGGGCGCTGATATAGGCATAGCAGGTGGTAAAAATAACGCTGTTTTGTTTATTAAGGGTGAAAGAATTAAAACAATAAGCGGAGATATAGTAACAGAGCTTTGCAAAGAAATTGATAAGTTGGTACAGTAAATGGACGAACATCATATAAATTTAAAGCCAAAGGCTATAAAGCTTTGGCCGTATTTATTAAAAATTGAAGATTTAGTAGAGTATGTAAGCGAGGCATCGGTTGACAAAGTAGAGCTTAACAGGCAACAAAAAAGTGCTGTTGTTAGCCTATTTACTGCCGTGCCTATTCCTTTTGCAATACAGCAAAAAATTGCAACTGCACTTGCAGTAGAGTTTGACGATTTTGCCGTAAGTATAAGTAATTATTTTTGTTTTGACAATATTACAACTCAAGCAGTGTTTGATTTAATAGAGGAGCTTAAAACAAAGCGCCTGCCAATTAACGGGTTTATTAATGGCGCAAAAATACAAATTGAAACGCAAGAACAAAACGTTACAACAATAAGTATTACGGTAAAAAACGGGCTTAATATTTTATCTCAAATAAAATTTAGCGAAAAGTTGCAAGATATTATACACGAAAAAACTAGCAAAAAAGTGCGTGTAAAACTTATTTGTAACGAGCAAATATCGGTTGCAGACGTTGAAAATACAATGATGAAAAAAGCACCTATAAAAGTAGTAAAACCTAAAAATACAGGCCACGTTATAAAAATAAAAGGTGTGGAACTAACCGATGAACCGTCAAAAGTTATGTATGGACAAGCCTTTAATACAAAAAACAAAGATGTAGTAAGTTTGTTTGACATAACAAGTGCTGACGGTCAGAGTATTGTGTGGGGCGATGTGTTTTTTACAGATTTAAGGGACAACTGGAAAAAAATATATACATTTTCAATTACCGACTATAAGGGCAGTGTTAACTTAAAAGTTATACTTGATGCCGGTGCGAGAGCGCAAAATTTAGACAATATTATACAGGGCATGACAATAGTTGCAAAAGGTAGTTTTGTTTACGATAAGTATGAAAAAGACTATGTTTTTTATCCAAATGATATTTTGCAAGTTGAGCGTAAAAAAAGAATAGACGATGCGCCGCAAAAAAGGGTGGAATTGCACCTGCACACAAAACTTAGCAACATGGACGCACTTATAGACGTGAAAAAGGCAATAAGCACGGCGCATGCAATGGGGCACAAGGCAATTGCAATTACCGACCACGGCGTAGTGCAGGCATTTCCCGAGGCGATGGGTCTTGCCGACAAAATAAAAAAAGACGACCCGGATTTTAAAGTAATATACGGAGTGGAAGCTTATTTTGTTGATGACATGATACCGGTTGTTTACGGAAATAAAACAGGTGACGTTAACAAAAGCATGGTCGTGTTTGATCTTGAAACCACAGGGTTTTCACCTTTTGACGACAGAATAACCGAGATAGGCGCTGTTGTTATAGAAAACGGACAAGTGCAAGAAGAGTTTAACACGTTTGTAAACCCAAAAAAACACATACCGGAGAGAGTTACAAATATTACGGGAATTACCGACGAAATGGTGCGAGATGCACCCGAGGAAAGACAGGCACTAAGAGAGTTTTTACACTTTGTAAACGGCCGTATTTTAATTGCCCATAATGCACATAGCTTTGATATGCGTTTTTTACAAGAGTGCGCAAAACGCTATAAAATTAAATTGCCTCATACATATATAGATACACTTCCAATGGCGCAAACGCTGTGTGTAGGGCTTAAAAATTATAAGCTGGATACGATTACAAAAAGCCTTGGGGTGCCTGCGTTTAACCACCACCGAGCATCGGACGATGCAAGAGCGCTTGCACAGGCTTTTATAACCCTATTGGGTGAGCTTAAAAATAAAAATGTAACAACAATTGAAGAGATAAACACAGGCCTTGCAAGCGGTAGGGCGCTGTCGAAAAAAAACCATCATATTATTTTGCTTGTTAAAAATCAACAGGGTATGAAAAACCTTTATAAAATAGTATCGTCCGCCCACATAGACTATTTTATGAAAGTGCCAAGGGTTCCAAGAAGCTTATTAAACAAGCACAGGCAAGGGCTTATTGTAGGCAGTGCATGCGAGGCAGGAGAGCTTTATCGTGCAATTGTAGAGGGTAAAAACAACGAAGAATTGCTTAGAATAGCTACTTATTACGACTACTTTGAAGTACAGCCTGTGGGCAACAACGAGTACATGGTGCGAGAAGGTATTGTTGACAGTAAAGATAAAATAAAAGGCTTTAACAAAAAAATTATAGAGCTTGGCAAGCAACTTGATAAGCCTGTTGTGGCAACAGGCGATGTGCATTTTTTAAATCCTGAAGACAGTGTGTACCGTGCTATATTACAGGCAGGTATGGGTTTTGATGATGCGGATAATCAAGCACCGCTTTACTTTAGAACAACGCAGGAAATGCTAAAAGAGTTTAAGTATTTGCCCGAAGAGGTAGCGTACGAAATAGTTGTTACTAACCCCGGAAAAATTGCCGATACTATCGAGGGCGATATCCGTGTAATACCAAGGGGGCTTTATTCGCCTAATATAGATGGCGCCGATGAAAGCCTTAGAAATGACACGATGACAAGGGCCAAACAAATATATGGCGACCCATTGCCGCAATTGGTGCAAGATAGACTAGAGAGAGAACTAAACAGCATAATTAAACATGGATTTGCCGTTTTGTACGTAATAGCGCAAAAACTTGTTAAAAAAAGTGAAGATTACGGTTATTTGGTAGGTTCAAGAGGCTCTGTTGGATCATCGGCAGTTGCGCACTTTGCAGGAATTTCGGAGGTTAACAGTTTGCCACCACACTATGTTTGCCAGCAGTGCAAGTGGAGCGAATTTTTTACAGATGGCAGTGTTGTTGATGGTTTTGACCTTGAAAACAAGCAATGCCCCACGTGCAAAGCAGACCTTTTAATTGATGGGCACGACATACCATTTGAAACTTTTTTGGGTTTTGATGGTGACAAAGAGCCTGATATTGACTTAAATTTTTCGGGCGAGGTGCAAGGAAGAATACACAAGTACACCGAGGACTTGTTTGGAAAAGACAACGTGTTTAAAGCGGGAACAATTTCGGGATTAAAAGACAAAACAGCTTATGGATACGTTAAAAAATATGAACGAGGTAAAATAGTTAACAAGGCAGAGGAAAACCGCCTTGTGCTTGGCTGTGTAGACGTTAAAAAAACTACGGGGCAACATCCTGGCGGTATGGTTGTTGTGCCGTCCGATTACGAAGTGTGCGATTTTTGCCCTGTGCAGCATCCGTCCGACGATAAAGAGAAAGGCGTTGTTACAACACATTTTGAGTACAAGTACTTACATGAAACAATATTGAAACTCGACGAGCTTGGACACTTCGTTCCAACCATGTACAAGTATTTAGAGGACATGACAGGTATTAAAATGGAAAGTGTGCCAATGAACGATGAAAAGGTGCTTTCGCTTTTAATCTCTACCGATGCGTTTTGCGTTAGCAGTGACGATATTGACAGCAAAACAGGCACTTTTGGCATACCGGAACTCGGCACAAATTTTGTGCGAAATATGCTAATAGAGGCACAGCCAAAAAATTTTGGTGACTTAATACAAATATCGGGGTTATCTCACGGTACAGACGTTTGGAATGGCAATGCTCAAAACTTGATAAAAGATAAAATATGTACAATATCTGAAGTTATAGCAACACGCGACAGTATTATGACATACCTTATGCACATGGGTGTAGAGGCAAAAGACGCATTTAAAATAATGGAAATGACAAGAAAAGGTGTAATTGCACGAAACGGCTTTCCCGATGGAATGGAGAAAATGCTTAAAGAACACGGCGTACCCGATTGGTATATAGACAGCTGTAAAAAAATTCAGTACATGTTTCCAAAAGCTCATGCCGTTGCATACTTAATTTCAGCTATGCGCATAATGTGGTTTAAGCTTTATTACCCGCTTGAATTTTACGCAACATACTTTACAATACACGGCGAAGATATTGACTACGAGGCGGCAATTGGCGGCGCAAAAGTTGCAAAGCAAAACATGAAGCTAATTAACATGCGAATAAAGGAAGAAAAAAAGGCAAAAGACGAAAATTTGCTGTCATCGCTTCAAATAGTAAACGAAATGCTTTGCCGTGGATACAACTTTTTACCTATAAAAATAGGCAAAAGCAGAGCGAGTGTTTACGCAATTGAAGACGGACAAATACGCCTACCATTTATGGCAATTAAGGGCATAGGCGAAACAGCCGCCGAGGCACTTGAAAAGGCGACGATTAGTGGGCAAGAATATCTTTCGGCAGAGGAGCTGCAAATAAACAGCGGAATTACAGACAGTGTTATTGACGCACTAATAAGTGTAAATGCACTGGGAGATATGCCAAGGAGTAATCAGGTG
>CAYJLZ010000058.1:10189-13172 GCA_964371265.1 uncultured Bacteroides sp. | reverse complement strand
CGCGCTTGAATGGGGTTCAAGAGGCCGTGAGTTCGACTCTCGCCACTCGGACCAAGCCGTCATTCACTGTGTTAGGTGAATGACGGCTTTTTTGCTTATTTATAAACCACTGCAAGATATTATGTGTTATCATAAGCAATAAGCATACTATTTTTATATAGAGATAAAACCAATATATACACAAATTATAATAAATAAAGGTAGATGTTTTTATGATTTACAGAATAGCACAGCAAAAAGATATAGACATGATAGTGGATATGAGGATAAAGCTGTTAATTGAAGAAGGTGCCGGACAACCGAAAAATATTGAAAGTGAGCTAAAAGAGTACTTTTCTAAATCCTTAAATAACGATATAGTTGTTGTGGTAGCCGAAGATAAAGGACAAATTGTTGCTACAAGTACTGTGGTATTTCAAAAGTATCCACCTTCTTTTAATAATAAACACGGAATTAAAGCATACATTACAAATGTTTATACTGCTTTAGAGTACAGAAGAAAAGGAATAAGTACTGTGCTTATGGATATGCTTATTGAAGAAATTAAATTAAGAAAAGTAACCACTGTGTGGCTGTGGGCTTCCAAAGAGGGTGCGCATTTGTATAAAAAATACGGATTTAAAAATTTAACAAAGTACGCCACTATGGATTATATTATCTAGTAATTACAACAAAAAAACATAGCAATTTTAAATTGATATTTTTGTTATTTTACTTTATAATAATATGTATGTGTTTTATTTTATTATTAAATTTTAAGAAGTGATTATTATTGGAAAATTACAATAAACTTGATGTTGCAGCAAAGCTTTTTCCCACAGTATCGAACAAGGGCAATACCTCGGTTTTTAGGGTTTGCGTTGTTTTAAACGAGGAAATTGACCCGCTGAGTTTGCAGCTTGCTGTAAACATGATTTACGAGCGATTTAAATTTTTGTTTTTGCGCCTTAGAAGAGGTTTTTTTTGGCACTATTTAGACACTAATTATATGTACTTTAAAATTGAAGAGGACAAAACTTCGCCCTGTGAAAACATTCTATCCTACGAGAGCAAAGGGCACATTATTAAGGTGCTTTATTATAAAAATAGGGTGTCGGTAGAGGCTTTTCATTCTATTGCCGATGCTACGGGAATACTGGAGTTTTTAAAGTCCTTGGTTTATTATTATATTGGCATTAAGCACGGCGAAATTGACAGCGAGGGCAAGGTTTTGCTTTTTAATCAAACAGATAAAATAGATGAGGACAGTTTTAGAAAGTACTTTGATAACTTTAAAATTGATGGCAAGAGAAAACCAAAAAAAGAGAAAAATTCGTTTATAATAAAAGGCGAAAAATATAAAAAAAGAGGACACAGCGTGGTTAGCGCAACAATGAGCGTAAAGGCACTGAAAAGTAGTTGTAAAGCTTGCAATTGCAGTATTACGGCATTTTTTATTGCCAATATGATTAGTGCAATTTACACACAAAAACAAAAAGGTAATAAAAGTAATAAACCTATTGTTATTGCGGTACCGGTAAATTTAAGAAGGCTGTTTTTTTCTAAAACGATAAAAAACTTTTTTGGCGTTGTAAATGTTGGGTTTGAAATGAAAGAAAGCACTACCTTTGAAGAGCTTTTAGATAGTGTAAGCAAGCAACTTGTAACGCTTACAGGACAAGATGAGCTTGAATATTTAACAGGAGAAAACGTTAATTTAGGCAAAAATTTACTGCTTATGTACACTCCGCTTTTTTTAAAAAATGTGGTAGTTCCGGTGGGGTTTAATCTACTTGCCGAAAGCAAAAAAACTACTGCCATATCAAATATAGGTCAAATAGAGTTTCCAAGTGGTGTAAAGCCATACATTAAACATACCGAGGTTTTACTATATCCCACAACAAAAAGCCCTTTAAATTGCGGTGTATGTTCTCACGAAGATACACTTTCGATAAGTTTTACAAAAAATATAACAGATATTAGCATTATACGTGAGTTTTTTATAACACTTGCACAGCGCACAGGTATTGACATTGCGCTTTACTCAAACAACTGGGGGCAAGAAGATGAAAAAGTGTAACAATTGCAACGTACAAGTATACGAAAGCGAAAAAATATGCCCGCTTTGCTACACAAAGCTAGGAGAGAGCAAAGACAGCGAGGTTTTATACCCGCAGTACAAAAACATAATAAGCGAAAAATCTCCGCTTAAACATTTACCACTTTTTATAACAGCAACTGTTATATTAATTTGTGTGTATATAAATTTATTTACGCACAGGCCGGGTAATGTTGTTTGGTCGCTTATAGTTTCGGCAGCGGTTTTGTTTGTTTTTGCCATGTACAATGTTATAAAAATACAAGACAGATACGGTGCAAAAATTGTGTATGGTTACCTGTGCATTTCTTTGCTTTTAATGGCAATAGATTTTTCAACAGGTAAGCACTTATGGTCTACCGACTTTGTGTTTCCGTTTTTAACGCTGGCTACAATTGTTTACCTTACAGCTCTTGCTGTGCGAAGTAAGCGCTATTTTTCGGAGTATTTTGGGTTTATTTTGGTGGTGCTTGTTATAAGCTTTGCCTCGGTAATTATATATTTTTTAGGTTTTAACAACAGGGCTTGGGGCGCATTTATTGCAAATATGGCTTGTATTTTAATAGCACTTGGGCTTTATTTGTTTGCCGATAAAAATTTAAAAACAGAAATTAAAAAGCGGTTTCACCAATAAACTGAACAGGGCAATAGTATGATAAATAAAAATTACATTAGCGGAATAAAATTGAGCTCGGATGTTGACAACACAAGTTATATAGCAAAATTGCCGGTTGTAAAGTATTTAATTAAAAAAAAGCAAATTAATTTTACAAAAAAAGTTACTTTTTTAGTGGGAGAAAACGGCACCGGAAAAAGTACATTGCTTGAGGCAATTGCCGTAGCTTACGGCTTCAATGCCGAGGGAGGTACGCGTAATTTTTCATTTAAAACTGAAGAAACTCACTC
>CAYJLZ010000058.1:0-10179 GCA_964371265.1 uncultured Bacteroides sp. | reverse complement strand
TTCTTCGAGCAGAGAGCTTTTACAATACAGCAAGCTATTTAAATGAGGTGTATGAGGGAGAATTCAACGCAAAAGTAAAAACTCCCTATGGCCATACATCTCTTCATAATCAATCTCACGGCGAGAGTTTTATATCGCTCATTCAAAACAGGTTTAGCGAAAGAGGCATTTATTTGCTCGATGAACCCGAGGCAGCACTGTCGCCTTCAAGAATTTTTTTGTTGACCACTTTAATTAATGAACTTGTGAAAAATAACTCGCAGTTTATAATTGCAACTCACTCGCCTATATTAATGGCGTATCCGGATTGTGAAATTTTACAACTTTCTCAAAGCGGTATAAGTAGCGTTAACTATAAACAAACTGAACACTATAAACTTACAAAAAGCTTTTTTGACAACCCTGAAAGAATGATGCACTATTTGTTAAATGAATAATAAGAAAGGTGCCAAATGATATGAAGAGAGAAACAATCCCGCTTTACACAAAAAGTGAGTACAAAAATGACGCCGGAGACTTTGTACCGTTTTTAAGTGCTTATTTGCACGAGGACGGTGTAAAAAGGCCGGCTATGATTGTTGCACCGGGCGGTGCTTATATGTTTGTATCGTCTATGGAGGCGTATGTAGTAGCAAAAAAATTTTACGACGCAGGCTACCAAGTGTATGTGTTAACATACACAGTAAGTACGCTTGGTGTAATGCCTATTTTGCAAACACAGCCTTTAAAAGATATGTCAAGAGCAGTGTGCGAGGTTAGGAAAAGATGTGAAAAGGATGAAACAATTGAAAATAACGTAGCAGTATTAGGGTTTTCAGCAGGGGGGCATTTGTGCGCAAGCATTGCTGTGCATTATGCGCACAAGGGCATAAAAAGTGCTAAAGATGAGGGAGTGTCAAACAGGCCGGATGCAGTTGTTTTGTGTTATGCATTTATTACGCAAAAGTATTCGGTGCAAAATATTAACACAGGCATAAATTTTGTGCCTGATGAACAGTGCGCTGACATAGAATTATTTACACTGGACACACAAGTAAAAAAAGACACTCCGCCGACATTTTTATGGCATACGGTTACCGACGATGTTGTGAGCGTAAACAATAGCATAGATTATATGATTGCGTGTAAAAATAAAAATGTACCTGTTGAAATGCATATTTACCCAAAAGGGTGGCATGGCCTTAGTGTTGCTAGCGAGGAGTGGGCAAAAAACGAAATGGACGACAGCTATTATACGTTTACTCAAAATTCGCAAGACATAAAGTATTTGCTTAAAAAATTTCCCGATAAAATACCGAGTGCTTATAACGAGGTTAAAGATATAAATTTACAGCAATTTGCAATGCAATTTTTAAATGTGGGCAAACAAAGCAGCGATGAAGAAAACATAAAAACACCTGATTTTGATAAGCGCATTAGCAATTGGCCAAAGCTTTGCACAGAATTTTTAAATAAAGTGTGGAGCAAAACTATTTAGGGGAGTTTATATGCTTTATTCATTTCAAATACTTGGGCATAATATATACGGATATTCGCTTTTTTGGACAATAGGATTTATTGCAGGGTTTATATATTTGCTTGTTATCAACGCAAAAGGAACGGCGGGGAAATTATCATATATCGACCTTGTTTTAATATATGGTCTTTTAATTTTGTCAATTTATTACGGTAGCAAAGCAATGGGGTTTTTATATAATTTGTTTTTCTTAAATGATATTGACATTAGAGAAATGTCAATTCAAACACTAGACAGTTTGTATGGAAGTAATTTGCTTTACGGCGGCGTTATTGCTTGCGTTGTGGTAATGGTTTTGTACTCTAAGTTGTTTAAAGTATCTTTTAAAAAAATGCTGGGCATATATATGCCTTTTGGGGCGCTTTTTGTGGGCTTTGCACGCCTTGGCTGTTTTAGTGCCGGGTGCTGCTATGGTATCGAAAGCCGCTTTGGTTATATTTTTCCCGAATATGGATTAGCACCGGCAAATATTAGGCTTTTTCCAACACAAATGACAGAGGCTGTATTTGGTTTTGTGCTGTTTATAGTATTTTTAATACTTCAGCGGCGCTGGGGAGAAGAAAAATCTTACCTAACACTGCCTATTTTTATTGTAAGCTATTGCACACTAAGTTTTTTGCTCGATTTTGTTCGTGCCGACACACTAATATCAATACTGTTTTTAACAATCAGCCAATGGTTCTCTTTAGCGGGTATAGTTGTAGTTGCATTTTGGTGGGTCAAATATCGAAAAAAATTAAACTAAAAAATAAAAAACCTGTGTTAAAACAACATAGGTTTTTTATTTTTTATATCATAATTATTTAATAATATGTTAGTACCAATTTGCAACACTTAAATTCCTACAATAGAAAAATATATAAGTACCACAGCGCCAAGGGCTATACGATAAATGCCAAACACTTTAAAATCGTGGTTTTTTACATAGTTCATTAAGAAATTTATGCTAATCATAGATACAATAAAAGATGTTATCATGCCGGTGGCCAAAATTGCTACTTCCATTGCGGTAAAGTAAAAACCAAAATTTAATAGTTTTATTAAACTTGCACCGGCCATTACGGGTATAGCTAAAAAAAACGTAAACTCAGCTGCAAGTGTTCGGCTGAGGCCTAAAATAAGTGCACCTATTATAGTGGCGCCGCTTCGGCTAGTGCCGGGTACTAGGCTTAGTACCTGAAACATACCTATGCCAAAAGCTAATTTATACGTAATTTCGCTTACCTTTGTAAGTGCGTTTTGCCTGTTTTTGTATTTGCTTTCAACCACAATAAAGGCTATGCCGTATAAAATAAGCATTGCACCAACAACAAATGCGTTGTGTAAATTTTCAGTCATCCAATTGTCTAGTGGCAGGCCAATTACCATTGCAGGCAATACTGCCACTAGTACCTTAAACCACATGTGCCAAACATCTTTTTTACAGTATTTATTTATTAATGTCGTTTCGTTTCTATTTATGCAAAAAGGCCATAATTTATCAAAAAATAACACTATAACGGCGATTATTGCCGCAAACTGAATTACAACATCAAACATTGTTTTAAATTCTTCGCTTGCGTTTATTTTAATAAATTCATCGGCTAAAATTAAGTGCCCCGTGCTGGAAACAGGCAACCACTCTGTTATACCCTCTATTATGCCAAGTAAAATTGCTTTAAATATGTCTATCATTAATATCACGTCCCAAGCAAATTATATGTTAAAAAATTTTGCGCTACTCTACAGGTATAAAGTTAAATGCTATTAATAATAATCCAAGCAAAAGGTACAAAATTATACCTACATTAAATGTACCTATAGAAAATGCCCGTTTAGGCAACTGCCTGTATGGCTGGCGCAAAATTATTTTTTTTGCAATGGCCGATTTAATTATAATTATAGGAGCACACACCATAACAACTACAACGCCAACACTTAAAATTGCCATAATAGCAGTATTATCGGCTGCTGCGGGTAGCATTATTGTGCCAATTGCATTAACTACGAAGTGTATGCCTATTGGTACAAAAATATCTCCTGTGTATACATAAAGGTATGCAAAAATCATACCAAGTACAAAAGCATATATAAGCTGCGACAAATTGCCGTGAAATACCCCAAACAATACACCACTTGTAATGATGTAACACTTATCGCCAAGATGTGCCATTTTATTGTGCAATATTTTTCTAAACAGCAGTTCCTCACCTATGGGCGCTACAATGCATGTGCTAATAAATATCCACAAAAGGCTTTGCCCCTCAAACAACATCTCCATCGAGTCGATATAATTTGCACCTGTTAAATTTGAAATTAATGTTTGTATAACAATTGTTACAATGTTAAAAATATATGCACAGCCGGCACTTAATACAATATAAATTAAAAGTTGAGATATTTTGATGTGTTTTTTTTGAGGTGAAGGTATGTTAAACTGAATATAAGAATTTAAAATTATTATAAAAATAGGTGCGGCAACAACATAAAGCGATAAAAAATTTACAACCCATAAAAACCAGTCGCTTGTAATAACATTTGGTGCTATAATAGCAAAAAGTATGCTGAAAAATATAGAGGCTCCTAAATATATTAGCATTAAAAAAAAGTAGCTAAGCCCTATTTTAGACATTGTAGAGCGATAAGTTTTTGAATCGAGCATTTATAGTTCCTTTCAGTGTAACTAAAAAATTATTGTGCAAAAATAATTACATATGCTTTAATATTATACACATATTTTAAATTAAAAACAATATAAAAAAATTGAAGTAGTTTAAAAAACCTGTATTATTTTTTGCATTTTTATGTTATTATTTTTATAATATTGTATTAACTTAAAAAATATTACTAAAGAGGTAAGTTTATGATAATTTATACTATTATATTTATAGCAATTGCGTTTTTGCTTTTATTTGCAATACTTAGTATTAATGCAATAAGATTAAAAAACTTATATAAAGAACCTGAAAAAATTAGTAACATACCCAAGGCGCCGCAAGAAGCTGTAAATAGGCTTTCACAGCTAATAAAAATTCCTACAATTTCTCATAAAAACCCGAAAGAGGACGACGATGAACAGTTTGATTTTTTTATAGATACAGTAAAACAATTGTACCCTACTTTGAACGAAAAACACCCTGCATTGCTGTTTGGCAACAAGGCAATGTTGTATCATATTAAGGGAAAAACCAGCGAAAAACCATGTATACTAATGGCCCATTACGATGTTGTAACGGCAGATAATGAAAAGTGGACACATGACGCATTTTGCGGACAGGTTTATGATGATGAACTATGGGGAAGAGGGACACTGGACACAAAAATTACAATGCTTGGAATATTAGAGGCATGCGAGGAGCTGTTAAAAGAAGGATTTATACCTGAAAATGATATTTACCTGGCGTTTGGCGGTGATGAAGAAGTTGCCGGAAACGGGGCAAAAAACATAATTGCTCATTTGCAAAAAGATGGCATAAAACCTGCTTTTGTTTTAGACGAAGGCGGGGCAGTAGTAGATAATGTAATACCGGGTATGAAAAAACCAATAGCAGTAATTGGAACAGGTGAAAAAGGCCAAATGAATGCAACGCTTACAATAAATGCAAATGGCGGACATGCAAGCACACCAAAAATACCAAGCATATTAGGTAGGCTTTGCAAGGCGGTAACAAAGTGCGAGGCAAAGCCGTTTAAGGGTCAACTTACACTACCCATAAAGGGAATGTTCAGGGCTGTTGCACCGCATGTGCCTTTTGGTTTACAGCTTATTTACGGCAACATGTGGTTTTTTGGTAAAATACTTATTTTTGTAAGTAAAAAACTATCGGCCGAGTTTAATGCATTATTTAGAACAACGCTAAGTTTTACAATGGCTAAAGCTTCAATGCAAATTAATGTAGTTCCCACACAGGCCGAAATAGGAGTTAATATACGCAGTTTAAATATTGACACACAAAATAGTATAAAATTGCGTATGCAGCAAATAATTAACGATGAAGATATTAAAATAACTTTTGACTCGTGTACCGAGGCAAGCGATTATTCTCCTGCTGAGGGCAAGCACTGGGACATAGTTTCAAGCGCAATAAGTACTGTTTGGCAAGATGCCATAATTGCGCCGTATTTAATGCTTGCGGCATCCGATAGCAGGCACTATAACGGCTACTGCGATAATGTGTATAGATTTTCGGCATTAAAACTTACCTCAGAACAGCGCAAACTAATACACGGTAACAACGAGAGGATACCTGTTAAAGATATATTGGCGGCAGTAAATTTTTATACTGCTGTTGTAAAGCAGTTGTAAAAAGTTTTTAAATTAATAAAATTGACACAATATTTTACAATTTATATATTATAATAATTAAAGTAATTTAATTAAAGGAGAATCAAATGATAAAAGTAGATGAAAAATTACTGGCAGATTATGCAAAATTTGCCGTTCAAGTAGGTGTTAACCCTCAAAAAAATCAAACGCTAATTATACGCTCGCCAATTGAGACAGCCCATTTTGCACGTTGTTGTGCAGCTGTTGCTTATGGCATTGGAGTGCGTGAAGTTGTTATGCACTATAACGATGAAAAGTTTTCTAGAATTAAAATGGAGTATACAAAGGCCGAAGTGCTTGAAGACATAAAGCCTTGGCAATTACGCAGCTATCTTGATTACGCCGAAAGTGAGGGCGGTGCATGTGTACTTTCAATATATGCAAGCGACCCTGAAAATTTTAAAGGGCTTGATGCACAAAAATTAGCACGTGCAAACGCTGCGGCATCAAAAGCTATGCAGCCGTGGCAAAAAATTGTTATGGCAGATAAATTGCAGTGGAGCATTGTTTCGGTGCCTACACTTAGTTGGGCAAACAAGGTGTTTGCAAATTTAACGCCTCAAAAAGCCGAGGAGGCACTTTGGGATGCTATTTTTAGTGTGTGCCGTGTAAAAGGCGGAAATGTTGTTAGCGAATGGCAACAGCATACACAAAATACTGTGCGCAGGCGCGATAAAATGAATGAGCACAATTTTGATATGTTACATTTAAAAAGCAAAAATGGTACAGATTTAAAAATAGGTCTTGCAAACAAAGCCATATGGGAAGGCGCTCAGAGCGAAACGCCAGAGGGGTATAAGTTTATAGCAAACATACCTACGGAAGAAATTTTTACCGCACCCGATAGAATGCGAGTAGATGGAATTGTATACGGAACAAAGCCATACGTGTACAACGGAAATATAATCGAAGGATTTTACCTAAGGTTTGAGAAGGGTAAAATAGTAGACTTTGATGCGTACTCGGGCAAAGAAATACTTGAGAAATTGTTGGATACAGATGAAGGAGCTAAACGAATAGGTGAAATTGCTCTTGTACCGTCCAGCAGCCCAATAAACAAAAGCGGAATTTTGTTTTACAACACATTGTTCGACGAAAATGCGTCGTGCCATATTGCATTTGGCAAAGGCTACCCGGGCACGATACAAGGCGGTAAAGAAATGAGTACAGAGCAATTGCTTGATAACGGGGTTAATGACAGTTTAATACACGAGGACGTAATGATAGGCTCGCCGGATATGAAGATAATAGGAATTACAAAAACAGGCGAGCAAATTACAGTGTTTGAAAACGGAGAATGGGCATTTTAATTTTTAGAATATAAAAATATTAAAAATAAACAAAAAGTAACAATATGCGAGACAAAACCGCACCTATTACATAATATAGCGTGCGGTTTTGTTTATTGACGCGCAAAAAAATCCTTACTGCTTTTGCAGTAAGGATTTTGGGACAAATAACCATAAGGGGCATGGAAAAATGCTGATATTATGCGGTTTTACAGCCAGTAAGCAATGTTAAAAATGAGAAAAACAGAAAAAGTCGCTTAATTTCAGTAAACAAGTGAAAAAATCAGATTAAACGCTTACCAACTCGGTAGGCGTTTTTCTCATGTTAAAATCAATGAAAGGAATGTTTAATATGAAGTAAGTTAAAAACCATGAAACATTTGAGATATAATCATTTTTGCACCAAAAAATGACCGAATCAAATTGTTCGTTTATACATGTGAGTCAAATATGATGAGGTCACCAATTTGTGATTACCAACCGATAAAACTGTCATCTGATTTTTGTAGTGTATTCGAACTATCATTATCTAAAATAATTGTATAGGTGTTTTTTTGAATATCTGCCTCTAATAGTTTTCATAAATTTTTCTCGAAAGGGTGCATCGAGAGATGCACATACAAGGTCAGCCCATACTAATGATGTGAGATTGCCACCTCGTATACACCATATTTCATAATGAATATCACTATATTCGCCAATAGAAATTCCTGTTATTGGTTAGGCATCATCATATTTCGCTTCAAAAATATCTCTATTATTTTGCTTTGCCGAAAAATCGATATGATCAAATGTTTCAAGTGTGAGGAAGTATGTTTATGGTGTTCTGTAATGTTGTAGGGTTGTTGAGGGTTTCTAAGATAAAGTATTTCCTTCCACCTGTTTATTGGTCATCTGAAACATTTCTTTTAAGTTTTGATAATTAACTTTTGAAAATAAATCTTCATAATCCTCTATGCTATCAATTAAAGTAGGATTTTGCAGTAAATCATTAATAAATTTTAACTGTTTTGTTATCTTATCTTTAATTTGCTCTAACTTAGCATTTTCTTCTTTGTGTTTTTCGATTTCACAAGCAAGCTGATCTTTTTCAACTACATACTTTTTAGCATGCTCAACTAAAACTCTGTCAATTGAACGTGGTATATTTAGTGCATCAACACCTTCTTTAGTAGTACAAATAATATCTTTAAAAATCCTCATGTTTGAGACGGCTTGCAAAATTTCCTCTATAAATTTCCAATTGTATATGTGATGAATTTGATAGTTTTCCTTAATGTAATCAATATCTTTTGCTAGTAAAATTTCATCAAGTGCTGATTTAGCATATAATTTTTCTGCTAACTTCAATGAATCATTTAAATTAATTGCAAATTGATTGTCAGAGTCGCTAATTTTAAATATTTCTTCACAAGCTATTTTAGGTGAAAATATACACTCCAACAAATATTGTTTATATTTATTGGATAATGATGAGTTTGCAATTACTAATAATTCATCCCAATCAATGCTTTCTAAAAAAATAGGTTTTTCCGTTTTAAGAAAAATTTCTAAATCACTAATGCTGCTAAGATTAATAGTTTTTTGTACTAAAGCAATAAATGAGCTAATCAAGTCAGTTTTAAAATTTGGGTCTAAACTGTAAAATAAACTTAAATCTTCGGATAAATAAAGGTAAGGGTTTGACACACTAATTTTTTTTAAATCCAAATAAGAATTAGAGATTTCTTTTTTTAAGTTTTGAATGAAATTTTTAGATATTTTTAATTTAAAATTTTGTTGTTCTATTGCATTTAAATAGGTTAACCCACCCGACAAAACTTTATACCTGGCATCATTTTTTATATCATTAAAGCTAATATAATCATTCTTTGTGATCTTGTTGTAGAAAGAAGATAGTATGTGTTTTCTTATTTTAAGCCACATTTCTTCATCTAATAGAAACGGCTTTTCTACTTTTAGTAAGTTAATATAATTGTTTTCGCTCCAAGAATCATCAATTTGATAGTCAAACCATAATTTTAACGTGTTACTTAAATAATCTATAAAGTCTTTTTTTTCTTCTTTAGTTAGTACCAGTTTTTCAAGTTCATCTTCAGAAAGAAATTTGGTTATTTCTTGTACATTATATGTATTTCTGCAATTTCTCCATATTTCTTTTTGTAACGTCGTAAAAGCAAAAACTCTAATTTCTTTCCATTCACTATCTTTAACAAAAAAAGGAACATTTTTCCTACTCAAAACTTTTTCTGCGTTATTCCTTAAAATATAGGTAGTATAGTAGTTTAATATTACATTCCTAATTGAAACATATATGTTCCAAATAAAAACGCCAAAAACGACTACCGATAGTATCCATGAAGATAAAGATGTGTTATTGGAATCTAAGGCTGCTGAAGCTATACCACTATTATGTTTTACGGATACACTCACACTCTCATTGCCAACAGAGTCAATGGTAATGAATATGCTACTCATTGGAGGAAGTTCGGGGTAATTAATTTGAGTTCCTCCATCAATATCCATTTGTTCATAAATATCTTTTTCGGAGTTCTTTTTCACTTCTATTTTATTGATATCTCCAAAAACATCAATAACTATTTTTTCTGCAACTTCTGTTCCGAGATTTTTTATCTCAAGTTGTTGAATGTTTGTATTTTCGGAAGAGATAAAAATGTTATCGGATAAAGTATATTTTAAGTCAACATTTGGTTGAGTGTAATTAAAAACTACAATACCACCGATTATAATCGGAATTAAACTTATTATGATTGGTTTAATCCATGAACTCAAGCGATTTGACTTTGACTCGTTATTCATACTACACCTCAGATCTTACTGGCTGAAAATTGACCATATTTTTGATAGCTTTGTTTTGAAACTGTTTTTAACTAACGACAAAGTACTAACTTACGGCTTGAAGTATAAAAGGAATTAATTTTTTAACCACTTTGTTGTTAAGTAAAAAAACAGTAATTTTTAATGATACTACACATAATTATAGGACAAAAAACAACAAAAATCAATAGATTTTGTTTATTAAGCACTTGACGCAGTAGCATTAAATG
>CAYJLZ010000057.1:0-13258 GCA_964371265.1 uncultured Bacteroides sp. | reverse complement strand
CAAACTGCACCACAGGTGCGTTGCCAAGGAGGTTTTCAACTGCTTCAAGATCGCTTATCTCAAGCCTTTCAGCCTCATCAACAACCCTGCTTGTGTAGTTTAATGTATCAGCAGAAGTTCCTATTCTGTTGCGCTCGTAATGCCTTACGATGCTACCTGCTATGTCGCTTTTAGTTGCAAGGCATGGTGTAATTATTTTACCCGTTGCCGTACTTACCATACTTAGCATGTCGTAATCAAGCGGGTCCGACGTTGCAAGAACTAGCTCGTTTGCTGATAATCGGTATGGTATAACATTATATTGAACGGCAATGTCCCTTTGCAGTGCTGCAATTGTGCCTTGCGGTATAAGAGTATCAGCAAGTGAAACATATTCTATATGCAGTGCATTTTTAAGCACGCGCAAAACAGAATCTTCCGATACCACTCCGCTGTCTACAAGTATATCGCCAAGTTTTTTGCCGCCTGAATTTTTTTGATGCTCAAGTGCACTTTGTAGTTGATCGCCTGTTATAAGGCCACTTTCTACAAGCATATCTCCCAAACGTTTTTTTACTGCCATGTTGATTGCCCAGCCTTTCTCAAAATCTTATATCGACAGTAAATCGTCAATAAAGTACTATTTCGGTTTCACCGATGTCATTTTCGGCCACTTGATAAAAATACTGTGTAAATTGAAGTGTCATTGTAACCGGCTCGAAATTGTTTACAAAATTACTAAGTGTAAGCGCCGGTATAACCACATATATATCATCTTTTGCAAGGTGATCAACATAATCTAAAATGTCGTTTACAGTGCCTGTAACAGCTAAACTTGTAGTTTGCGTTACTATTTCGTAATGGCCCGAAACTTGCGAAATTTCTTCAGGTTCCATTTGTCCTGAAACCAGTGGGTGTTCTGCTATTTCCTGCGATGCAATGTCGGCAACTGAACTGCTAAAAGGATTTACTTGGCTAAGCGAAAGCGAACTTACCGCTAGATCAAAGCTTTGTGCTGTATCTACATAATAGTTATGCACGGTGTAATTTTCATCAAAATATTGCTCAAGCCCTGTTGAATTAATATTGTTTTCAATTTGCAAAATAGCTGCCTCTAGCTCTTCGCCCTGTTGAATGTTTAACTCTAGCTTTGCCAGCTCTTCGTCAAGAACCTCCACCTGCGCCATGTTTTCGTTGTAGTTTAAAACGCTTGGCACACTAACAAAGTAATTTAGCACAAACAAAACTAAAACCATAACTGCAAATATTAAAATAGACTTATCTCTCTTGCTCATTTTACATTTTCCTCTCCGATTGTTTTTTAACAGTAATGTGTGTTAAATTATTTCATTTTGCATACCACAGTAAAGCTAACTTCATCGCCTGCTCCACTATAACCAAAATATCCAACGTCATCAAACATTCCCATGTTTGTTAAAACCGCCACGTAGTCAGACGCTTGTTGCTCTGTTGAGCCTTTACACACTAAGTTGTATGTATTGCTGGAAAAAGACGCGGATTCAACAATTACTCCATCGGGTGAGGCCAGAACAAGTTGGTTTAATGTGTTTCTGTTAAACTCTCCGATGTTTTCTATTTCAGTTTCCAGTGACATTAATTCTTGTTCGCTTTTATAAAGGGCCACAAAATCTTTTCTAAGGCTACCGTATTCTTCAATAAGAGCCAGTGTCTCAGGAGAGTTCAGTTCCTCTTGCCTTGCATTAACAAGGCCTTGCGCTTGCATATTAAAAATAGCAAGCAAAACTGATACTGCTATATTTACCAAAACAATAGCGCATGCCACAACTAAAGGCACATTCGCTTTTTTTGTAGCCGTTTTTTGCTCTGCTTTATCTTGTTTATTTTTGTTAAAAAAGTTAATTTGTTGCCCGCCAAGCGACAAAGCAGCTCCCATTGTATATATAGAAGCAGCATTTGAAAGCTTTCCATCCATTTTTGGGAGCAATTCACTTGTAAGCCCAAGCGAAGTGTTTACAAAATTAACGAGTTCATCGCTTGCCGTATGTCCACAAATCAATATCTTCTCAATAGATTGACCCGGGAATTTTATGTTTTGGTAAGAGTTAAGTTTTTCGATGTTTTGAACAAAAACAGTTTGCGGGTTGCTGCTTGCATTTATATTAGCAAGAACATCCAGCGATGCCGCTGAAGACTCGATAACAGTATCTCTTGTCAACATGTTATCGGGTGGGTTCATAAGGTGTAGCGTAATATTTTTACTGCCAAGTTTTGCTAGCGCAACAGTTTTGTTTGCATAAAAAGTTTTTATAAAATTTTCTGCCGCATATTGAGATGGAACAAGTGCTAAAGGGGTTTTATTAAGCTTAATAAGCATTTCATAGCAACCGTTTACCACATTTTTAGGCATAGCATATGTAACAAATGTTTGCTTATCGGCCTCGATCTCTTTATTTTGCGACACAAAATAATCCACATAATATTCATCAGGTGAAATGTTTGCAAAAACTTGAGATTCCACAGCAATTCTTTGTTGTTGTCGATTGCGCTCTTTGTGCAAATTTAGCACAGAATAAATTGTAGGCAAGAAAGAAAAAGTCATAACAACTTTCTTTTCAGAAATCTTCTCAAGCGTAGGACGCAAACAGTTTTCAAGCACAGCAAAGTTAACATCTCCACTAGCGGTAAAAACATCGTGGGGTGCTTTCAATGTCAAGCCGGTCTCAACAGCCAATTTCGTTTTTGTCCCGCCGGAAACTACAATATCAATGTAATCGCCAGAAAAATCTATACAAATCACAATTAATTCCTACCTTATTATTAATATTTTTTATTTAGGCCATGAGCCGTGACGCCCACAAGCCGTTTTACCCGAGTATTATATTTAAGCTGCAATAGTACTGTAGCCATTATATATAGGCACCATAACCGAAATAAGTATAAGCGCAACAATAACAGCCAAAATAATAAGCAATAACGGGCCAAGAATTGCTAAAAGCGATTCAATTGCCGTGTCGCTTTCGCCTTCAAAATAATTTGCAGTGGTTTCAAGCAGCCCATCAAGGTCACCTGTTTCCTCTCCAATCGCAATCATGTTCGGTAACATTTTATCAAACACTTCAAGCTCACCAATAGCTTGTGAAAGCGCCGTACCCGAACCCACAGCCTCAGCCGCCGACTCTAGCTTTTCTTGAAGGAATAAATTGTCTATAACGTTTGATGAAAGGCGCAATGTTTCTAAAAGAGGCAAGCCCGCCGCATATAACATTGATAGCGTTGAACTAAAACGTCCCGAATAAATCATATTTAAAAGCTTTCCTATTCCGGGAATTTTAACTTTTGCCTCATCAATAATGCGCCTAACGGGGCGAACTTTTAATATTGACATAAGTAGCACGTAGCCGATTATAAGTACAAACACAATTACTATCCAAAAATTAGTAACAAAATCCGACATAGATATCATAAATTGTGTTAACGGAGGTATTTCCATACCTTCAAACATCAAAAATAAATCGGGCAAAACAAAGCCAAAAAGTGCTATAATTACAAAAATAGCAACAACGCCCAAAAGCTTTGGATACGCTGAAGCACTTTTTATCTTCCTTGATGTTTTTAATTGTTTATCGTAATAATCGGACATGCTGAGGAACACACTTTCAATATTTCCGCTCTCTTCTCCGCTCTCTACCATATAGCACAAAAGCGTAGGAAAACTGTTACCCTGTTCAGTCATCGCTTGTGATAGAGCTGTGCCACCGCGAACAGCCTCATAAATATTGCGATAAATTTCAGAATAACGTGTGTTGGTAGATGATTCTATCATGATATCTAGGCTATTTGTAATACTCATACCGGCGCCAATCATCGTACCCATTTTTTTGCAAAACAAAATAAGCTCTTTGCCGTTAAGCTTAGCAATAGTTTTTACATCGCTACGTTGCCTACTTTGAGATTCCTCGTACTCAATACAAGTAAGACCGCGATCGTCTATGCTTTTGTAAAACTCACTCAGACTTGCAGCCTCTAATATACCTTTTACAATACCTCCATCGGAGTTGCGAGCAACATAATTATAGTACTGCAAACAAAACCTCCCAAACTTACCGAACAATAAATTGCACGGCAATGATTTTATTAATATCCATTTTATATTTATAGAAACTAATAATAAGTAATGATTAAATAAAAAATTAATATAAAATTTAATAATTATGTGTGTGTTTTTAAAATTTTATACGAAAAAGCCTTATTTACCCAGTTAATTTCTATACCTTATAATAATAACATACTTATAGTGCACAAAGCAATACTTTATTGTCAAATTTTTCAATAAAATGGTTAATTTTGTAAATAATTTGCATTTTATTGTTTATACTTTTATATGATTTTTTCTGAAAAAAAATGCCAAATTTATTAATAGTTGTTGTTTTATATAAAAAACATCAATTGCACTTTACAGTATAATTTATAAATACAGTATAAAATTAACACAATTTTCTTGATAATATTGATATAAAAAATATATAATTAAAGCATAAATTAAATTGGAGGTTTTATAATGAAACACAAACTAAATATTTTATGGGTAAACGATAATCCTTTAACGGCACATTCTATGGTTTTTATGTATTCAACCAATGCAAAAATACAAGGCTGGTTTGATGAAGTAGAAATAATTATATGGGGGCCTACCGCAAAACTTGTAGCAGAAGATGAAAGCATACAAGAGCGTATTAAAATAGCAAAACAAGCAGGCGTTGTTGTAAAAGCTTGTATTTCTTGTGCAAATATGCTAGGTGTTACCGATAAACTAAAATCTCTTGATTTAGAAGTTGACAGTATGGGCATACCTTTAACAAACATACTTAAAGAAAACGAAAAACTCATTACAATTTAGTATAAAATATGGTAGACAACTTTAATTAAACTTATTAAACTTCAACATAAACTCGGCACCAATTTCATTATTCGTTGCCGTTATTTCGCCTTTCATCATTTCAACGCTAGCTTTCGCTATTGGCAAACCAAGCCCGCAATTGCCGTTTTTCCCTTTATAAAATTTTTCAAAAATATGTGGCAAATCTTCTTTTTCTATTCCGTTTCCGTTGTCGCTAATAGTAATATACACACTTTCTTCATCACAGCTCACGTTTGCATAAATTTCAGTTTTTGCATGTCGAATTGCGTTTGACAGTATATTTACAATGCTTTGGCGCAATAGTTCTTCATTCGCATTAATGTTTATTTCTTGGGTAAATTTAATAATATTTCTTTATTTGATTTATGTGCAATTCCGCTCACCGCAACTACACAATCGTTGATAAAGTTACATAGATTAACTTTTGTTTTTATATATTTACCCTCAAAATTTTCTATTCGCGCAAGCGATAAAATACTGTCTACAATTGCTGTTATCCTCTTAGTTTCTTGCAATATAATATTTACCGCCTTTGATTTGTCCTCAAAAACATTTTGAATAACACCCTCTGCATATCCTTGGATACTAGTTAATGGTGTGCGCAACTCGTGCGAGACATTTTGCAAAAGAGCTTTTTGCTTTTTGTCGTGCTTGTATATTCTTTCATTCATCTCGTTAATCTCTATTGCAAGTTCTTTTAGCTCTATACTATTTTGCTTTTCGTCAACATTTATTATTTCTACACTCTTCATTTTCTTTACTGTTTTCGAAATTTGTTGTATGGGCATAGCGATATCTTTTGCCAATTTTTGCGAGACAGCAACAAAAATTATTACACTTAACAATAAAATAGCCACCATAAAAATATTTACCATTTCAACAAATCCATCTGCAAAGTACCCTTGAGAAATATAAATTGCCGTTTGCCCGTCGGGCAGTTCTTCAATTTCAACCCACATCGCGTGATAATATTCTGCACCCTCGTTAAACGATACTATCTCTTTCTCTTGTGCTTTGCTTGTAAGTTCTCCGGCTTTTTGCACTATGCTGTCGGGCAGCTTGTCTTCCGCTCCTCTTGATATGTCTGTGTACTGCCCGTTTTCGGCAATAATTATTTGCATGTTTTCACCTTTTTCTAAAACAGGCAACAGCATATGTGGCGGAATTCTATTATCGTTATTTTGAGATCCGTTTGCATACGTAATATCATGTTTAAGTCTTTCAGCCGCTTTGCTTAAATCTTCTTCTGCTTGGCTATACGAGTAAAAATTTACAAGCACATTAAAAACAATAAGTACAAACAATTGCAAAACAATTATTAATGCAACATATGGCCTTGTTATTTTTTGTTTTAAAGTCAACAGCTTCACTTATCAATTTCCTCCAATTTAAATCCAAATCCCCAAACAGTTATAATTTTCACATTTGTTTAAATTATTTTTTTTCGTATTCTTTTAATAACGTCATCTACTGCTCTGGTGTCTATATCATCTTCAAAGTTCCACACACTTTTTAGCAATTCCTTTCTCGAAACTGCTCTTTTGCAGTTTTTAAACATGTAAAGTAAAACAGCAAACTCCATGGGTGTTAATTCAATGACATTATCGTTATATGTGCATGTGCGTAAAGAATTATCTAAAACCACAAAGCCAAAAGATACAGCTTCGTTTTGTAATGTGCCGCGTTCAATATCAATGCGCCTAAACATGCTTTTAACCCTAGTTACAAGTTCCATAGGCGAAAACGGTTTTGTTAGGTAATCATCCGAGCCTATGGACAAGCCTGTAATTTTGTCAAGCTCACTATCTCTTGCCGACACTATAATTATTGGTACATTATAGTTTTTTCGTAATTCTGCACAAATTTCAAACCCGCTTTGCCCCGGCATCATTATGTCTAATATAACTAAGTCGCAAGGTTTTTCGCAAAATGCTGCCAAAAGGTCGTCGCCTGTTTTAAATGCACTGGTTGTAAAGCCTTCCTTTGTTAAAAAACCTTCAATAATATCGCATATATTTTGCTCGTCATCTGCTATATAAATTAATTTATCCATTTTTCACATTTCCTTTCAATCTTCTTTGAAAAGTCTGTATGCGCACAAGCATATCATACAATTGTTATTAAAAAGTGAAATTTTACAAGGGCTATGGCAATTTGCCATAACCCTATTATTTTATAAAAAATTATTAAAACAGTAATTTCAGCCTATGCAACTTCCTTGTTTTGCGATTTATCAATAATTTTTGTATTGCCTGTGTAAATACTACCGTCAACTATCTGCACAACTCTTTGCGCATTACAAGCAAGCTTGCTGTCATGCGTTATCATTACAATAGTATTTCCCATACTGTGCAATTTGTGAAAAAGTTGCATAACTTCCGCACCTGTTTTGCTGTCTAGTGCTCCTGTGGGTTCATCTGCAAGCAAAATAGCAGGTTCTCCCACCAGTGAGCGTGCTATTGCAACACGCTGTTGCTGCCCACCGCTAAGCTCTGACGGGCGGTGCTTTACCCTATTTGTCAGGCCAAGCATATCTATTGTAGGCTGTGCGTGCTCAACAGCTTCGCTGTACGACATACCGCGAATTAAAAGCGGCATTATTATGTTTTGCAATGCTGAATATGTTGGTATAAGTTGATATTTTTGAAAAATAAACCCAATTTTTTCGTTGCGAATTCTCGTAAGTTTTTCTCCTTTTAGGCTGTGCACAGCAACACCGTCTAGGTAATATTCACCGCTATTGCACAAATCCATACAACCTACTATATTCATAAGCGTACTCTTGCCACTGCCCGAGGGCCCAAGCACCGCTACAAACTCACCTTTTTTTACACTAAAATCTACCGATTTTAAAACAGTAAGCTCTTCACCGCCTGTGTTGTATGATTTAACTATGCCCTTCATTGTAATCATATTCATGCTCCCTTCGCTTTCGCAATTCAATATTCTAATAGTTATATTTTAATTAAATATACAGTTAGTAATTATTGTAGTGTGTGTTTAACTTTTTAATTAGTTTACATTAAAAAGTTAACTTAATATATTAATAGAAGTTATGTTATCACTGTCATCAAGCATTATTGTTATATACATATCCTCTGTTATTTGTGAAAATGTCATCTCTGTGCCAAACTGAACAACAGGTGTTGTAATCGGTACATTAAATGTTCTTGTTTCATCTGTCAGCGTTATTATTTCGCTGTAATCTTGCCCCTCTGCTTGTTGCATACCTGAGCCCATTGCACCCGTACCGCCGGCGCCCTGCGAGCGTTCTCCTCCATCGTTTGATCCCTGCGGTCTTTCGCCCATACCTTCCGGCATTTCACCGTTTTGCATTGCGCTTTGCATTTCAGCTCTTTCCTCTTCTGTCATATCTCCCATGTTACCGTCCTGAGCACCGCCGGGCATTTCGCCGCCCTCAGGCATTCCGCCGCCTTCAGGCATTTCGCCGCCCTCAGGCATTCCGCCGCCCATACCGCCTTCCATTTCACCCACTTGTATTGTAATTTCATTGCCAACAACACCAGTTACAAGCCCTGTTACGCCGTTGCCTCTCGCTTGCATATTACCCTCGCCATTTGCGTTTTGTCCACCGTTTTGTGGTGCCCCCTCATTTCCTTGAGCACCTTGCGTTTGTGAATTTTGTTCACCATTTGTTGCCACATTATCTTCGCCTTTGCTACAAGCTGCAAACAAAGTAATTGTTAATATAATCGTTACTAATATACTTATTTTTTTCATAAAATACTTCTCCGTTTCTTTGTAGTTATATAAATATAACTTAAAGTCTATTCATTGTTTAATGCCTCAATAGGAATTAAGTTTGAAGCTTTCCACGCAGGATAAAAACCAAACGCCGTACCTGTAAAAAGCGCAAACAAAAATGCCAGCAAAATTGACGATGTTGTTATAACAACAGTCATATCTGTATACTGCATTAATGGCATAACAGCAAAGCTCAATCCAACACCAAGTAAGCCGCCTATAATACCTATCATACCCGCTTCAAGTAAAAACAAAAACAATATATCGCGCTTTTTAGTTCCAAGCGATTTTAATATTCCTATCTCTCTTGTTCGCTCTTTAACGCTTACAAAAAGCACATTCATTATACCTATACCGCCAACTATAAACACAATAACTGCAACAGCAAGCAGCAATACCGAAAGAGTGTTTGCACTTTGCATAGCTGCATCCATTGTTGCACCTGCATCTTCTACTGTGTAAGTTGCGTTTGGGTTTGCTTGCGTTAGCACAAGCTGAATGTTTTCAATAATACTTTCCACAGCATTAACGTTCATTGCAAGTACCGAAATTTGCGGCTGCGTATCACGCTCCAGTAAGTATTTATCAGCAGTAGAGTAAGGCATAAATATGCTGTCGTCCGGATTTACGCCCGACGTAACAGTTCCCATTTGTGCAAGCACACCATTAACTACATACTCTCTGCCATCAATTTCAATTCGCGCATCGTACGCATATTGTGGCGAACCAAAAAGTTCAAACGCTGTGTTATAACCCAAAATCACGCTGCGAGTTTCATTTTCAACTTCTTCATCTGTTATAAAACTGCCTATCATTAAAGATAAATTTGAAATTTGCGCATAACTGCTTTGTGTGGCAATAATATCGAATGTTAGTGCCTCTTCTAAATCATCGCTTAAAACTTCACTTTCCACCGTGGCAAATATTGCTCCCGCCACAATATCGGGCACAAAGTACATAATTTCTTCCAGGTTTTCTTGTGTTAACGTTGCACCCTCCGACATAGGCAGCATTGAAGCACTGCGCGAGTTTGTACCGCCACTTGAAGAACGTGTTCCACCGCCACCTCCGCTTGGTGCACTACCACCACTTGGTGCAGCTCCACCACTTGGTGCAGTTCCGCCGCTTGGCATTCCGCCTCCCATGGCGCCCATCATACTTTCCATGTCAACGCCGCCGCTTGTAACTGTTATTGTTCCTGCGTTAAGCGTTTTAAACTGCTCTTCAACGTCTTGTTTTCCACCCTCTCCAATTGCAATAACCATTACAATTGTAGCAGCGCCTACTATTATACCCAGCGAAGTTAAAAAAACTTTGAATTTATTTTGCTTCAAATTTATTAAAACAAGGCGAAGTATTTCATTAAGACGCATTTTGACTCACCGCACTTTCAAGTAGCACAACATCGCCCTGATTTAAACCACTTGTAATTTCAACATCAAATCCGTCTGAAAAACCTGTTGTAACCTCCACTTGCACAACTTCGCCGTTTTCATTGTACATTTTTACATACTGTTTGCCATCTATAAGTTCAACGCATTTATTGGATATAACAAGTACATCTAAAACTTGTTTTTCAACAAAAGTTACATCTGCTGTCATTCCCTCAAAAATTACCATACCGTCAAATGCACCTACATAAACATCCATTCCAACAGTATAATTAACACTGCTCGACATGCCGCCCGACGGTGTCAGCGAAATGCTGTCTACAACTGCTGTTACAATATTATCTTCATATGCATCAAAAACAATATTTACCGGCATATCAACCGATATATCGGCGATGTCCTCTTGTGGGATGCTTACATAAACTGTTGCAGTGGTGCTTTCAGCTATCGAGGCTATTGTACCATTTGCATTTATAGTTGCTCCCTCTTCTTGTATACTTAAAATATAACCACTTGTAGTTGCAATCACTGTGCCATCGGTTGCAAGTTTTGTAAGTGCATCTACCTCTGCTTGAAGTTCTTCAACATTAAGTTGAGCTTCTGTAAGATTGTTGTCAGCTGTTTGCACAGTTATATTATACTGTGCGCTTGCTGTGTTATATGTTTGTATAGACTTTTCGTATTCTTGATAATATTCAATTTTCTCAAGTTCCATAGATGATGCATAAGTGTCGCGCTCTGTATATTTTTGGCTTATACTTGCCACTATTTGCGCAAGCTGGTCGTCAAGGCTTTGCCCACTTGTCCCTCCGCTTTGCTGTGTACCCTCCGCCGTTTGAATTTCTAATTCTTTTTTTGCTATTTCATCTTTTTTGTCTGTTTCTCTTACTTGTAACAACTGCACATCAACATCATCAACTTTACCGTCGCCATTAGCATCTTCATCAATATGGATATTAGGGTCGTATGTTATTGTTCCGCTAAAAATGCCTTGTGCTGTTGTAATAAGCGTTTGAATTGAGGCAAGCTCGGTATTTAACGTAACCAGTTGTGCTTTAAGCGTATTAACTGTTGATATTTGGTTTTGCAATGCTGTTTTTTCTGCTTCAAGGCTTGTAATTTCGGCCACTATTTCGTTGTATCCGCTTTCAAGTTCTGCTATGTTTAGGTTATAAACATTTTGGGCATTTTCACCGTTTACAACGCTGTCCTCATAGGTTTGGCTTGCGCTTAGCGTTGTGCTTTGAACACTTATTTGCTCTTGCGAAAGCGATAGCTTTGCACTTTCAAGTGATTGCATAGCCTCGTCATACTGCTCTTCAAACAGTTCTGGGTCGATAGTAGCAATAGTGTCGCCTTTTGCAATGTATTGTCCCGGTTTTGCAACTACCTCCAGTATTGTAGTTTGAAAATCAAAGCTAATGTCTGTGCTTATTAAGCTAGCAGAGCCCATTTCGGTAACGCCCACAACTATATCGGACACAACAACCTCTTCCTCCATATACATGTTGCTTTGGCCGGTATTAAAATTTGCACCCATAGCTGCTGCTGCATTACTTTGCGGTGTAAAAAAAACATTTAATATTATTGCAATAACAGCACCTACTAGCAAAAGAATTGCAATTGTTATAATTATTTTCTTTCGTTTTTTTGCGCTTCTATTGCCTTTTTTTATGCTGTCTTGTTTATTTTTTTCTAGTTCATTATCTTTATTTTTTTGTAATTGATTGTTATCTGTCATTGCTCTCTCCCACTTACTATACAAACTTTATTGTTATTGCCTACAAAATTAGCTTTATTTGTTAAATTCTGTTTCTATAACTACTAATTTTTGGTTTGGCAATGTTGCCACAAGTACTTTAACGATATTTATATTAACATATTATTGTGAAATAGATTTGCTTAAAATGTGGCAAACTTGCGGTAATAAATTTTGTTTTTTAAAAAAATATAAAAATGTTACCCTGTTCCGACATGGCAATATAGTTTTTTATTGTGCTTACACAATAAATGTAGTATAATAAAAATGTTAAAATAAACCATAATTTTTATTCTAACAATAAAGGAGAAATACATTGTGAGCAGTGAATTTAATATAACCTTTAAAAGCGATATTTTACAAAGCACAGAAAATGAATTAACATCTTCAAAATCATTGCTATCCATATTGAGCGCAGCTCCAATAGGAATTAATTTGTGGACAAAAGATATGCTTAATATTATGTGCAATTCTCATATATTAAGTGCATTTAATATTGAAAGCGGCGAAGAATTTTTAAACAGATTTTATGAATTTTCGCCTGAGTTTCAACCAAATGGTATTTCCTCTAAAGAAATGTCGCGTATCAATTTTGAGAAGGCTATAAAAAACGGCAAGCATGTTTTTAATTGGATGCACATAACACCAAGCAAAAGCAGATTTCCCTGTGAAATTACACTTGTTAAGCTTGATATTTCTAAAAATGCTGACTATGTTGTCGGCTTTATAAGAGATTTGCGCACAGATTTTTCAAGTGACAAAACTGACACTGCGTATGATTTTTATTTTACAGACAAACTTCCTAAAAGTGTATTGATGGAGGAGATGGCTAAACTATCGGATGAGTGGTTTTTCTCCATAGATTTAAGAACAGGTAATATTGATTACTACGGTAAATGGTGGTTTAGTGGTTTTGGAGCAAATGCTTTAATTACAGAAAGCAAAATGATGGAACTGGGATTTATTCATAATGACGACGTTGCCACTTATGGCGAAATGATGGATAAAATTAAAGCCGGTGAACAAAGCTCCATAGAAATTAGACTATTAAACGACCAAAACACTTATAGATATCACAGAATTACAAATAAGCTAATTTATGATAGTTGCAACAAACCTGTTTTTGCATTTGGCAAAGGTGTAGATATTCATGAACAACGAGTAATTGAAGAGCGCTCTCAAAAAGATTTGCTTACAGATTGCTATAACAAAATAAGCGCAGAAAATATTATTACCGAAACGCTCGAATCAAAAAGCGATGCCTCTCATGCATTTTTTATTATTGACATTGATAATTTTAAAGCTATTAATGATAATTTTGGGCACTTTTTTGGCGATGAAGTTTTAAGAGATATATCAACAGGCCTAAAAGATGCCTTTAGAAACGTAGATATAGTTGCAAGAATAGGCGGAGATGAGTTTATTATTTTCGTTGAAAACTTGTTTAACATGGAATTAATTAGG
>CAYJLZ010000056.1:0-13393 GCA_964371265.1 uncultured Bacteroides sp. | reverse complement strand
GCTTGTTTATTTTCTAGTGTACCTATTCTCTTCGATAAGAAAACAGGTGTTTCTTTAAAGAACAAGAACGAAATTGCACTTACTACAATTGCCAATACTATTGGAATAATGTAAACATTTCTCCAAAGTGCACTGTCGTTTTGCATAACTGTTCTCATTAATATAGGAACGCCCGTAACGCCAAGATAACCTACCGCTTTAGTTATACTTGCAATTTTAGCCCTGTGTTTTTCCGGTGCAACTTCCATAATGTACATAACTTGCATGTCGTTAGGCACAAAGAAGCTTGTAATAATGCTACCAGCAGCTACCATAACAATGTTTGGAGCTGTCATAGTAACAAACATAGCAAGGCCCATGCCTACTGTGTTTAAAACTAAGAAAGGCTTACGGCCAAATTTATCTGCCAATGCTTTGTAGAAAGGAAGTATAAACATTAAAAATGTACCCGGAGATGTTAAATAAGTTAATTGTGCTAAACCTTCGTTATAGTCTTTTCCTTGTTGTACAAAAAATTGATCAATAATCATGGGGTTCATATTTGTGCGAATGTTCGATGTAATTTCATCTACTATGTAGATAATGGCTACTAGGAAAATCATTATTGCAAGATAATATTTTCCTGTTGGTTTTGCCTGTTTCTTTTTTAACTTTTCAAGTTCCGCTGTTTCTCTTGCCGATAATGCTCCTGTGGTTGTGCTTTGCATAATAAAAATACCTCCAAATTTATAAATTTATAAGCAATAAATATTTACTGTTTAATGCTTACAATTAACAAAAATTAATTTGCATTTTTTTGTTGCAAAATGCATTTATGTTGCAAATATAAACATAAAAACCACAATTAATTGCAATTAGAATAAAAAAAACGATACAATTGTTGTTACATTTCACTAAACAATTTATTGTTAAAATTGTTAAAAAAAACGATGTTAGTTAACAACTTATATGTAATAATAACCAACATGCTAAAAATGTTACAACATTACGCACTATTTTTCAATATCAAAAAAGTAACAATTTTAAATAAGCTGTATCATATTCCGACTTATATTAATTATTTTAGCTTATCTTACCAGATTTTTTTTGCTGGTATTTTTTTGTAAAAAAATACTACAATTTTTTTAACTTTATAAAACTCAAATTTTTTAAAATTTTATTCAACAGTTTAATCTCTGCTTTAAAATATTTTTGTATTTTTATAACAAATAAAATGATAATTAAAAAATAAAATTTTAAGTTTGCAAGGAGTATTTTTGCTTATAATTAATAAAAACGCACTAATAAAAACGCACCTTTGCACTATACTATTAATGTATGGAAAAATGTTGCACAACTTAATATGAATTTGATTTTACAGTTAAATAATCGTAAAATAAATGTAGCATTTAATTGCAGCAAAAAAACATTACATTTAATAATAGTTTCAAAATCTATATTTTTTTATGCAACTTTTATCTGAGGGTATTATATGATTGAAAAAGAGATTTTATATTCACTTTTCAGCGAAAAATGCGTTAATGAATTTTTGAGTTCCGAAATGAACCAAGACGAGAATCAAAAATTTTCTCATCTGTATAAAAGCACAACTCGAAACTTTAACGAAGAAATAGGTATGCTTGTTGTTGCCACCGACAACAACAGTATTTACCGCGAATTTTGCTCGCCCAAGCAAGGTACAATTTATGAAATAATTAAACTATCAAATAGTTTTTGTTCCATGCACAATCACAATTATTACGAGTTTATAAGTGTGGTTTCTGGCGAAATTTTAGTTCAATTTGAAAACAGCATTAAAACTTATACTGTTGGCGACAGTTTTATATTAAACACTAAAATCTATCATTGTGAAAAATTTTCACCGGACTCATGTGCTATTTATATTTGTATTTCAAAAGAATTTTTAATTAAATTTTTGACGTATAATAATGATTACTATTTAACAAAAGAGCTTAAAGAACTTTTCAAATCTTTAAGCACAATATCAAGTAACGAGGAGCAAGCAGGTAAATTTTATTGGGAGTTTAAATTTAATAAAAGCGACTATTTAAAAGAAGTTTTTCACTATTTACCTCTTTTTAAGTTTGAAATTATGACGGGTATTTTAGGCTACCGTATAATTTTATTTGGCCTGTTAAAAAGATACTTGTACTTTTTAACTAACAATCTGCATTTTGTTTATAGCTTTAACGAAGTAGTAACACCTATTAGCAAAAACGTTGCGCACGAAGTTAAATTGTACATTGAATCTCGAAGGCATAGGGTTAATCGTAAAGAACTTGAAAAAGACTTGCACTATAGCGCCGATTATTTAAACCGTACATTTCGCAAGCACTACGGTATAACAATAGGCGAACATCAGCGCAATGTTTGCATGACAGAAGCTGGTAGCCTATTATTGCGCACAAACAGTTCTATTGCACAAGTTGCCGAACAACTGGGCTTTTTGAACAGAACGCAGTTTTATCGCCTTTTTAACGAGCACTACAATATGACACCGCAACAATACCGAACACGCTACAAAAGTGACCAAGTAAATGAAGGTTAAATAAAATCGCACCCACGTTATAGCGGGTGCGATTTTATTATAATTGTTTTTATGTTTATTAATCCGAGGCAAGTGTAATTATATAATCTTCCTCTGTAAACGATACTTTTTCTGACTTTGCAGGGTTAATTATAATTTCATAGCCGTTACCTGTTTGCTTTTTATACCCAATTGCAATGGCGTCCTGTTGTCTTAAAATTTCAGTTACATCATAAAAGCTCAACTCGGTGTTAAGTTTAACATATTTCATTGCTTTTCTAATATATATTTCCGAACCCTCAGAATTTAATATTTCGTTAAACACAGTTGCTAGGTCTCTGTTTTCGCTTATTTGCGATAATATTAAATTAATAATATTCGAGCCAACAACCAAATCATTTACCTTTGCAACCTCAGCAAGTTTTTGATTTGCAACATCTCTCATTTCGCTTGTAATGCTAAATTTAATTCCCTGTTTTTCGGCTATATCTCTTAAGTGAATAAGTTTAAAAAGCGTCATCGAGTCACAAACTTCATCGTCGCACTCTGTGTCACTTAAAAGCAAAATATGATTTATGTCTTTCTGTGTAAGCATTTCCAAATTACTTCTGTTTTCCGTATCGCACTCTATTGTTGTTATTTCAATGTTTTTTAAATCTTTTTGTAGCTCATCAAAGTTATCTTCAATTATATTGTTTGCCACAATTACTTTGCTGCCTTTTATAAAATAATTGTCAAGCTCTAAAATTATTTTATCTATCATATCATTTACGCCGATAATACAAATATTTTCGCACTCATCAAGCACTTGCGCATTGCTTGCAAAATCGCTTACATTCACTTTTTTTGCCGGCAATACTTTTGCAACGCCATCATCTTCAACCAAAAGTATAAGTGCATCGTCTTTTTTAAGCACTTCGTCTTTATTTGCGTTTAAATATATTTTTCCGTCTCTTCTGTAACCAAACACTATGGCTTTTTCAAACATGCTAATTGCATCGCCAAACTTTACGCCCTCAAGCTGTTCAAACTTTTCAAAGTATAAATCATCTCCATCATAGTCAAAAAGCTCTAGCAAAACGGTACTAAGCCCGGGTTGCCTACAAGACTGTGCAATTATTCTCGAAATAGAATTTTCTATGAGAACAAGCTCTGCATTTCCGTCTGAAACAATATCCACTGCACTGCAATTTTCGCTTTTGTTAATTGTTGCCACAATGTGCGGTAAATTTTGTGTTCTATTAATACTTGTAAAAAAGTTATTTATTGCAATAATAGTTTTTATTGTCATAAAGTCTTGCTTTTCGTTTACAATAATGCTCCTACATGTTTCAAGCGAGCAGTTTGCTAACATGTTCTTATCTGTTATACTGCCTGTTCTGCAAATAATTCGGCTTGTTTTAAAATCTTGTATTTCTGATGCGATTGCTTGTTCAATCTCTTCTTTATCTTCGTTTGCAAGAATAACAATGCAACCGTCTTTATGGTTTTCGTTAGCTTTAATTATTTCAGATATAAGTGTAAACACGTTACTGTCAAAACCAAGTATAACCACATGGTTTTTTTCAATTACTCTTGAGTTCCCCTTTTTTAAATTGTTGAGTTTTTCTTCAAAACCTGTTGTTATAATACCTATTAAAATGCTTGTTACAAATATGCCGCAAAGTGTAACAATGCTCATAAGTATTACAAATCCCACATTGGACGTATCGGCGGCAGTAATTGTACCTGCGTCGATAATATGCATTAAACTAGCCCAAATATAGCCCGGTGTATCGTTTGCACTGCCCGCTGTCAGCGCTAATATTATGCCAACACCTATTACAACAATTGCCGTTGCCAAAAACAATATGCCCACAAGAGCTATTGTTCCTTTGCTCATTAAATTATCAAATTTGTACCTCAATTTATCTCTTAAAGATATCTTCACGCTAAATTTCCTCCTTACAAAATATGTGTAGTAGTATTATTTTACCACTGCTAAAAAATAATTACAAGTTTAAACTACTTCTATTTTACATAAATATATTTTTTTTGCATATTATACTATAACATTATTGCAAAGAAGGCTTACATTTATGAAAACAACAAAAAAAAATAAAAACTTTAAAGGCTTTACACTTGTTGAACTTATTATTGTTATAGCTATTATTGCCGTACTTGCCGCAGTATTGGCGCCACAATACCTACAATATGTAGAACGCACAAGGCAAAGTAACGATTTACAAGTAGCAACACACTTGATGCGTGCAGCTACTGTTGCGATTGCCGACCCGGCTTTACAAATTCCCGCAGGGGTTATTATAGAAGTTGCCTGGTCTACCGATGATAACGGAGCATTACCCGGCTCGGTTTTTGTGCGTTCTCCCGTTGATGCCTCGTCGCTTACGCGAGCAGGCATGCCTGCAATTGAAGAAAACCATGCCGCTCTTTCAGGGGTGGACGAGAGCATATCGCTCACTCTATCTGCAAAGCTAGGAAGCCAAAACAGCGGCGCAATTAACGACTACTACCCCGCCATGATAGACGGTGCACAATCAAACTTAGGCAACACTGTGGACTTTATATTTCATATAAATTCTTCTACTGGTGAAGTTGCAATTGCCGACCACTGCATGATTTGGGCAACTGAAATAGGTGTGCAAGTTGCATAATAATAAAAATGCGTTAACTTAAAACGCAAATATACAACAGTTATAAAGCTAACAAAATATAATTTTTAAATAATGGGTGTATGGTAAATTTACCATGCACCCATTAAATTACCTTTAAAATAATCACAATTTTATTATACTTTGTACAAACCGTTCATTAACTCATAAATTCTCTTTTTTATATTTTCAAACGCTGTTTGCAAATCATCTGTGTTTTTAACACTGTCTTCCAGTGGACACAGTCCACTGGCGGTTTTATTGTGTATTGTATCAACTAAGTTTTCGTAACAATATTTTATATCGTGCATTTCAAACATTCTTATTGCAGTTTTACTCATAAGCAAGCCATGCACCTCAATTGCACCAAACTTAATAAGCAACATTGCCGCCGCTTTACCTATAACTTTATCTATAACTATGGCGTTTTTTATTATATCGGGGTTTTCATTTATCACTTTCATTATTGGCTTAACGCCAATTCCGCTGTCGCTACACACAACCTCATTATTTTTTATAATAATAAGTGTTGCTTGTTCGTTTTTTATTTTATCATACTGTTTTTTTAGCATAAATGTACCTGTTTAAAAATTTTACTAGTATAGGTATAAACACAATTTGAATTATTATTCCCGGCAAACCTGTTATTGCCGCAGTTACAACAGATGCAACCTTGCCAAAAGATTCCATCATAAGTACATTTGTTAAGAAATACAGCGTTACCATATAACCAACCCTACCTGTTATCATGGCACCAATAAGGCTTACGTAAACATTTAACTTCAACTTTTTATATAATAATCCACTAATAAGTCCATACAAACTTAGCTCAATAATCATAATTGGCAACATTACAGCTGATGGCATACTTGTTAAAAAAAACGAAAGTGTAGGTATTGTAATTCCAAGCACAAAACCTATTGTAGGGCCATATATAAACCCTATTAATATTACAGGTATATGCATGGGTAAAAGTATTGTACCCGGTATTCCTATTCCATGGCTTGTTACGTATGGCAAAATTAATCCCAGCGCCAAAAAAAGCCCAAGCGATGTTATGTGTCTTGTTTTAAACATGTTAATTCTCCTAATGATATATAATAAATATATTATAACACATTATAATATATTTGTGTTAGATTTTTTACTATAATTAATTTTATAGTACATGCCAATATATAAAATGTTTTATAAATACTATTCCAATTCCATTTTAGCACTCAGCGCTTCTTCAAAGCTAGGTATCGACACAGCTGCACCTTTTCTAGATACTGCAATCGAAGACGCCTTAGATGCAATTTCCAATGTTTTCTCAGCAGAGTAACCCTTTATTAAACAAGACACAAAGAATCCTATAAATGTATCGCCTGCTGCAGTTGTATCAACAACCGGCACGTTGTATACACCATGCGTGTAAATATTTTTACCGTCCCAATAAACTACGCCTTTTTTACCTAATGTAAGCACTATTTTAATAGCGGGAAATTTTTGTTTAAGCGCATTAATTATTACTTGGCCATCGTCGCTATTAATTCCTGCAATATCAGCACCCTCAATTTCATTAACAATCAAATAATTTACCAAATTTAGCGGTAAGCTGTTAATACTATCTTCAAAAGGTGCGGGATTAAACACAATTTTCATACCTTTTTCATGTGCCTTTTTTATAATTGTGTCAATGTTATTAATTTCGTTTTGCAACAAAATATAATCCTCTTTATTAAAATTCGAGATTACTTGCTCTATATGCTTTATGTCCACTTGCCTGTTTGCTCCGCCAAAAAGCAAAATGCAATTTTGGCCTTTTTTATCAACTTGTATTATAGCGTTGCCTGTTCTTGTTTTTATAGCTTTAACAAAATCGGTATTTGCACCGGCACCTTTTAAAATATCTGTTAAAAACTTGCCATCTTCTTCACCTACACAGCCTGCGTGGTATGTGTTGCAATCTCCTTTTGTAAGGGCCATAGATTGATTAAGACCCTTGCCACCGCTAAAAATTTCAAGGCCTAAAGATTGCACTGTTTCTCCCGGTTTAACAAAATGATTAACACTGTAAACATAATCTATATTAAGCGAGCCGAAATTAAGTACTTTTGACATATTAATTCTCCTTTGTGTTTTTTAAGTATAATTACACATTATTATATATAAATTTTATTATAAACAGCGCCAAAAAACAAGCCATTAAACAAAATAAAACTGCGCAAAAAAACAAACAACAACCATGAACATTTAGCACAAATATTTTTTAATATCGATTTAATTGTGCTAGTTGTGCGCGAAGGCACTGTTTTTGAATAATATTTGGTACTACATTAAAACAATTGTGTTAATAACACAAACAAAGCCGCCACAAACACTAAGTTTGCAGCGGTTTTGTATTTGCATACTATTTAGTATAACTTTGATAATAAGTCTTCTAAATAATCTTTACCAAATTTGTATTCTCTTTGCATAATTTCAACCGGGGCACCTATTTCCATATCATAACTGTTATTGTAGCCATTTTTCACAAGCAATGCAATTAACTTTTCCCAATCAATTAAACCTCTGCCCGGGGCATGCTTTGTTGTTTTACCCTGCACAGTATTGTCGCAAATATGGGTTGCGTGTATGCGGCCTTTAAAAAGCGCGGGAATTAAAAGCACATCAAGTCCATCGGCATGTGGGTGACCTGTGTCCAAGTTTAGCCCTATATCATACCCAACATCGTCAAAAAACTTTATCATTTCCTCGTATGTCGGCACAATAGACTGCACCGGTATTTCGCATACAATTTTATGCCCGGCGTCGGTAATTTCTTTTGCTGCCCTTTTAAAGTTTTTAAGTGTTAAATCGTATATATCTTTTTGCGATAGTGCATTTTTACACTCGGATGTAATTGTTGCCAAAGGTACCGATATAATACTGTTTTGCGATATTTGATTAACAATATTTACTACTTGCTTTACATATTTTAAGCAATCATCGTTTTTAAGCATATCGGCACTTGAAAAAAAATCTCCCAAAAAGTGACACACAAACATGCTCATTTCAAGTTTTGTGCTTTTCATTTGCTCTGCAAGCTGTTTTGCACCTGTTTTTTCCCATTCATCAAGCTGGTCAAAGCGCACTATCTCTGCTTGAAAAGTATCAAAGCCCAAACTTTCAATTTCTTTTAAACATTCGCATATTTCTTTGTACGAAAAATTCATTCCACCGCACTTTGATATGAAGTAACCCGGGCTTACACCTATTTTATATTTTTTCAAAATATCACCCTTTTAGCAATTATAAGTTTTTTCGTTTATTATACTACTGCGTCTAATTTCACTGTTGTGGGCTTGTAGCCCATTAGTTTTTCTCTAACTTTCACATGCGTTTCATCGCTATTAAATTTTATTTGATCTTCTTCGTTTTCAAATAAAAATTCTACCATTAAATCGTATGAATTTGCAGCATGCTTAAAATCTGTAAAAGTAGCTACATCTTTTATTAGCTCGCGGCAATTTTTTAGCTTCATCATTTCGTCTGCAACTTGTTTTGTATGCTCAAATTGCTCAAATTTCATTAATACTACGTGCTTAATCATATTTATTTGTCCTGCCCAAACTCGCCTGCGGCATTAATTGCATCATTAAATTGTTTGCCAAGGTTAAGCCAATCGTCAAGGCCAAACATTCTAAACGCATTTATAGGTTTGCCTATTTCTCCGCTGTTTTCGGCAACCCAAATATCATCTTTATCTCTTGCTACTATTTCACCTACATCTTGCATACCTTTCATTGCTGCAAAAAACGCATAATGCAATGTAATAAGGTTGTAGCCCATATCGGTTAACTGTTTAAACGTAACATTTGGGCTTGCACCGCCTGCCGCCATGCCAAACATTTTCCAGCCGTCAACTCTTCTTCCTATTTCGGCAATGTCCTCTAATGTTTCTGTACCCTCTGTAAATGCAACGTGCGCTCCTGCTTCAAGCGAGCCCAAGTTTCTATAAATAGCCTCTTCAAGTCCCATGGTATTGTAAGCATCTGTTCTTGCTATAAGTACACAATCTGTTCCTTCAAAAACGTGTGCTGCAGCCCTTATTTTGCTAAAGTAATCCTTTGCCGGTATTACAAATTATATATAAGTACACAGGCTTTATCTTGACTTTTAATAACTGATATGCTAAATTTGTTAACATATTTTACTTAAATTACAAAGGACTATTATTATGAAAATTACAAAATCGACAAACACATTAGCTAAAGCAAATGGGTTTAGGGTTGTAACTGTGGGTAGCGGTGCCCCTCCAATAGACATTGAACGTGTATCACCTTGCACATTGGTACAGTATAACGATGCTTTTTTTGCTGTCGACCTTGGTTACGGTGCATCACGTCGCATGTTCGAGGGCGGTATAGATTATGCTTCGATAAAAAACATACTGTTTACACATTTGCACGCTGACCACGCACTTGACTACGGATATTTTTTAATTATGGGCTGGCATGATGGTAGGCAAAAACTAAATGTAGTAGGCCCAGACGGGACAAAATCAATGCATGAAAGTTATTGCAAAATGTTCGAAAAAGACATATCATATCGTGCAAAATTAGGTATTTCTTTAAAAGGCATATTAGAAGATGTTTCATTATCTGAAGTAGTAGGCAATGAAACATTTGAGATGGACGGCGTAAAAATTACTACATTAAATGTGCCACACACAGCCTATACGGTAGCTTATAAGTTTGAGGCAGGTGGTAAGTGTGTTGTTGTTACAGGCGATATGTTGTATAATGAACCAGTAATTGACTTTATGCGTGATGCGGATATGGTTGTTTTTGATGCAAATCAAGCTAACTCAACCTTTTTACAAGATAGAGGCCCAGGGTTTGTTGCCAATTTAAACAAATCACATGCGAGAATTTGTGAAATTGCAAAAATGGCATCTTGTTCTAATGTAAAAAGCATGGTATTAACGCATCTTACACCCGGTACATTTATTGGCGAAATGGTTCAAGAAGTAGCAAAAACATACAATGGCGAAATAATTGTTGCTCATGACATGTTATGTGTTGATGTATAAATATAAAAACTAAACCACCGATAAAACCGGTGGTTTACAAAAGCCCAATAAGGGCACAATATTTATTACCTGTCAACAGGTATTAAAAAATCCGTCAACTTTACACTTTCTTCAGGCTGCTGCTAAAGCAGCCTGTTTTTTATGCAAATAGTATATCGCTAAAGCAATTTTCAAGTGCCGTCAAATTTAACAGCTGACATGTTTAATAATTTTTATCTAAAATAAATTAGCACACACACACATTTTAATTTAATCATCATAATCCACATCATGCTCCCAAATTGTGCCGTCAGTTGCACTAATTGTATAGTCATATTCTGTTCTGCCAATTTGCCACTCCACTTCATATTCAGCACGGCCGTCATCAAAGTCAAACGTGCATTTAATAAAACCTGCTTCGCTCTCGCTTATGCCTGCGTGTTCAAGTGCTATGGCTTTTGCCTGAGTTTCACCAATATACTCCGCTGAATCGTTTACACTGTTAGGTGTTGTAGCAGTGTTTGCGTCGTAGCTCTCCATGTCGTAGTCGTATCCAATAATATCACCGTTCAGCGCATTAATTTCATAGTCGTATTCGGCATTGCCGTCCCAAAATTCCACTTCATATTCCGCTATGCCATCGTCATAGTCAAGCTTGCAAAACATATGCGAAACATCGGTTTCATTCACTCCTGCGTGTGTAAGTGCAATGTTTTTGGCTTGTTCTTCTCCAATGTAATTTTCAGTTGCGCTTTCTAAAGTATTTGTCGATACGTTAGCCGAGGTAGTTTCGGCTTGTTGAACGATTGACTGTTCATTCTCTACCTGTGCAATAGATTGTGTAGGCGCCATACTGCAGCTTGCAAAAGTTGCTGTAATAATAACAGCACAAGATATAACACCGAATTTTTTTAATGTATTTTTTGATTTCATAATATTTTCTCCTTATACTTTGTTTATAACTTTATTTGATACTTTTATTTTACACGCTTAAAATTAAAGTAACATTAAAGCTATGAATTTTTTTTGTGAATTTTACCGTAAACAAGCTACCGTTGTTTAACTCGCTCTCAAGTTCAATTTTCGCGTTATGGATTTTTGCAATTTGCGCAACCATAGACAGTCCTAAACCCATGTTACCATGCTGGCTTGATGCTCGCGATTTATCCACCCGATAAAACCTTTGCCAAATCTTTTCCATGTGCTCTTTTGCTATACCTATACCGTCATCTTTCACAGACAGTATTATTTCAGTATCTGTTTGTGCTAGTGTAACGTGTACATTGGCATTACTGTTTTCTTTTTTGTAAGAAATAGAATTGCTTATGAGGTTTTCAAGCAATCTTGTAATCATCGCTTCGTCAAGCTCTACATTGATATTCGATGCGATATCATATGTCATTTTTAAGCCCACCGGGTCAATTAATTTGTGTTCTTCACACACGTCCCTAACAAGCTCGCTTATGTTAACCTGCTTAAATCCAGCCGGCTTAAAGTCTCTGTCCATACGTATAAGGGTTAATAGCTCCGAAATAAGTTTTGACATCCTAGTAGCTTGCCTTTGCACTGTTTCAAGAGCTTCTTCTTTTTCTTCTATTGTAATATTTTCGCCCATTGCATACTCGCACTGTGCTAAAATAACAGCAGTCGGCGTTCTAAGTTCATGTGAAACATCGGATGTAAATTGTTTTTCAACTTCGAATACACTCTCTAAGCGCTCAAACATTTTGTCGAATGTATTTGAGAGTTTACGTATTTCGGGGCTTGCTTGTTGTAAATTAATGCGCAAAGCCAGGTTTTCGCTCTTGCTTATTTCTTCTGCTGTTTTTGTAATTTTATCTATTGGCCGAAATGTACTTTTTGCAATAAAATAGCAACCTATCGCACCAATAAGTACAAATAACGGCAAAGAGAACAGTGCTGTTTGTAAAATACTGTTTGTGGCACTTGCCAGCTCATCTACTGCAATAATGCCACGCACCCACACTAGCAAGCGAGAGTCCTCAACAGGTGTTAACCTATCGTATATATAATAAAGTGTTCCGTCAAGTGTAAACTCGGTAGCTTCTTTATCCATAAACGGCTGTGTAGATATGCCTTCTTTTGGAAAATCCCCTGTAATATGCTCGCCATCTTGCGTATATAAAAGCGTGTACACACCTTTTTTAAAAAAATCAATGTCATCTGTGTCTAGTTTGCCATCATCAAACTCAAGTTCTTTATAGTTGTCGTCTACAACTTCAGTTAGCACATCTATACTATTTGCTAAAACAATATCGTCGCTTAACGAGAACATTAAGCCTATTAAAATACTTGCCATTAATAGCATTAAAAATGTTGTAAATAAAGTTAACCTTATTTTTGCCGATATGTTTTTCATAACCCCTCCATAAGCACATAACCGCTGCCTCTTATAGTATGAATAAGTTTTGTGTCAAAATCGCTGTCAATCTTCTTTCTTAAATACCTAATATATACGTCCACAATATTTGTTCCACCCTCGTAGTCGTAGTTCCAAATGTGGTTTTCAATTTTCTCTCTTGATAACACAATCCCGGCGTTATACATCATATATTTTAAAATAGCGTACTCCTTTGCCGATAGTGTTATTACAGTTTTTCCACGCTTCACAATATGCGAACTTGCATCAAGCGTTAAGTCTTCAACTGATAATATGTTTGTATTTTTTTCTGATTTTAATCTTGTCATAACACGAATACGAGCCATTAGCTCTTCAAAGGAAAACGGTTTTACAAGATAGTCATTCGCTCCTAAATCAAGGCCTTTTACTCTATCTGATATGGCATCTCTTGCCGTTAGAAAAATAGTGGGAGTTTCTATGCATTTTGAGCGCATTGTTTTAAGTACTGAAAAACCGTCTTGCAAAGGCATCATTATGTCAAGGATTATCACATCATAATCAGTGCTTAATATATAATCAATGGCTGTTTGTCCGTCAAAACAACTATCAACGGCATAGCCCTCGGATGTTAATTTTTTTGTAATAATTTTATTCATGTCTTTTTCATCTTCTGCAAGTAAAATCCTCATAAAAAGCCTCCCTTAATTTTGTTTTGTTTGTATTATAACATAGTTTTATTAAAGTTTGATTAAAGAAAAAACAATCATCCCACAAAGAATGTGAGATGATTAAAAAGAGTGATTTAAATACTGCTTTTA
>CAYJLZ010000055.1:1690-13427 GCA_964371265.1 uncultured Bacteroides sp. | reverse complement strand
CAAGCACATCAAAATCTTTTTTATTTTTGTAAAGCTTGTTTGCACGCATAATTGCATCTAGCATATCGTGTGCGTCGTAGGTCTCAAACGTAAACCCATTGCCTTTGCCGTCGCCACAATCTTGCACACTGTCTCTAAGGCCGCCTGTTTTGCGCACAATTGGTATTGTGCCGTACCTAAGTGCTATCATTTGCGATAACCCGCACGGCTCGGATTTGCTGGGCATTAAAAACATATCGGCTCCGGCATAAATTTTGCGTGCTGTAACAGGGTTAAAGGCAACCTCAATATGAGCTTTGCCTTTGTGCTCGGCGGCAAAATTTGCAAAAAACTGTTCGTATTCGCTTTGGCCGGTGCCCAAAATTAAAAGCTGCATGTCGGCTTTTATAATATCGGCAGCCACGCTTGTTACAAGGTCAATGCCCTTGTGGTCAACAAGCCTGGTTATCATTGCAACAATTGGTTTTGTGTTGCTTTTAAAGCCAAACATCTTTGTAATTTCTTTTTTGCATGCTGCCTTGCCTTTTGAATAGTTCTTATATGTAAAATTTTCTGCTATACTATCGTCTTTTTCAGGGTTGTAGGTTATAACGTCAATTCCGTTTAATATACCGCACAGCTTGTACTGTCTGTCGTTTAAAATTCCGCTTAAACCATGGCTGTACCATGGTTGCAAAATTTCTTGCGAGTAACTTTGCGACACAGTTGTTACCTTGTCGGACGTTTCTATTGCGCCCTTCATAAAGTTAACACAGCCGTCAAGCTCCACTGTATGTGCGCTGTTAATACCTATGCTAAGCACTTCTTCAAGTAAATGCAAGCCATATTTGCCCTGATACTGTATATTATGAATTGTAAATATAGTTTTTACGTTTGCAAACTCGCGCAGATGGCGATAAAAAAAGTTTAAATACACGCCGGTAAGTGCTGTTTGCCAGTCGTGCGAATGTATAATATCCGGTTTAAAATCTACGTAAAACAACATTTCAAGTATGGCCCGTGAAAAAAACGCAAATCTCTCGGCGTCATCGTAAAAGCCGTACAGGCCTTGGCGCTTAAAGTAGTACTCATTGTCGAGAAAATAATGCACAACACCGTTGTGATTTAAGCTAAAAACGCCGCAGTACTGGTTTCTCCACCCAACGGGTACGGTAAAGTTGCAAACGTATTTAAGCTTGCTTTTGTATTGTTCTTTCATGTCGGCATAAAGGGGCAAAACTACCCTGCATGCTATTTTGCGGTTTTTTAGTGCCTTTGGTAAACTGCCGGCAACGTCGCCAAGCCCGCCCGAGGCAAAAAACGGTGTGCACTCGCTTGCGCAAAATAAAACGTTCATTATAAATTCTCCGTTCTTACAAATGTTGCAAATAATTTATTTATACAACACTGCCTTTATCTACAAAAACAGTATAATTTTTATCTCCGCTTAAAATTTTACCGTTTGTTATGGTAACATTTTTGTCGGTAACAACATAGTTTAACTCTACGTCTTCCTCAACAACTGTTCCCTGCATAAGCACACAGTTTTTAACCTTTGCACCCTTGCTTATAACAACACCGCGAAATAACACGCTGTTTTCAACTTCGCCTTCTATGCTACAGCCGTCGGCTATTATGCATTGCTTAGCCTTACTGTCCATAGCAAATCGGGCCGGCGCTTCGTCGCGCACTTTAGTATAAACAGGTTTTTCCTCAGAGAAAAGCTCGCTTAAATTTTCAAAACTTATAAGTCTCATGCTCTGTTCAAAGTAGCTTTGCATGTTGCAAATTCTTGCGCGATAGCCTGTGTATTCGTATCCTTGCACGTTTAGGTGTGCAAGGCGAGGGGCAATAACATCCTTTTCAAAGCTGGTTAAATTGCGTACCATAGCACTTTTTACCATTATAATAAGCGCTTCTCTTTCCAGTACAAATACATTCATGCTCAAGTTTTTTTCGCCGGTTTCATAGTCATTAAAGTGAATATCTATAATTCTGCCGCTATCGTTAACGGTAAAAGTTTGGTTGTCGGCACGCAAAGCCTGAGGAATTTCAGACTTTTCGTAAACCATTGTAATATCTGCGCCGCTTTTAGTGTGTTGTAAAATTAGCGAGGTATAGTCTAGGTGGCTTGCAATGTTACAATCGCTTATAATAACAAGTTTTTCTTTTTGCGATTCAAGGTAGCCCAAAATATCCGATAGCGCTTCTATGCGGCCTGTATAAACTTTATTACTAATGCGAGAGTACGGCGGAATTATTGAAAGGCCTCCGCGTTTTCTTGCAAGGTCCCACTCTCTGCCGTTGCCAAGGTGGTCCATAAGCGAAAAGTAGTTCTTCTTAACTAAAACAGCAACGTTTTCTATGCCTCCGTTAACCATGCCCGAAAGGCAAAAGTCTATCATGCGGTACCTGCCGGCAAACGGTACGCTGGCCATACTGCGCCTGCGCACAAGGTCAGGCACTAAATTATCGTGAGCATTGGGAAAAATTATGCCCAAGGCATTAGCAGTTACATTTAGCATAAGTTTTCACCCTCCTTAACGTTTTTTTCAACCATAGCTTTAGGTGCAACACACGCCTTTTTGCCAATGGTAATATCGCTACCAATAACGCTTACGCCCCATTTTGTAATATCGTCCATCTCCTCGGGCTTTGCGCCTATGCAAGCACCTGCGCGTACTTTAACGTTCTCGGCCAATATACTGTACTCTACAACAGCGTTCTTTTCAATAACACAGCCGGGCATTATAATGCTACTTTCCACAACTGCGCCCTGTGCAACTTTTGCGCCGGCAAAAAGTATGCTGTTAAAAACCTTGCCTTCAATACAGCAGCCCTCGGTAATCATGCTGTTGTCTATTTGTGCACTTTCGCCCACAAAATGCGGCGGCATACCTGCTGTTCGGGAATATATTTTAAATTTGGGGTCCCAAACGTCCAAAGGCACGTTTGGGTTTAGCAAGTCCATATTTGCTTCCCACAAACTGTCTATTGTGCCAACGTCTTTCCAGTATCCGTCAAACGCCCACGCAACCAGTTTTTGGTTTGCGTTTAGCATGTTGGGTATAATGTTTTTGCCAAAATCGTTCGAAGAAGTTTTATCCTTTTCATCCTCTGTTAAAAACTTGTGCAGTACGTCGGCTTTAAATATGTAAATACCCATGCTTGCAAGTGTAGATGTAGGATTTTTAGGTTTTTCTTCAAACTTAGTTATCATGCCATCATCGTCGGCGGTCATAATTCCAAAGCGAGATGCCTCTTCAATAGGTACATCTATTACGGCAATAGTGCAATCGGCGCCTTTTTCGTTGTGATACTCAAGCATCTTGCTGTAATCCATTTTATAAATGTGATCGCCCGATAAAATAAGAACGTTGTCGGGGTTATATCTCTCTATAAAATTTAAATTTTGGTAAATTGCATTTGCTGTGCCTTTGTACCAATCGCTGCCCGTTGCAGTTTGGTACGGCGGCAATACATGTACACCGCCGTAAAGGCGGTCAAGGTCCCAGGGTTGTCCGTTTCCTATATAGTCGTTAAGCAAAAGTGGTTGATATTGCGTTAAAATACCTACTGTATCTATGCCAGAGTTTACACAATTAGACAGCGGAAAATCTATAATACGGTATTTTCCGCCAAAGGGAACTGCCGGCTTTGCCAATTTTTTTGTAAGCGTATAAAGGCGAGAGCCTTGTCCGCCCGCAAGTAACATTGCAATGCATTCTTGTTTCATATATATCTCCATTCTGTGCAACGCACAAATAGTTATTTTAATTTTTATATAATCAATTAACCAATATTAATATTTTAGTACATGTAAAAACAGTGTTAACCCTGCTTGCAAACAGTATTTTTAAATGTTGGCAAAGCCTCGTTGTCGGCAAAAGTATCGGCAAGTTGCTTTACTGCGCGCTGTGCGTTAGGTACTTTTATGTATATGGCACTTAGTGGTGCAATATGCACAGAAATTGAATTTCCAAACCCATGCATTGGAGAAGGAACAGCGCTGATAAGATGATTGTGAACACCACTGCCGCCAAATTGCTTTGCATCGGTGTTAAAAATTTCTTTATACTCGCCCAAAACAGGTACGCCAAAGCGGTAATCGATGTGTGTTGTGGGCGTAAAGTTACAAACAGCAATAATTTGCTCGCCGTCTTTGTTTTCGCGCATAAATACAATAACGCTCTGTGTAAAGTCATCGCTGACAATCCACTTAAAACCATCCCACGAAAAATCGACTTGCCATAGCTCAGACGTGTTTTTGTATAAATGGTTTAATGTGCGCACAAAGTTTTGCACGGTTTTATGGCTGTCATATTCAAGCAGCATCCAATCAAGCTGTTTAAACTCGCACCACTCGCTAAATTGTGCAAACTCTTGGCCCATAAACATAAGTTTTTTACCCGGGTGCATCATCATGTAAGCAAAAAACAAGCGCAAACCCGCAAATTTTTGCTCGTAGTCACCCGGCATTTTGTCTACTAAGCTTTTTTTGCCGTGAACAACTTCGTCGTGGCTTATGGGCAACATAAAGTTCTCGCTAAAGGCGTAAAAGAAACTGAAAGTTATTTTTTTATGCACGCCTGACCTGAACAGAGGATCGGTTGCGGTATAGCTGAGCATGTCGTTCATCCAGCCCATGTTCCACTTTAAATTAAAGCCAAGGCCGCCGTCGTACGATGGATAAGTTACAAGAGGAAAAGCCGTGCTCTCCTCGGCTATCATAAGTGCGCCGGGATAACGAATAAATATTTCGTTATTAAGTTTTTGTAAAAAGGCAATTGCCTCTAAATTTTTGTTGTCCCCGTTTGTGTTTTGCTCCCACTGGCCGTCCTCTCGGTTGTAGTCTAGGTATAGCATACTGGCCACAGCGTCCACTCTAAGCCCATCTATGTGGTATTGCTCAAACCAATACAAAGCGCTACTTATTAAAAAGCACTGCACCTCGTTTTTTGCATAATCAAATATCATTGTGCCCCACTCTTTATGCTCGGCTCTGGTGGGGTTTTTATCCTCGTAACAATTAGTGCCATCAAACTTATAAAGGCCAAACTCGTCTTTTGGAAAGTGCGCAGGTACCCAATCAAGAATAACACCTATTCCGCAACTGTGGCATTTATTTACAAAATACATAAAGTCTTTTGGGGTGCCAAACCTGCTTGTAGGTGCAAAATAACCCGTTACTTGGTAACCCCAGCTCGCATCCAGTGGGTACTCGGTTATAGGCATAAGCTCTATGTGCGTATAGCCCATGTTAACAACATAATCGCACAACTCGTCGGCAAGTTTTTGGTAACTATAAGGCTGTCCATCCTCGTAAGTGCGCCAACTTGCAGCGTGAACTTCGTATATATTCATAGGCTTATCTAGCGACGAGTTAGCCTTACGTCGTTGAATATAAGTTTCATCAGTCCATTCAAATCCATCTAAATTATATACTTTGCTGGCGTTCGAGGGGCGCGTTTCGGCATGTATAGCATAGGGGTCGGCTTTAAAAGTCATGTTGTCATCGGCAGTTACAATGCAGTATTTGTAAACGTCAAATTCTTTAAGGCCTTGTATAAAACACTGCCATACACCGCTGTTTTCTATCGGCGATAATGTATTTGCGCCGGGTATCCAGCTGTTAAAATCTCCCACAACCGATACGCTTTTTGCCTTTGGTGCCCATACCCTAAAAGTTACACCCTCAATATCTTTAAACTTTGTAATATGAGCGCCTAAAAACTTATAGCTCTCAAAATTTTCGCCTTTTTTAAATAAATAAAGCGGTAAATCAATGTTTATGTTTGTATCTTTGTTATTGTTGCTCAAATTTAGCCTCCCGAAAATTTTTATTTGCAAAAAACACAGAAGAAAAATCTCAAAAATTTTAACCATTTTTATGCCGACAATGCTATTGCACCGCAAACATAAAAAGGCTCGATGCACAAAAACAATATAAATCAATTACTTACATAACATCATACATTTTTTTAGCAACTTTTTCAAGCATAAAATAGTAAAAATAATCAATTAATTTTAAAATATAAATAAATATTTATTGTATTTTAACAAAAATAAAAAATAAAATACCGAATGTTACAAAAAATAAGTAGAAAACTATACACATTTACCAAAAAACAATATTCACATCAAGTGTAGTATATAAATAATATAAAAATATTAAAAAATATGTTAAAACTGCGTGAAATTATAAAAAATTACAAAAAAGCATTGCAAAACACGACAAAAAAACAGTAAAGCGCCATTTTATAATATGTGTATGCCTAAAAAAGGCATAATATACCGCATGCGAGCAAACTAGTGCAAAATATCAAACCGCAGCGTGCTAAAAAATTTTTATGCATTACCGACCTACTAATTTTAAAAGCAAAATGGCATACAATTTTAAAATTACAGGTGCTTAAAAAAATAACACGCTGCGGTAACTAGCATACTTAAACTTTGTAAAAAAAGTAGCAACCAAAAATTATTGTAAAGTTTAAAAATGCGGTATAACTAACGGCACAGCGCTTTAATAATAGCTATAAAAAAAATAAATTAAGCAGGTGAAATTTATGTCCGCATTAGTAAAAGCACTACCAAAACTACCATCGTTACAAAAAACACTACAATTAATAAGGCCACTAATTTTGCAAATTATTTGTGCGGGCATATCATTACTCGCGGCATTTGCGCCTATGTTTGGCAATTTGCGCCCTCTTGCAATTAGTTTTGCGGCGGCGGTGCCTTCTCCTTATGCGCTAATAGTAAGTGCAAGTGCGGCGGTTGGCTATGCGCTTAGCTTAAGCATGGATACCGCCGTGCCTTACCTTATTACAATAGTTGCCCTAGGTAGCGTTAGGGCAATATTTTTAACGCTTAAGCGCTCAACATCGCAATTACCAATGTTTGCGTTTGCTGCGTCGGCTTTTTATATGGTTATAGGCATGGGCATGTCTGTTGCAAGCGCACAAGACATTACAAATACACTGTTAATTTTTGCTGAAAGCTTATTAATATTTGGGCTGAGCGTATTTTTAAAAAAAGGTTTGATAACGCCGTGGCGCAATGTATCGGCACAATCGGCCGAGGCAAGGGCAAGTTTATTGTTTGTGTTAATGGCACTGCTTATTTGCCTTGGGCCATATGGTATTTACGGCGTAAAACTAATACATATAGCAGCGGCGGCAGCAACGCTTTTTGCCGCAATGACAAGCCGAGAACACGGTGGTGCACTTGTTGCAATTGCTGCCGGCATAGCACTTACTGCGGCAAGTTCGGCATCGCTTTACGTTGGGTTTGGCATTGCTGTGGCCGGCATTGCAACAGGATTTTTTTTACAAGACAGTAAATTGCTTTCGTGCTTAATATTTTGCCTTGCCGGGTTTATGGGCGTACCGCTAGCTGAAAATTTATCTGCGGGGCTTTTTTTTATGGCCGAACTTTTAATAGCCGCAATTATTATTATGATAATACCCTCGAGGATGTTTGTGGGAATAAATTTTGGCAAACAAAACGGCCTTGGTAGGGCAACAATAACAACGCTAAACGGGCGCCTTAACATGGTGGCAAATGCACTTGCAAACGTTGGCAATACGCTAACGGCTGTGTGCGAAAGAATGCCTCACAACGTGCAAACATACAGCGATGTATGCGATACCGTAACAAATGCAGTTTGTAAAAATTGTTCTAACTGTAGTAGCTGTTGGTCGGAAAAAAGCAGCGACGTATACGATGCGTTTAACAATATGCAGCCAATACTGCAAAGCAGAGGATACGTAACACCCGCCGACCTAACACAACCGCTTTTAACAACGTGTAAGTTGCCAAAAAGGCTAACGTCTGCGCTAAGTACAATGTACAGAACAAGCGTGCAAAACAGGGTGTCGCACAACGCAAACAAAGCTATGCGCGCCGCACTTACAGAACAGTATAACGCTATGGCAGATTCGATATCGGACATGGCAAGCGGCGTTTACATGGAGGAAATGCCCGACAAAAGAAAAGAAAAAAGAATTGAAAAATTGTTTATTCAGCTCGGTGCAGAGCCGTTAGAAATAAATGTATCTACCGATACACACGGTTGCTTAAATGCAAGCGTACAAATTGTTCGCATGGCGTTTACAACCGAGGAATTGGAAATGCTTACAGGCGAGGTAAGTTTAATTTGCCGCTGTAAATTTAACACCGCCAGGTGCGAAAACGTTTACGCCGCAACACGCCTTGTGTTTGTTCAGCAAACATTGTTTGTGCCAAAGTTTGGCGTGTGCTCAATTGCCGCTAAGGAGAACATCTCGGCAGATGCCTACAAAACTTTTACCGACTTAAAGGGCTGTGCGCACGCACTGCTGTGCGACGGTATGGGCACTGGCAAATACGCCGCGGTAGACGGCAATTTAGCAGCCGGCCTAAGCGAAAAGCTGATGATGGCAGGATTTGCCGCAAGCGAGGCTGCAAGGCTTGTTAATGTTGCAATGTCGCTAAAAGGCGAGACAGATAGCGGTGCAACACTTGATGCTATTACAGTAAATTTGTACACAGGAAAGGCAAAGTTTTTTAAGGCGGGTGCCGTTGCGTCGTTTTTAGTAAGGCAGGGCGTGGTAACAGTTTTAGAGGGTGACAGCTTGCCAATAGGAATTTTGGGCAACGTAACAGGGCGTAGTACAAACATAAGGCTAGAGCAAGGCGACACAGTTGTACTTGTTAGCGACGGAGCGCTTGCCATGGGCAAAAGCCGCATATGCGCAATGCTTGCCGCAGCTGGTAACGTGCACCCTAACACTATGGCAAAACGAATTGCACAAGATGCAATGGCTAGAAGTAAACGTGCAGACGATATAACGGCAATATGCTTGCATTTAGATAAAAACAAATCGTAGTTATTTGTTAAAATATTACTTGTAGTATATTAATTATTGTATTAAAAGCTTTATTTTGATTTTGCCTTATGCGCAAACCTAAATTTAAAAAACAAAAATTAAAAAACAAAACCCATGGGCAAAAAACCCATGGGTAAAAAATTATTTATTAGCTTTATTTACGGAACATAAACATAAACTTGTTGCACACCGTTTGCAGCACTCTCCGAGTACGTTTCATAAAACAAGTCTACCTGCATACGGTTTGTATTAATAAAAGCTCCTGTGTCGGTGGCAATAGCCCAGCCGTAAATAAATTTGCCGTTTGTGCTAACTATATACACCTTTGTGCCGTATGGTATAACGGTTGGGTCCACTGCAAAAGTGCCGTAGTACAGCCCAAGCCCGCTCGACCCCTTGCCCGTTGCCGAATAATATCCCGTTGCCTTCATCTCGTACACGGTAGTGTAACTGCTGGGCACGTTGTTTTCCACAGTTATTCCCTCGGGTGGCTCTACTTCGCTTACCGGTACGCTCTCTTTGTAAGATTTTAATATTTCGGGTATCGGTTCTATATACTCATCTGTGGAAATAGTAGTGGTTTCCACTACTTGGCCGTTTACAAGTTTATCTTGCAAAATTCCGTTTATATATCCGTCTTGCCCCTCTTGTATAACCTGTACAAAATCTCTAAACTGGTAAAACAAGCTTGTATATTGATTTTGTGTTTCGTAAGGTATAACTTCGTCAATTTCGTACTGTACATATTCTACCCTAAAAAGCTCTATCTCTTTTGTATCGGGGCTTATGGTTTGGCTAAGCGAGGGCTGCGTATAGTCGTGTTCGCCAATTGTATAGCCGTTTTCTTCAAGTATTTGCTCTACCGTTTTGCCAAGCAATTTATAGTTTGTGCTGTGCCCGTCTGCTGTAATGCTAACATCAAACGCACGCTCTAAATTTATTGCGGCAAAGCCGTTTTCGCCGTGGGTTACGGTAATGCCGTCGTAGTCTTCGGCAGTAATTCCGGCAAGAGAAAGGGCATATTTTGGCGCAGTAACGGGCGCAAAAATTTGCGCTGTATTTTGGCCGTTTACGCTAACTGTAACAAAGCGCATTGTGCTGTGCAAAACGGCAAAAGTTGCAAGCATAAAAATGCTGGTAACTATAACTACGGCAATTTTTATAAAAATGCCGCTAAACTTGCGGCGGTATATCTGTGTAATTCGTGACATTGACTCTCCGTTTCTTTTATAAACAATCCTCAAATTTTGCACGGATTATTTAAGTTTATTTTATGGCATACGGCAAAGATACCCCATATGCCAATTTATATTATACTCATACCTCGTAAAATATAATAGTTTTGCATAGCCGTTTACAAGCGTAATTTTATCAAAAACACAAAAATACGTCAAGCAAAGTGTAAAAAACAAAAAAATAAAACAGCGAAGTACGGACAAACCTTGTAGCAGTAGGAAATTTATTAATAAAACACTTGCATTTTAACACAAAATATGTTATATTATCCTATGCCGCACAGTATGGGCACAAAACGCTGTTGAAAAAGCACGGCTGCCTACACATGGCGAGACTTATATTAAATGAGGGATTATAACAATGTACGCAGTTATTGAAACAGGCGGTAAACAGTACCGAGTACAAAAGGGCGACACAATTTTTGTGGAGAAGCTTTTAGTACAAGCAGACGATACCTTTACTTTTGAAAACGTTTTGGCAATTGGCGAAGACGGCAAAGTAAAAGTAGGCACACCAACAGTTAGCGGTGCCAAAGTAACAGGCAAAGTAATTAAAAACGGCAAAGGCAAAAAATTAAACATTTTAACATATCGCCCCAAAAAAGGCAGTATGCGCAAAATGGGCCATCGTCAACCATATACAAAAATTGAAATAACCGATATTGTCGGGTAACATAAAAGGGGAGTTTTATTATGGCACATAAAAAAGGTGTTGGATCCACTAAAAACGGAAGGGATTCCGAGTCTAAGCGTTTAGGTGTTAAGCGAGCAGACGGACAATTTGTGCTTGCCGGCAATATACTAGTACGCCAAAGGGGTACACACATTCACCCCGGTGAAAACGTGGGCCGCGGAAGCGATGATACTTTATTTGCACTTGCAGACGGCAAGGTAAAGTTCGAGCGCATGGGAAGAGATCGCAAAAAAGTAAGCATAGTTCAATAATTAAGTTTACTAAAAATGCATATTTAATTATGTGCATTTGTTAATAACCCTCCGCCGGAGGGTTATTTTTGTATGTAAAACTAAAGGGCAGATTTTGGCAATTTTTTGTAACCGTGCGCCTTTGTTAATTATATTAGCAGCGCATGGCTTATTAATATGCATTGCATCGCATGCCTAGTGATTGTGGTTTTTTGCAACTGTACGGTTTAACATAAAATGTTATTACTTATGTATTTGGCAAACAAACTTACTATAAAAGTAAACACAAAACAAGCAACTTGGCTTACAACTAAAAGGGAGAACAAAATGTTTATAGATACAGCAAAAATAAGTATAAAAGCAGGCAATGGCGGCAACGGCGCAGTATCGTTTCACAGAGAGAAGTATGTGGCGGCAGGAGGCCCCGACGGCGGCGACGGCGGCCGTGGTGGAGATGTTGTTTTTGTTGCCGACGGTAACTTGTCTACACTTATGGATTTTAGGTATAAGCGCAAGTACGAGGCCGCCAACGGGCAAGACGGCGGTAGCAACAATTGCAGCGGCAAAAAGGCCGATAACTTAGTTATAAAAGTGCCGCAGGGTACGCTTGTTAAACACGCCGAGTCAGGCCTAATTATTGCCGATATATCGGGAAAAGAGCCTGTTGTTATTGCAAAGGGCGGCCGTGGTGGCTGGGGAAACTCGCACTATGCAACGCCCACAAGGCAA
>CAYJLZ010000055.1:668-1680 GCA_964371265.1 uncultured Bacteroides sp. | reverse complement strand
ATTCAGCTGGAGCTTAAACTTATAGCAGACGTTGGGCTAATTGGCTTTCCCAACGTTGGCAAAAGCACCACAATAAGTGCAATAAGTGCCGCAAAACCCAAAATTGCAAACTATCACTTCACAACACTTTCGCCTGTTCTTGGCGTTGTTACCGTTGGTGAGGGTGCAAGCTTTGTTGCGGCAGATATACCCGGCCTAATTGAGGGCGCAAGCGACGGAGTAGGCCTTGGCCATGCGTTTTTGCGCCATGTAGACAGGTGTCGCCTTTTACTTCACGTTGTGGATGTATCGGGCTGTGAGGGGCGCGAGCCAAAGGATGACTTTGAAAAAATCAACGAAGAACTGATGAAATTTTCGCCCGAACTTGCAAAAAGGCCGCAAATTGTGCTTGCAAATAAAAGCGATATAGCAACTAAAGAACAAATACAAGATTTTGAAGAGTATATAAAGGAAAAAGGCCTGCAATTTTTGCAAATATCGGCGGCAACAAGGCAGGGCCTTGATAAGTTACCGGGCATTGTGTACGAGCAGTTGCAAAAACTGCCCGGCGTAATAATGTACGAGGCCGAGTATGTTAAACCGGAAATTTTACCCGAAACCGACAAATTTACTATTACAAAAGAGGACGAGAACACGTTTGTTATAGATTGCCCGTTTTTGGTGCGAATACTGGAGGGCGCAGATGTGGACGACTACGAGAGCTTACAGTTTTTCCAGCGCAAGCTTGTGGATATTGGCGTAATAGACAAATTGCTTGAAATGGGCGTTAAAGAAAACGATACTATAAGGATAGACGATTTTGAATTTGACTACGTATTTTAATGTAAAAACAAGCGCAAACTAAACAAAAAGGATGTATAGTATGCAAACCGAGCCGTTGCCAATTGAAGACGAGGTAAATATACTTGAAATGTCGGCTGTATCGCTGGCGTTTTTGGGTGATGCTGTGTTTGAAACACTTGTGAGGGTGCGCCTTATAAGAACAACAAGGTATACGCCAAGCAAATTACAT
>CAYJLZ010000055.1:0-658 GCA_964371265.1 uncultured Bacteroides sp. | reverse complement strand
GCTGTAAAACTTGTTTCGGCAAAAGGGCAGTACGAGGCGCTAAAACTTATAACGCCGCTTTTAACCGAAAAAGAGAGCGATACTGTGCGCCGTGGCAAAAACACAGCAAAAACAACTGTGGCAAAAAACGCCGCACCAAGAGATTACAGCGCAGCAACAGGGCTTGAGGCCTTGTTTGGATATTTATATTTAAAAAACGAAACACAGCGTATATTACAACTTTTTGAGGTAATATGGCAGGGCATATATTTGCAAACAAAAGACGAGGAGTAATTTAGCAAAAAAACTGTTTAAAACACACTGCCTTGACATTATTTTTTTCAAGCATATAATTATAGTATTATTATAGTAACTTATTATCGTTTAAATTTTATAATTATATATTAAATTTAAATACTTTAAGTTAATATAAAAAGTTTATTAAGGTTTTGTGTTTGTATAAACTAAGGCTATATACCGCAAAAGGCATTTATGCCTAAATTGCAAATTTTTGTAGGCAAAATTTATCTTAATAAAAAAGTGCAAAAAGTGCAAAAAGCGCACAATAAAAAGGAGATAGTAAATTGCAAATTGGTTTAAATATAATACCTGTTTTAATAGGTGCCGACATGAACTGCTATTCGGTGGCAAGGGCTTTTCACGAGGTTTACTCAAACCC
>CAYJLZ010000054.1:0-14008 GCA_964371265.1 uncultured Bacteroides sp. | reverse complement strand
AGGGTGGCACTGACGATAATGCAAACAGCGGCAGTGATAGCACTAGCAGCAGTGGTAGCACAAGCGGCATGCAAACAGGCGCAAGCGCACAGCCCTTTTTTGCAATAACAAAACAGCCTGTTAACACAAGCGTTGCAACAGGCTCTCCTCTTACTTTAAGCGTTGCAGCAAGAGGCAGTGGCACACTAACTTATAAATGGTATGCAAGCTTGACAAACGAATATAAAGGTATTGAAATGACAGGCAAAACCGACAGTACAATTGGCTTAAACACAAATAACCCTTTTACGCAATATTATTACTGCGTTATTACACAGCAAAGCACAGGCAAAACGCTTACAACTAATATTATAACAGCAAGTGCGGTTGGCAGTGCAATAGGCGGCGGTTCTGCACCTACACCCGCACCTACACCACTCTCCGATGTGCCAAATATAATAACACAGCCGTTAGACGCTAATTATGTTGTTAATACATCTGCAACAGCTCTATCAGTTGTAGCAAATGTGCCAAGCGGTAATGGCACACTTTCCTATCAATGGTATAAAAATTCACCTACTGCGGGCAATGAAATTGTAGGTGGTACTTCTGACACATATACACCGCCAACAACAACCAATGGCACAACACTATACTATTGTATTGTTACAAATACCCTAGCAAACGGTACAATTCACACAACCACTAGCACGGCGGCAACTGTTGTGGTTTTGCTCTCTGATGAGCCTTTTATAGTCACACAGCCTGTTAGCGAAAGTTATGATGGAAGCGGTGCAACTGTAACACCCCTAATAGTTGTGGCAAATGTGCAAAGCGGTAATGGCACACTTTCCTATCAATGGTATAAAGGCACACCAAGTTCCGGAACAGCACTTACCGGCTCTGGTGCAAATACATCTACATACACACCCACACTAGGCGCCGCAGGTATAAGCGAAACATATTACTGCGTGGTTACAAACACCTTAGCAGACGGAGCGAAACACACTACCACAAGCAACGTGGCAACTATTACTTTTAACGAATTGTATTCTGTTTGGGTTGCAGGCACACAGGTAAAGACAAGCAATTTAACTGATATTTTAGGCGATGGAAGTGCAGCTTATAATACAAACACGAACACACTAACATTAAATTCATCAATTAACAACGACGGCACAGGCGTGAAAACTGCTGCAATTCATTCAGAGCTTACAGGCGCCCTAACTATAAATGTGGCAACGTCATCCATTGAAATAACAAGCGAAACGGCAGCTTCGGGAATGCAAGGATATACCGGAATAGAAACAAAAGGAGATTTAATTATAACCGGCAATAGCCTTACTGTAACCGGCGGCCCAGGCAATGGTGTCCAGAGAAGTGGCATAGGTATTGATTTGAGCGGAGATTTAACTGTAATCAGCAGCGGCCTTACTGTAAACGGTGGCAGCGCCAGAAACACCATTGGCGGCATCGGGTTAGCTACACAAAATGCACATTCAACTATAAACGGTAACAATAAACTTACTATAAATGGCGGAGTAGGCAACAACCGCAACGGCGGCACCGGAATAAGTGCTTTATCGGCACTAACCGTTAATGATACAATCATAAACGGCGGTACTACTATTAACGCCTATACCTACGGCCACAACGGAGGCGCGGGGGGTTATTCAGCAGGCTCAACAGTTGTGCTAAATAACACAAACATAAAGGGTGCAGATGGTGGAGAAGGTAATGTAGGTACTTCAGTATCTAGCAATAACGGTGGAATTGGTGGCAAAGGGGTTTATATTACAGGCGCCACCGCACAATTGACTATTAACGGCGGTACTGTAACGGGTGGCAACGGCGGGGCAGGTGGCACAGGTTACGATGGCAAGGTTGGTGGCGACGGAGGCAATGGCAACAGTGCTATTGATGTTCCAAACGGTACGTCAAGTAGCACCAATAGCCCAACTGTAATTAACGGTGCAGGCGGCAATGGTGGCAATGGCGGTGCAGGCGGCAATGGTGGCACAGGTGGCACAGGTGGCTTGAATGCAAGCAATGGGGTAAACAGCAATGGAGGTAACGGTGGCAACGGTGGAGACGGCGGTACAGGCAACACTGTAGGTGGCGCAGGTGGCGCAGGTGGCTTCGGCTTTAAAGGTGGCACAGGTGGCACAGGCGGTGCAGGTAGCGGTAGCGGTAGCGGCGGCAATGGCGGCAATGGCGGCAGTTCAGCTGCTGGCGGTGGTAAAGGTGGCACAGGTGGCACAGGCGGCATGGGTGGCTATTACGGCGGCACAGGCGGAGAAGGCGGCACGGGTGGCAACAGTAACGATAATATCGGTGGCGACGGCGGCAAGGGTGGTGCAGGTGGTGCAGGTACCGGTAGTGGCAATGGCGGCACAGGTGGCAAAGGAAATAATGTCGAAACCGGCACAGGTGGCAACGGTGGCGAAGGTGGTAGCGGTGGCGAATTAAGCGGCAACGGAGGCGCAGGCGGAGAAGGCGGCAGTACAGATAATGGAACAAGCGGCAACGGTGGCAAAGGCGGAGATGCCAGCGCTGTAGGCGCCTTAGGTGGCACAGGCGGCATAGGTGGCAATTTTAAACAAGGCACAGGTGGCAGTGGAGGCAATGGCGGTGACAGTACCGGTGCAAACGGCATAGGCGGCAATGGTGGCACAGGCGGTAGCGTTTTAGAAAACTATAGCACCAACCAAGCCGGAAACGGCGGTAATGGTGGCAATGCTACTAATACCGGTGGCGTCGGCGGCGATGGTGGAGATGGTGGTACTGCCAGCAACGCAGGCAGCTCCGGTGGCGATGGCAGTACCGGATTTGGCGGCGATGGCGGCGATGGCGGCGATGGCACCGCCCGTGGCGGCAACGGAGGCGACGGCAACGCCCGTATGGGTGATGGAGGCGATGGTGGTGATGGCAAAATTGCTGGCACTGCCGGTGAAGGCAGAGGCGGTGGAGTTGATGGCAATAACGGTGCCTCAATACCATAACCCCATAAATTAACATTTTAATTATTTGAAATAATTAATAATAAAAAAGATTATAACCGAACGCTAAAAAAAGCTACATTTCACGAAAGTGAAATGTAGCTTTTAACTTGTGTCTTAGTTACAATTTGGAAGTCCAAGTTTTTTAGTTATCATCATAGCACACCACACGAATTTGTGCTTTTAATAATAAAATTTATCACATTTAATGGTTCGAATTTATTTAATTCTATAAAGCACTAAGCGTTTTTCAGTTTTGTAAAAAAGCAGATGTTAAATAACGTAATAATGCAAAACCCTAAAAACTGTTGATAGCACTACGTTTATACTACATCTACAAAAGCTGAATTTTGCTGTGAACTTTTTACGCCCATAAACGTTGCCTTCATTGCAGGCAACACATCTTCGCCCGATATTTGCGGTTTTGTATCGTTTACAATGCAGTTTACAAACGCATCTATTATTCCGCTACTTGTTTGGTTATCGTTTGTTTGAATTGCCTCTACATCAAAATATTCGCTTGTGCCGTCTTTTTTCTCTAGCACTATCGAGTGATTTGGGTCTTTGTATATATGCATTGCACCTTTTGTTCCAAAAAGCGATGTGCTGTTGTCTTCACTGCCGTAATTTGTCCAGCTTACGCGCATTGTGCCAACGGCATTGTTTTCCATTACATATGTGCAAAATGCATTGTCGTCTACCGATACAAAGTTGCCGCTTGAATCTTTTTTGTCAAGCGTTGAAATACAGGCGCTCACTTTTGCAATTTTACTGTTTAGCAAATATATTATAAGGTCCGACTTATGTATGCCAAGGTCTGCAAGCACGCCAAAGCACCCTTTTGATTTATCCATAAACCACGAGTTTTTGCCGTCTATGCTCCACGAGTCTGCCCCGGGGTGCGCAAATGTTGTTGTAAATGATATTACATCGCCTATTGCTCCGCTCTCTATAAGCTCTTTTGCCTTTATGTGCGCTGCCGCAAACCTTTGGTTATGCCCTATCATCAATTTTTTGCCGTTTTTTTTCGATGCATCAATCATGTTGTTGCACTCTTCAAGTGTTGTTGCCATAGGTTTTTCGCACAATACGTGTTTTTTGCTATTAAGCGCATTTATGGTATGCTCTGCGTGAAGAAAGTTTGGGCTCAACACACTTACGGCATCTATATTTTCATCTTGCAACAGCTCTTCGTATGTTTGATACGCCTTTGCACCCAGCGTTTTTGCTATTTCGCTAGCTCGCTCAAAGTTTAAATCGTACACGCCGTATATTTTGCAGTTTTTATTTGCAACATACTCGGGTATGTGCCTAATTTGCGCAATGCTACCGCACCCTATTAACCCTACATTTATCATATTTGTCCTCCAATGTTTCAGTCTTGAAATCCATAGTCCTTAAATCTTTTTATTCTGTTCTCTCTTGTTTTTGCCTGCCAGCTCTGCTCACCCGTTACAATGTCTTTTGGCAAACAATATGTTAAAAACTCTGTCGATTTTACTATTGCATCGGGTATGCTCAAAGTTTCACATTCCATTTCAAGGCTTACTGCATAGTCGTAGCCCACTCTGCGCAGTTCTGAAAAAATGTTGCACCAAAATTCAGCACCATGATGAAAGCCGATGCTTTTAAAATTCCATGCTCTTTGGCGAGGCATATCAAAGTATGCAGTTGTTATTCTTCCATCTTGCCTTATTTTCCACTCATCAAAAATTATATCCTTGCCGTGTACGTGATAAATCATTCCCTCAAGTTCTCTTATAACTAAAATCGGGTCCATTCCTTGCCACAACAAGTGGCTAAAGTCAAGGTTAACGCCTATTTCATCGCCGCACTCTTCTCTTAACCTTTTAATTGTTTTTGGGTTGTAGCAGCATTGCCCGGGGTGCAATTCAAGTGCAATTTGTTTCAGCCCGTGCTCTCTTGCAAACGCTGTAAATTCTTTCCAAAACGGTATAAGTTTCTTTTCCCACTGCCACTCGTATACCTGCGCAAAATCTAACGGCCAACTTGTGGTAACCCAGTTGGCAAGTGTTGCGTTTTCACTGTCACCGGGGCAACCCGAAAAGCAGTTAATTGTACTAACACCCAATTTTTCTGCAAGTAAAACTGCATTTTTCATGCTATCCACGCTTATTTTCCTTGTTTCTTCGTTGGGAGAAACAGGGTTTCCGTGGCACGAAAGTGCAGATATTTTTAAATTGTACTTATTAATTGTATCGACAAATTCATTATAAGCATTTTCATCTTTTAACAGTACTTCGGGGTTGCAGTGAGCAAACCCGCTCTCTTCGCCGCAACCCAGCTCTATCATTTCAATGTTGCCCACATCTTTAATTTTTTTCAATGCATCCTCTAGGCTAAACTCTCTATATGCATTTGTATAAACACCTATTTTCACTCTACACTTCCTCCTTTTTGGGCAAAAAGCCTCTTTGATATTGTGAAATGGATTCTTTCCACCAACAATCAGATGCTTTTTCTCTTACCAAGATTGAGTTTAAAAATTGAGCGCTCTTTCGAATTCCCTCGTCTTGTCCCATTGTGTTATCTTCGTGTTCAATGCTTATAACATGGTCGTAACCCGTTGCGGCAAGTGCTGTAATCACTTGTTTCCACTTAATTTCACCGCTGCCGTTGCCGGGTATTCTAAACGAGAAAGGCCTGCTTTCTTCCCTAGCAGATGACATAGGGGCGAAAAAGCCGTTTTTACCCATTTCTTCCCTGTCGATATACGTGTCTTTTGCATGAAAATGGTATATGCATCCGCTCAATTTTTTAATTGCGCTTTCAACGTCTATTCCCTGCCAAGACAGATGACTTGGGTCAAAATTCGCACCTATTTCCGGCCCACATGCATTTCGAAGTTTAAGTAAAGTATCCGGATTATAAACACAAAAACCCGGGTGCATTTCTATTGCAATATGCTTTACACCATGGTTTTTTGCAAACTCAACAAACTCTTTCCAGTATGGTATAAGTTTTTTCTCCCATTGAAATTTGTTCGCTATAACCGCATCAAACGGCCAAACTGTTGTCGTCCAGTGAGGATACACCGAATTCTCCTCACTTCCCGGGCAACCCGAGAAACAGCAAATTGTGTCAACCTGCATTTTTTCTGCTAATAGCACAGCATTTCGCATAATTTTATCGTATTTATTCGCAATTTCTTTAACGGGGTGCACTGGGTTTCCATGGCAAGAAAATGCGCTTATTGTCATTTTATGTGAATTGATTGTATTTTTAAATTCTTCAAATTTTTCATTGTCGCTCAGTAAAATTTCAGGGTCACAATGATGTACACCGGGTGTACCTCCGCAACCAATTTCTACTGCCTCAATTCCTATTCCTTTAAAGTACTCCAAAGCATCGTTTAAAGGCATGTTGCAAACCACATTAGTTAGAATTCCAAGTTTCACTGCTTTCTTCCCCATTTCTAGTTATTTTATTGTTTAAAAATATTGCTGTACATTTTTATATCCAATTTCAATGCCTTTTTTCACCATGTCAATACTCTCTTCAAAATTGCGATCTTCAATTTCAAGGCATGCGCTGGCAGTGTAGTTAATATCGTATAGCGCATTACAAAATTTTCCCCAGTTTATATCGCCAAAGCCAGGTAATTTGGGCTGTGAGTATTTAGACGGGTACGAAAAACTTCCGAATTTATTAAGTTTTTCTTTTACAATTGTTATGTCTTTTAAATGAATGTGAAATATTTTGTGTTTATATTTGTAAATAGGTGCAATATAATCCATATTTTGCAAAACAAAATGGCTTGGGTCGTAATTTAATCCAAAAAAGTCGCTGTCAATAATTTTAAACATTTTATCCCATATTTCGGGCGTAGAGGCTAGGTTTTTGCCGCCGGGCCATTCATCTTGAGTAAATAGCATAGGGCAATTTTCTATCGCAATTTTAATCTTATTTTTTTGAGCATAATCAACAATAGGTTTCCATGTGCTTTCAAACAGTTTTAAGTTTTCTTCTACCGTTTTTAAATTGTTTTTACCAACAAAAGTAGACAATACACCAATATTATTTTTTTTTGCAACATCAATTAATTTGTATATATGGTTAATTGCATCTTCATTTGTATTTTCATCTGCGCTAAGCGGGTTAGGGTAAAACCCAAGTGCGTGTACACAAACGTTCTTTGTTTTTGCGTAATTTAGTTCGTCTTCAATCTCTTCATCACTCAAGTTATTTATATCTAAATGTGTAACGCCCGAGTAGCGCCTTTCGGCTTTTTGCTTTGGCCAACAAGCCACTTCAAGTGAGGTTATTCCAATTTGTGCACAAAAATCCACAACTTGTCTAAAGTTAAGGCTTGGCAATATTGATGTAAGTAGTCCAAGTTTCATCTAAGCACTCTCCGTTTTAATTAAAGGGTTACTCGGAAAACATCCGAGCAACCCTTTTTCTATGTAATATCTTTATTAAAGGATTGCAGCCATCTCTTCGAGGTTGTCTAATGTTACGTCAAGCCATGCACTTCCGTAAATGTTTACACCGTCAACAGTTACGCTCTCGTATCCCTCAACGCCAAGGTCATCGCCTGTTTCAACGGTTTCGCCGTTAAGTAGGCGTTTGCCTGCCTCGTATGCAGCATATTGTGCAGCGCCCGGGTACCAGAAAGCGCCGTAAGGAATTGTTCCGCTCTCATAATACTCTCTTTGGCCCGAAGCTGTACCAACAGCCATAACCTTGCAAGTTTCGTTCATGCCCAATTCTTCAATTGCACGTGCAACACCGTTAACACAAGAACTTGATGCTACAAATATTGCTTGTGTTTCGGGGTTTGCTTGCAAAAATTGTTTTGCAACACTGTACGATGTATCGCTGTTTGCTCCGCCCTCAAGCGGGATAACATTTTCGCCGGCTTTATCGTTCAAGTTTGTCATGTCGGGGAAGTTTTCGTTTGCATATGCATAGTAAGCTTCTGCCCATGCCATGTGCGCAGGTGTTGTCAATGTGCCTACCATAAGCGCATAGTTGCTGTCTTCGCCCATAATTTCTGCTGTTTTCATTGCAAAGTTTTCGCCAAATGCTTGGTTGCTGAAAGCATCAACGTTGTAGTCGATGTTTGTTAGGCCCGCGCCCTCGTGCGAAACAACTATTATACCTTGGTCACGTGCTTGACCTAAAAGCGCATCAGAAGCGTCTGCTGCGATAGGTACAACAGTTAAAATGTCGGGTTGAAGCGAAATAGCATCTTCAATGCTTTGCAATTGAGCTGCTGCGTCCATTGCTGTTGGGCCAATGTAGTTGTGTGTTGCATTGTTCTCTTCTGCCCATGTTGTGCCTTCCCAGTCCATTGAATCGAACCAGTTACTACCAATTGCTTTAACAACTGTTGCAACAACAATAGGTTCGCCTGTGGTTTCTTCTGCTGTTGCATCTTCAGCCGGTGTAGATTCTGCAGCTGCAGCCTCTGCCGGTGCTGCCGGCTCTGAGCAAGCAACAAACATAAAGCCCATTACCAATACCAAAATAAGTGCTAATAATTTTTTCATTTCTTTTGTCCTCCAAAAAAATTTATTTAAACAGTTTTTACTGTCTAAGTCTGTGTTGTTTTTTTGCGAAATATTTTACTTTTTAATTTAGCTGTAAACTTTTTACCGCTGCTTGAACCCAGTATTAATATAACAATTAGTAAAATGCCCCAAACGGTGTTGCGCACAAAGTTAATTGCTCCGGCAAGTGTTAGCCCACTGCCCAAAATTTGCATGCAAAACAGCGATATAAATATATTTAACACCTTGCCGCCCCCGGCAACTATCCAAGCGCCGCCCATTAATACAACAAGCATAGCTGTACTTGTTAACGATGGGCCGTAGTCCGGCCTCAGTGCTGCCATTCTCGAATAACTTATAAGTCCGCCTATTGCAGAAAACACACCCGAGAGTATATAACTTTTCATTAATATTTTAAAGTTTGGGTTGCCGCTGTATTTGTTTGCCGTTGCATTTGCGCCCAAAAGTCTGCACTGTTCGCCATACCCTGTGCGCTGAAACAAAAAGTGGCAAACTATATAGCAAGCTGCTACAACAATTATTAAGTACGGAATACCAAATAATTCACCTGTACCCAGTGCCTCTATAACAGGCGGTGCGCCTACTATGGCGTTGCCCTTTGTTATAATAAGTGCGGCGCCCTGAAACAACTGGCTACTTGCACTTGTTACCAAAACAGCCGCCAAACCAAGCCCTGCAACAAAGTATCCGTTAATAACACCGCTTAATATTCCCACCAATATTGAAACTACAAATCCCACTATCAGCCTTGCGGTTGGGTCGGTTATTATATCGCCAAATAGCAGGCCCTGCATTATTGAACCGCCGCATATTGCCGAAAAGTTTGCAACAGCCACAATTGATAAGTTAAGGCCACCCGAAACAACTACCACAAACATTGCCAGTGCATATATACCTATCTCGGCAAGTTGCCTGCCCATAGATTGAAAGTTTGTAACAGAGTAAAACCTACTTGGGTTAAAAGCGCCCATTACCATAGCCAGAGCAATAGTTAACAAAATAAGTGCTGCCGTGCGCTTATCGCATTTCTCATTCCAAAACTTTTTTAAATTCATATTTCTTGCCCTTTCTACGCCTGATGTACACGTTTTTGCCCTAGCATAGAGAACAAAACACCAAGCAAAATAAGTAAGCCAACAGTAAACATTACAAAGTATGCAGGCACACCAAGTAAAATTAAATTGCTCTTAATTGCGGTAATTATTGCAACGCCCGAAAGAATTCCGCCCACGCTGCCTTTTCCCTCTTTCATGTTGCACCCACCGAATATAGCCGCCGCAATAACGTCTGCGCCTTTGTCTACTATCATGCCCGGCTCGAATGTACCCGAGTTGCTGTAAAAATATATGCCGGCTATGCCAACGCAAAAACCAAAAATACTATATGCCAACAAATTCAATTTCATTGGGCTGTACCCTACACGCTCTACCGCAACGGCATCTCCGCCCAAGGCATATATTCCCCTGCCTATTTGCGTTTTATTAAGTAAAAACCAAATTATAATTGCCACAATTACAAGTACTATAATACCAAGGTTAAGCTTTGCGCTTATTCCGTTGGCCGATGTCATTGTTAAAATAGATGTTGTTCTAACTTCTAGCAATTTTTGTGGCATTTCATCTGTTTTTATGTAGCCCGAGCCCAAGAAGATAAAGAAAAAGCTTGAATAAATTAAATTTGTACCTATTGAAACAACAAACCCAGACAAATTAAATTTTTTAGATATAAATCCGTTTATCATTGCGATAAAGGCGCCAAGCACACCTGCTATAACAAACATTGTTATAAAGTCGCCCTGATAACCGAGTGCGTTGTATAGTTTTAATGTTCCAAACGCAGCAAGCATGCTTATGCTCATTGACGATAAATCAAAACTGCCTGTTATCATAATTGTCATCATTCCAAGTGCAGCTATACCGTTAAAAATAGAGTCGTTAAGCATGCTTATTATATTTGTAGGTGATAGCACACTGGGATTAATTGCGGCAAAAATTAAAAGTATTACAATTAAAAGCAAAAGCCTTGTTGTCATGTCATTTAATTTAAATTTCATTTTCATATGTCATTTAGTCCTTTATCAGCATTTCATTCAATTGCTCTTCGTTTAAATCTTTTGCGGCGTGAGAGCTTGTAAATTTACCATGTGCCATAACTATAATTCTGCTGCTAACAGCCAATATCTCGGGTAAATCGTCTGAAATAACAATCATACCTATGCCTTTGTCGGCAAGTTCTTTTATTGTTTCATGTATGTTTTGTTTCGAGCCCACGTCTACTCCGACAGAGGGGCAATTTAAAATTAAAACTTTTGGCCCTATTGCTAGCCACTTTGCCAAAACAACCCTCTGTTGGTTTCCGCCCGAAAGGCTGCTCACAGGATCTGATAATTTTCCGAGTTTTATTTTAAGCGATTCTACCTGGTCTACAACAGAATTGTGCATACCCTCTCTGTCTATTATGCCTAAAAATCTCTCGCTGAACTTTCTTACTATACCCGCCGATACATTTCTTTCAATTTCTACATTTAAGAACAAACCTTGCGATAATCTGTCCTCCGGCAAGTAACCTATTCCTGCGTTAACTGCCGCATCGCTTGAGGTAAGCGCAACTTCTTTGTTCTTTACAAACACTTTGCCTGTTTGCGGTTTTCTTAGCCCGAAAATAGTTTCAGCTAGTTCTGTTCTTCCACATCCAAGCAAGCCCGTAATGCCCAAAACCTCGCCTTTTTTCAACTCAAAGTTTACATCGGAATAAAACGGCTCTAAATTTAAATTTTCAACTTTGAAAATTGTTTCACCTATTGATTTTGGCTCGAACGAGTCCGACACAACTTCTCTACCCGTCATGTAGAAAGAAACTTTCGATTTATCGAACTCTTCTTTCGGGCCACTTATAACGTTTTTACCATCTCGCAGTATGCAAACACTTTCGGCTATTGCAAAAACTTCGTCCAGTTTATGGCTTATAAATATAAGTGAAATTCCGCGTTTTTTAAGGTCATCTATTATTTTGTAAAGTGCTTTAACTTCCTTCATTGTAAGTGCTGCTGTTGGCTCGTCCATTATTATAAGTTCAGCATCAAGCAAAAGCGCCCTACATATGGCAACAATCTGTTTTTCGCCTACCGATAAGCCCCTTACCTCTGCATTCAAATCGAGGTCAGCTCCAATATCTTTCATAATCTTTTGTGCCAACTCGCTGTTTTTGCTTTTATTTACAAATTTATTTTTGTGATAAATATTGTAAGCCATTGCAATATTTTCAGCTACGCTTAAATTAGGAAACAGCGATAAATCTTGATATATTACTTGAATACCCGCGGCAATTGATTGAACGGGCGTAAGCGATTTATACTTCTTACCTTTTATATATATTTCGCCCGAGTCTGGCGTATATACCCCCGATATTATTTTAATAAGTGTACTTTTTCCACAGCCGTTTTCGCCCACAAGGCACATTGCTTCGCCCTTGTTAAGCTTAAAGCTCACATGGTCAAGTGCATGAACTGCCGCAAAAGATTTATCAATGTTGCGCACATCTAATAAACAATCGTTCACGTTAAACCTCCGTTATACTGTTCATGGTAAAAGCTAAATTTTTAACAACTTGCTTCCCCTGCAAACATAATACTATTTTTTCAAGTAAATTTCAATATTTTTTCAGAAAAAAATAAATTTTCTGCTAAATTGTACATAAAAATTTTATATATTTGTGTATTTAATACAATATTTATTTGTTTTTAAGTTGGTTTTAGCAAATTTGATAATTTTGTGAAATTTTTTTTCATAAAAACTTTACATTTTACCTCTATTTGTTTATAATACTATTGAGGTGAATAATTGTGCCCAAAAAAATTAAAATTACAGATATTGCAAGTGCAAGCGGTGTTTCAAACGCCACAGTTTCTCGCGTATTAAATTATCAAGGTATTGTAAACGAGGCAACAAGGCAAAAAGTATTAGATGCAGCAAAAGAACTGGGTTTAGAAATTAACTCGGGCAATGCGTGGGAAATTAAGAAGAAAGAATTAAACAAGGTAATATTATTAATATTGCCTAACATAGCTAATCAGTTTTACAACGAAATAGTAATAGGGGCGCAAAATGCCGCCAGGCGCCATGGGTTCAGCTTATTAATTAGCACCGCACAGCTAGACAACAAGAATGTTCAAGAGATAATTTCACTAATTAAGCACAATGGTATTTGCGGTGTAATAACGGTTACGTACTTATCCGAGGCAATTCTTGCAAAGCTTACAAATGTTGCGCCTGTTGTGCAGTGTTGCGAATATTGCGAGCAAGCAAATGTTTCTTATGTTGCAATAGATGACTACTCCGCCACCAAAAGTGCACTGAACTACATGTATTCTCTTGGAAGAAGAAAGTTTGGGTTTATTAACGGGCCCAGCGAATTTATGTATTCCCGCCACAGAAGAAATGCATTTATAGATTTTATGAACGAAAACAACATGGACATTAATCAAAATTGGATAATTCAATTACCTGAAGTTGATTTTGATATGGCATTGGCATCTGTAACGCAGGTTTTATCTAAGGCCGACAGGCCCGATGCTATATTTGCCGTTTCCGACATATATGCATCGGCAACAATAAAGGGTGCAAAGAAGTCAAACATACTCATTCCTGATGAGTTAATGGTAATAGGCTTTGACAATATTAACATTTCGTTTATTAGCGACCCTACAATTACAACTATAAATCAGCCAAAATTTCAGCTTGGGTATACAGCATGTGAACTTCTTTGTGAAAAAATTTTGTCCCCTAATTTAGGCGATAGATATATTATTTTAGATACAGAGCTTATTATAAGAGAAAGCACCATGCATTAATACAAACAATGAAATTATGAAGTAAAATTATAATTTATAAAGAAGATTAAGCATTGAGGGACGAAAGGCCGAAATTGAAGTTAAAGTTAAGAGTATTCGCAATTTGCTTGTCTTGAATATCCGCGAATGATTGAAGAAGAAAAGCTTGATGAATTTGGCTTTGAAGTTATTAAAAGCCCATGGTACGACAATAAAACAATTTGTATTGAGCAGGTAATAAGCGAGATTAAGCAAAGAGATAGCGAGCTTGAAGTTGTTGGCAGAATTAGCAATGAAATTTGGAAATTGAAAACAGGATGATTGCTGCAACGCAAATAGGAAAAGCAACCTAGATGTTTTTATTGCAACAAAAAACGGCCCCATTATGATTACTCAGCCACAAATTTTCCCCAAAATACACTTATGTGTAAATAATTATTCATTGACACGCCCGGGTATATTGGTAATGTAAAGTGTTTTCTTGTTTAAATTGTTTTTGTGCGCAAACTTGATTATTTATCGTTATAAACCCTGCTAAATGTGCAATTAAGGTTTTGTTTTATATAGCTGATGTTTTATAAGTTAGCTTATTTTTTTCTTTTACCAGACTGGTAATTACTAAGGTTGATTATTTTAATGCAAAAATAATCATAATGAAATAACTA
>CAYJLZ010000053.1:12553-14617 GCA_964371265.1 uncultured Bacteroides sp. | reverse complement strand
GCTCTCACTAAGTTTCGCGCTATATAGTCTTTCAATTTTTCTTGCTTTTCAATATCCGCCTCGTACTGCTTTTGAGCCTTTTCAACCATTTCTTGTTTTTGAACGGTATATGACGAATAATTTCCTTTAAAAACATACATTTCATTGTCTTCAATTTCAAAAATTCGGTTGCAAACAGCATCTAAAAAGTATCTGTCATGGCTTATTACAATTACCGCTCCATCGTAGTTTTGCAAGTAGTTTTCAAGCCATTGCATACTAGTAAAGTCAAGGTGATTTGTCGGCTCGTCCAGCAGTAAAATGTCGGGCTTTTGTAAAAGTAATTTTGCAAGGCAAAGGCGTGTATATTCGCCTCCGCTTAAAACACTCACCTTTTTGTCGTAATCCTCAGCGCCGAAGTTCATTCCATTCAAAACCTTTTTTATATGCGTATCTATATTATAAACATCACTGGCATCTACTATTGCCGTAAGTTTTTCATGCTTTTCAAGTAGGATTTTATCGTTTGGGTTTTCGGCAAGCTTTTTGTTAACTTGGTTTAAATTTTGCAGCGCATTTATGCCTTTTTCGTATACGCTTTGCATTTGAGTGTACACACTTAATTCTTCGTCCAGCAAACTATTTTGCTCTAAATAACCCAAATTTGTGTTTTTAGCAAAAGCAATTTCTCCACTGTCAGGCAAAATATCGCCTGTAATTAGCTTTATTAGCGTTGTTTTACCTGCGCCATTTTCTCCTATAACGCCTATTTTATCTTGTTTATCCACAACAGCGGCAACGCTGTTTAAAACAACGTTGCCGCCATAGCTTTTTTTTAAATTTTGTATTGTTAAAAGCATATTATAATTTACCTAAAAATTTTATTTAATCCGGCTATAACCAAACTTATAGCACCCATTACTATAAAAATACCAAGCATTCCTTGTATCATTACCGCAAAAGATTGCATTACCTGTTCCATTATATAACCTATCCTTTCCAATGTGCTGTAAAAACAGCTGTTAAAATTTTTGTGCTATTATGCCACGGTGTTAAACTTACCGGGCAATGTAAAATTAAATTTACCTGGCAACAAAGCTCAGTATCATACCTCCGGCAATAACACTAGCTATTTGTCCGCCAACGTTAACACCTGCCGCATGCATAAGCAAAAAGTTTTGCGGGTCTTCTTTAATTCCCATTTTGTGTATAACACGGCTGCTCATTGGAAACGCCGATATTCCGCATGCGCCTATCATTGGGTTAATTTTATTTTTAGAGAACAAGTTAAGAAGTTTTGCAAAGAGAACACCGCCTGCTGTGTCGAAGGCAAAGGCAACAAGACCGAGAGCCATAATAAGCAGTGTTTCCCACCTTAAAAACTGAGAATAGTGCATTTTTGTTGCAACTGTAATACCAAGCAAAATTGTTACAAGGTTTGCAAGTGCATTTTGTGCTGTTTCGGAAAGACCGTTTAAAACTCCACATTCACGTATTAAATTGCCAAACATTAAAAATCCAATTAAAGCAACACTTTTAGGTGCAACTATACCGGCAATAATCATAACAACAATTGGGAACATTATTCTTACCGATTTGCCTATTTGTTTTTCAACGTATGGCATTCTAATTAAGCGCTCTTTTTTAGTTGTTAGAGCTTTAATAACCGGAGGCTGAATAATTGGCACAAGTGCCATATAACTGTAAGCCGCAACAAGTATTGCGCCCTGATAGTCAGTATCAAAATAGTTTGCAACAAATATAGATGTAGGACCGTCGGCTGAGCCAATAATGCCAATGCTTGCGGCATCTTGCAAGCTAAATGTACCCGGTAACATAACGTTAATTCCGCTTGCCATTAACATTGTAAAGAAAATGCCAAACTGCGCCGCCGCACCAAATAATAAGAGCTTTGGATTTGAAAGCAACGGCCCAAAGTCAATCATTGCGCCTATGCCAATAAACAAAAGCAACGGGAAAAGCTCGTTAGAAATACCGGCGCTAAATAAAACATCAAGTATTCCCTCTTCTTCGCCCTGTGTAATTGCTCCCGACATGGGTAAGTTTACAAGTATTGCGCCAAAA
>CAYJLZ010000053.1:1312-12543 GCA_964371265.1 uncultured Bacteroides sp. | reverse complement strand
AAAACCCATTGGCAAAAGCAGTGTCGGTTCCATATCTTTTTTAATTGCCAAGTAAACAAGAAGCCCACCAATTGCCAACATGCCAAGCATTCCCAGAATATCGCTCATGCTCATGTTAGCGAACGAACCAAAAATCGCATTTATAAATTTTGTTATAACGTCCATTTCTCTCCACCTCAAAAAATTTTTTATCATAAAATTAGTTTGCTTGCATAATTGCCACAAACTATAATTTACTTTTATTTGCTTATGTGTTCATCGCACCATTTTAATACATCTTCAAACACAAGTTCTTTATTTGTTTCGTTAAGCATTTCGTGACGCCCGTCTTCATACAGTTTTAAACTTACATCTTCGATTTCGCACTGTTTTAGCAGCTCGTATACACTTTTAACTCCCTTTGAGTAATTGCCCACCGGGTCCATCGCTCCGCTAAAAATATAAATTGGCATATTTTTGGGTGTATTTTGTGCACTTTCTTTTGTATTACACTCGTTTAATACCTGCATTAATGTAATAAAACCGTTTACTGTAAATATACTTGTGCACTTGGGGTCGTTTTTATATAAATCGACAATGCTCTCATCTTTTGTAAGCCAGTCGTACTGTGTTTTGGCATCCGGTATTTTTTTTGTGTAGCTGCCAAATGCAATGTCGTTAAGCAGGTTTGACCTATGTTTGTCCCCTTTAAAAGCCAACACAATTTTTGCCACAGCGCTGCCTAAACCTGAAATAGGGTTTGGCCCTGCTGTTCCACTTATAATAAGTGCATTTATTGTGTCGGGGTATTTTACCGCATAAAGGCGCGCAAAAAAACTACCCATGCTATGCCCCAAAAGAATTATAGGCGCATTTGGAAATTTGCCTTTTGCAATTTCGTTCATTTTGTAAAGATCGGAAAGGATATGATTTTTAGCATCCGATTTTGAAAAATAACCGTTCATTCCAACATCTGTGTCACTGCTTTGCCCATGCCCTAAATGATCGTTTCCACAAACAACATATCCATTTTGCACCATAAACTTTGCAAAGTCTGAGTACCTAGCAATATACTCATTCATTCCGTGTGATATTTGAACTATCGCCTTTACAGGTATCTGTTCTTGACTTTCAAAAAAATATCCTGTAATTGTATCTTTTTCATTTGACGAATCATACTTGATGACGCTTTTGCGGATTTCTTGCATTTTCAAGTTCCTCCTCTTGCATTACAATAGAAAGCAGTTCTTCAAAATGATAAATCGTATGGTCTGGTTTTGGTGTTTCCGGTGGTAGCGGTGCATTTTTAAAATTGCACCAACACGTAGAAAGTCCCGCTGCTTTTCCCCCGGCAATATCCGCACGCAAAGAATCTCCCACAACTAGCACTTTTTTTCTGTTTTCTACTCCGAGAGATTTAAGTGCAGTATCAAAAAATTTTCTGTGAGGTTTAAATACACCTATTTTATCGGACACAAATATGTCGTCAAACATATCGCTAAGCCCCGAATTTTTAAGGCGAATATTTTGCACACGCTCAACGCCATTAGTAATTATTGCAAGTGTTGCAACTTCTTTTAAGTCGTTTAGTGTTTCCTTTACACCGTCAAAAAGCTGTGCCGAACCCGCAAGTGAAGACAAATAAAAATTGTTCATCTGAACTGTATCAGCCTTTTTTTGCAAGGTGTTTAAAAGCACTTCAAATCTTTTTACAACTAGTTTCTCTTGTTTTATCTCGCCCTTTTCAAACGCCTGCCACATCTCTTTATTAATTGTTTTATAACTGTTAACAACTTCTTCTGTGCATGGCAAATTATAATGCTGTAATGTGTTTTTTATTGCACAATCTTCAGCGGCATCAAAATCAAGCATAGTGCCGTCAATATCTAATAACAAACAATGATAGAAAGCCAAATTATGCACTTCCTTTACTTTTAATAGCAACATTAATATTATCCACTATTTTATAGTGTAAGTCAATATCAATGTGATAAAAATCCATATTATGTGTTAAATAACAAAAAGCACCATACATGATATGTACTTAAATGTAATCACATATACATGTTTTTTGGTGCTTTTCACTGTTATTTTTAATTAGTGCCAATTCTTAACAATTAATTAAAGCTCTATTATATCATCCTCATATCCGGACATATTGTCTATATCATCAAAAGCATATTTCATCCCGCTATCTTCTGTGTTTTCGTTTATTTTCTCTTGTTCGGGTTGTACTTCTTCACATGCATTTGTCGTTTCACTAATTTCTTGTACTTCTTCAATTATGTTATACGTTTCTTCAGGCAATGGTTTTTCATTAACTTCATTGCTCTGTTCAATTGTTGGCTCTTCATTTGTTATAATTATATCTTCATTAGGCTGTTCTTGCTCGCTTATAATTTTAATGGGCACAGGTTTAAACTCATCACATAAATTCATGTCTATTTTAGAATTTACCGTGAATTCGTCTTTCTCAATTTGGGTTTGTGGTTCTTTTTTTTCATCATTAACAAGTTTATTTACCATATTGTTACTTTTCGCAGGCTGATACATATTCCAAGCACCATAGCTGTTGCTTGCCAGTTGCCATTCATCTTTAACGCACAATTGTTTTTGATTAAAGTTATCCATATATTAAGCCCCCTAAACTATTGTTTATAATTTTGCTTAATACATTATATGCAAACAAAATAAAATTGTTACAATTTTATTTACAAAATTTAAAGCACCCACACTTATTTTGTGCAGGTGCTTTAATTGCTTGTTTATTTATAAAGTAAGCTTATACAGTTTACGATGTAACCTCAGGCGGCGCAGAGGACACCGATGTTGTTGTATCAGGCGTCGTTGGCGTAGAAGACACCGATGTTGTTGTATCAGGCGTCGACGGTGTAGACGACACCGGCGGAGTTACTACCGAAGTAGTCGTAGTTGTAGTTGTAGTTGTAGTCGTAGTCGATTGTGATGAAGAAGCAGCACTCGATGAAGCTACATAGTCAGGGTCTTTAACTCCGCAGCGTGTGCATACTCCATTTACAAATTCGTGTCCAAGTTCATCTACAAAGTCGCGCTTTTCAACTGTTCCGTCCCACAATGTATATGGTGTGTAACCTTTTTCAGTGCATGTTGGTGGCACTACTGTTCCAATTGTAGGTGCAGGAGGATCTTGGCGATTAGGCACGTTTGTTACTTGTGGTCTTTCGTCTTCGGTGTCGTAAGCATGAGTTCTTGCATACGTAATTAAAGCCATACCACCAGCCTCGTTAAGATGCAAACCATCTGCCGCTATATAAGACGGATTAATATATTTTGAATCTTCATCTTTAAGCGCCTCTGAAGAGTTTAAGAACATTATATCTAAATCTTCGCACATATCTATAAGCGCTTTGTTAAATTCATCTATTGTGTCTTGGCTAACATTTGGGTAATCGCTTACTAGCGCTTTAGGAGGTATCGCATTAACTATTATGTCTGCATATTCATACGACTGTTGCAAAGTACTAATTAATTGCTCGTAGTAATCAATAAAACTCGAAACACTAGTCGATCCATCGGCATTATTAGTACCAAATGTTAAAATAATTCTTCTGGGCTGCACCATATTAACAGCATCGGGTATTGTGTAAATTTTCATGTCGTTTTCAAAAAATACACACGGAACGCTTATTGCTCCTTGAACTGTCATTCCAACCTTGCCCATATAACTTTCTAGCGGTACAATGTCATATACCTCATAAAGGCCTACTGTGTTGCTGTCGCCTATAAAAATTGTTTCGTTAATATAATTTTGCCCAGCGTCGGTAGTAAGCGGCAAAATTATGCCCTCGTATTCTGTTGGGTTAATTGTGTGTTGTTCGTTTTCTAACAATTCTTCGCCCGACATTTGTTGGCTTTGCACTACATTTCCAGAATCGCTGTTTTGTCCTGTGCCAAAAATCGAAATAGTACCCACTATTATTGTTACAATTAAAGTAAGTGAACATGCAAAAATCATGTACACAGCATTTTTTTGTTTTTTGGGTAACTTTTTAAAAAGTTTTGGTCAATTTGATATGTTGCTAAAACTAAAATCATTTTTTTGAGTCACTGTAATTACCTTTGCCTTTCAAGTTTTGGTATATGCTATTGCGAAAGCATCATTCTATCGTTGGCAAAATCGCCTCCACTGGCTTGTTCAAACTTCGCCAGCAAATCCGACACTGTCAGGTTTTTCTTTTCTTCGTTTTTTACATCATAAATAATTTTTCCGTTATTCATCATAATTAATCTGTTTCCGTATCTTATTGCATCTTTCATATTGTGAGTAACCATTAAAGTTGAAAGTTTCTCTTCGCTTACAATTTTTTCTGTAAGTTCTAAAACTTTTTTTGCTGTTTTTGGGTCAAGCGCCGCAGTGTGTTCATCCAACAATAAAAGGCGAGGATTTTTTAGTGTTGCCATAAGCAATGTAATTGCTTGGCGCTGCCCACCCGACAAAAGCCTTACCTTGCTTGTCACTCTTTGTTCAAGCCCAAGGTCCAACATTTCTAATTTTTCTTTATAAAGCACTTTTTCTGCCTTTTTAATCCCCCATGAAAGTGTACGCACTTTACCCCTTCTATATGCCATTGCAAGATTTTCTTCAATGCCCATATTTCCAGCTGTGCCCATCATAGGGTCTTGAAACACTCTGCCCAGCAATTTTGCACGCACGTGTTCGGGCTGCCTTGTTATATTAACACCATCAAGTGTAATTATACCGTTGTCGGGAAAATACACGCCTGCAAGTAAGTTTAAAAATGTACTTTTTCCGGCTCCGTTTCCGCCAATTACAGTTACAAAATCGCCATCTTCAAGTTTAAAATTTACATTTTCAATCGCACGTTTTTCATTTACTGTTCCGGCATTAAACGATTTGCTTATATTATTTACTTCTAACACGTGCTACACCTCCTGTTTGCCTTGGTCGTCTATTTCATCTTGCGCACCCTCCAAGGATGCATAAGCTGTGGCAGTATGTGGTACTGAACTTTTAACAACCACCTTGCCGTATTTTTTTCTTAAATATGGTATACCCAGTGCCGCTGCAATTACCATTGCATTAAACAATTTTAAGTCATCTGCTCTTATATCCATTTGCAACACAACTACTGTTACGCAGAAATATACTATACATCCAATAAATATGCTTGCAAGCCTAATTGCAAAGTTAAATTTTTGCCCGAATAAAACTTCGCCTATTATAACACTGGCAAGCCCTATTACAATAGCGCCCCTGCCCATACTAATATCGGCAGCACCGCTGTACTGTGCTAATAATCCGCCTGCAAGGCCAACAAAACCGTTGGATATTATTAAGCCTATCATCTTAGTTGAATTTGTATTAACCCCTTGGGCCCTAACCATTTTGCGGTTGTCTCCCGTAGCTCTTATAGCACTTCCGATTTCTGTGCCAAAAAACCAATAGAGAACAATAATGATTACAATTGCAAATATTGTACCGGTAATAATTGCAAATGGTATGTTGCCCAGCGATATTACAGGTGAAAGTTTGCTTAGGCCTCCAACGTTGGCCCTACCCAAAATGCGCATGTTAATTGCATAAAACGCATGTTGAGCCAATATGCCGCACAATATGGGTTGAATACCTAATTTTGTGTTTAACAGGCCTGTAACAGCTCCGGCACACATGCCAGCCATTATTGAAAAAATAAGCGTTAGCAAAGGATTCATTCCGCCAAGCATAAGCACAGCGCTAACGGCTCCGCCAGTTGCAAGGCTCGAATCCACCGTTAAGTCAGCAAAATCTAAAATTCTAAAACTTATGTATACGCCTATTGCCAAAATGCCCCAAATTAAACCCTGTGAGGCCGCACCCGGTAATCCTCGTAAAATTGAAAAAATAAAATCCATTAATATTTAACCTCCAAATGCCATAGGTAAATGAATTATATCATATAATAAAAAAAACGGCAAGTAAACTTGCCGTTTTTTACATAATTTTATTTTAATAATAAATTATTGAAAATCTTCAGGTATTGTTAGTCCCATTGCAGTCAATTTTTCTTCGTTAAAATAAGCAGTCAAATCCTCTTGCGCACTGTATTGAATAGGCATTGTTGTAATGTCTGCGCCGTTAACAAGAATGTCGAATGCTTGATGCGCTGTAAGAGCGCCAAGGTTTGTGTAGTTGATGCTGTATGTTGCAACGCCACCTTCAATTGCCATGTTCTCTTCGCCGCAAATTACGGGTATGTTTGCCGGTGTTGCAATCATGTCTACTGTTGCCATTGCGCCTGCAAGTGTGTTATCTGTTGGTATGTAAATCGCATCTACCTCGCCCACAAGATCTGTTGTAACTGCTTGAATTTCATTGCTGTCTGCAACAGTTGAAACAACTACTTCAAGTCCCAATTCTTCAAACTGTGCCTGTGCAAGTTCTGCTTGCAAAATAGAGTTATCCTCTGCTGAGCAGTAAAGTATACCAACTGTTTGTGCTTCAGGCACAAGTTTTACAAGTAGGTCTGCTTGTTCTGCAATAGGATTCATATCAGACGTACCTGAAACGTTTGTTCCCGGGTTCTCGTTACTATCAACAAGGCCTGCGCTCGCAGGGTCTGTAACTGCAGTAACTAAAATAGGAATATCTTGTGTTGCAGTAGCCGCTGCCTGTGCTGCCGGTGTAGCAATTGCCAAAATAAGGTCTACATCGTCGTTTACAAATTTTGTTGCTATTGGTGCATAATTGCTAGCCTCACCCGATGCATTTTGCACGTCAAATTCAATTTCTATGCCGTTTTCCTGCGCAAGCTTTGTAAGTTCATCTTGAAAGCCTGTTGCTGCAGCATCAAGTGCATTGTGTTGCATCATTTGAAATATACCTACTTTAAAGCTCTGCTGAGCAGTAGCTTCTTGCTCTGTTGCTTCGCTCTGTGCTTCAACTGGTGCCTCTTGTTCAGTTGACGAACACGCAGCAAATGTAAAAATCATTACAATTGCCATTAATAAAACTAATAACTTTTTCATAACTTATCTCCCCAATTAAATTATATTATAACACCATTATTTTGTGTTATTTGAAAATTAGCGTTTATTTTACCATATTTTTTGCTAATTTTCAACTTGCAAATCAACTAAAATTTTTTAATTATTTGTTGATTTTTTTGCATAATTATGCATTTTGCAGTAAATAAGTTAAGAATGTGCCACCAAATATTATACAAAAACACTTCCGATGTTTTGTAAACTCTGTTTTAAATCATGCCGATAATTATATTTATTTTTGCAAAAGCTGTTAATTAGTACGCCCTCACCTGGGCAATGCGACGTTGAGTGTATAAAATTTCCGCCACCCAAATACATAGCTACATGGCCGGGAAAATATAGTAAATCAGCTTTTTTTAAGTTTTTGCTCTGTATGGGTTTTACCGCAAATTCTTTTTTTATTTTTGCATCTCTGTATATATAAATTCCGTTAAGCATATATGCCATAAAAACTAGGCCGCTACAATCAATTCCTATTGGGGTTTTACCTCCCCACCTGTACTGGGTTCCTAAATAACTTAATGCGGTGTTACAAATATTATCTCTTAACATTTTTTGTTGTTTTGTTGTTAACAATGCAGCATTTGTTATTTGTTTTGGCATTGTTTTTAAGTAAGATTGTTTTACATATCCTGTTTTCCCATCCGGCAAAATAATTTTTGTCCACGGGTTTTCATCGTTTTGGCTTTGCACACACACCAAAGCGCCCCTAACAAGCGTTTTTATTACAGTTGATTTTATATTAGGCTTACTTAATATATCGGCAAACGGTGCCGATATTAGGTATTTTTGTGCGCTTCCAAAACTATTAGTATACATTTTTATTACACTCTTATCATTTTTATTTTCATACGCTAAATCACTATTTTTTATATATCCCGCATAGTTATAAGGTGTAATAATTTGCGAATATTTTTTACCATGCTCTAATATTTTCACTTTCATTCCATGTAATACTTCGTCAATTACTGTGCCTTTTTTGTCGTATTCATAAAGCCCGGTATACGGCTTTATTACAACTGCATTTTTATTCATCAAAACACCTCAAAAATCATTTTTTATACAAAGTTTGACATTTATTTTGCTTTATAGTATACTAATTTTATTACTAAAAATATTCATAAAAATTAATATGGTTTCTTATCAAGAGTGACAGAGGGTACAGGCCCTATGAAGTCCGGCAACCTGCAAATGCAAGGTGCTAATTCCTGCGGTTTACACCGAAAGATAAGCTTTTTCAAAGTTCGGTGTTTACACCGGACTTTTAATTTTTATGCAATAAATTACTTTTATATTATTATTTAGGAGAAATAGTGTATGAATAACAGAAAACTTTTCACTTCTGAGAGTGTAACAGAGGGACATCCCGACAAAATTTGCGATTTAATATCTGATGCTGTTTTAGACGCATTACTAACAGAAGACCCGCAGAGTAGGGTTGCTTGTGAAACAACTGCAAGCACGGGGTTAATTCATTTAATGGGTGAAATAACAACAAATTGTTATGTAGATTTCCAAAAAATAGTACGTGATGTGCTAAGTGAAATTGGTTACACCCGTGCAAAATTTGGATTTGATGCACAAACCTGTGCTGTTTTAAGCAACATTAACGAACAAAGCCCCGACATAGCCATGGGCGTAGATACCGGCGGTGCAGGCGACCAAGGTATGATGTTTGGCTATGCGTGTGATGAAACACCCGAGTTAATGCCTCTTGCAATAAGTTTGGCACATAAACTTAGCAAAAAGTTAACAGAGACTCGTAAATGCGGCGAGCTTGCATATTTAAGGCCTGATGGCAAAAGCCAAGTTACTGTTGAGTACGACGGCGATACTCCCGTTCATATTAACACTGTTGTAATAAGCAGCCAACATGCACCCGAAGTTGAGCTTGAAGATTTGCGCAAAGACATTATTGAAAAAGTTATTTTACCTGTTTTGCCAAAAGAATTAGTTAATGATAAAACAAAATTTTATATTAATCCAACAGGCCGTTTTGTAATTGGTGGCCCGCAAGGAGATACAGGCCTTACAGGTAGAAAAATAATAGTTGACACATACGGTGGTGCAGGCAGGCACGGTGGCGGCGCATTTAGCGGAAAAGACCCCACAAAGGTAGATAGAAGTGCGGCATATGCTGCACGGTGGGTAGCTAAAAATGTTGTTGCTGCAAAACTTGCAACAAAGTGCGAAGTACAGCTTGCATACGCCATAGGTGTTGTAGAACCTGTGAGTGTTCGTGTAGACACATTTGGCACGGCTTGTGTTTCCGAAGAAAAAATTGAACAGGCAATTAATAAGGTATTTACACTAACGCCTAAAGCAATTATAGATACTCTTGATTTAAGAAAACCCATATACAAAAATCTTGCCGCATATGGGCATATGGGCCGAGAAGATTTGGGTGTTAAGTGGGAGCTTACAGACAAAGCACAAGAACTTAAAGATGCTGCAAACAAATAGCGCCGTAAAAAAAATGCACATAGTGAAAGTTTAAAAATAAAAAACAACACTGCTAATTTGCAGTGTTGTTTTTATTGTATGCACATAAATCATTTATTCGTTTTTCACTTGCTTGCTTTAAATGCCTGCATTATTATGAAAATAGCTTTTACTGTAATAGAAAAATTTTACCGGTTAAACAAACATATTATATAAAAAGAACCAAACTTATTGCCATAACAAACATACCTGCCACAAGACCGTAAATAGATAAATGATGCTGTCCGTATTCTTTTGCAGCCGGCAGCAGTTCATCTAGGCTAATAAATACCATAATACCTGCCACAACGGCAAATATAAAGCCCATTACTGCATCGTTTAAAAACTGTTGAAGTAGTAAATATCCAATTAATGCGCCCAGCGGCTCAGATAAACCCGATAAAAACGACAACTTTACCGCCTTTTTTCTATCGCCTGTTGCATAAAACACGGGAACGGCAACTGCAATACCCTCGGGTATATTATGTATTGCAATTGCTATTGCTATTGAAAGCCCGGTTGAGGGACTGCTTAAGGCTGCGGCAAAAGTTGCCAGCCCCTCGGGAAAGTTGTGTATAGCAATGGAGAGTGCTGTAAAAACGCCCATTCTCATTAACTTTGCCTTGTGTTCTTCGCTGGTGCCGTCCATTTCCTCTATGGTGTGAACCTCGTGCGGGTTACCCATACTTGGCACCATTTTGTCTATTACCGCAATTATAATAATGCCCAAAAAGAACCCCAAAATAGCCATGTATGCGCCTGTTTTTTCTCCAAACGAAGCGCTTAATGATTCATTTGCTTTCGCTAATATTTCCACAAATGAAACATATATCATAACGCCTGCTGAAAACCCAAGTGAAAGCGATAAAAATTTTGTATTTGTTTTTTTTGCAAAAAGTGATAACGCACTGCCTATACCTGTTGCAAGTCCAGCAAACAAAGTAAGTGAAAATGCAAATAATACTGTTGCAAAGTCCATTTCAGCCTCCTATTATTTCAAATACATATTTCTTTCATAGTAAATTTCATATGCCCACGTTAAAATATTAGGTAATTCTCGCACCATAATTTTATCAAGCTCTTTAAAATCCACTTTTTTGTTGTGCTTTTCAAGCAACCACTTGCTTAACCCATCTAAATCTTCCCACGAAATAATACAAGGATGCATTTTTGCAGAAAAATTTCTGTGACCATTTAATGTATCATACCACTTATCTACTTGTTCTATGCTAGCACTTTTCCATCCTATTGAAAGCATGTATGAATTCCATCTTCTGTGTTCAAGTTTAGCTAAAGTTTCCACACAATTTTCCAGTTTTGCTTTATCATTAACTAGTTCTTTCATGTGCAAAATCATATCATCCGTTACATCACCCATCCACTGCTGATCATCGTATTCAATTCCTGCAAACTCTGTAAGGCACGAGTATAATTTGGAGTGCAAGTGCTGTTGATGATGCTCTGCCATACTCATTTCTTTCGTAGTTGTAATAAGATGCTTTAATAATTTCATCTAACACCTTTTCTCTTTCATTAGACGGAGCCTTAAAGACTTTATAGCTGTTGTAATGCAATTCATAAAATTTGTTAAATGCCATTCCCATCGCGTCTAAGTAAGGCGATACAATATTTTTATAAGTGTATGTGTGCTTTAAACTGCCAAATGGCAATAAATTGCAATATATTCTTTTTTCGTAATCATATTGCAAATCACTTGTAATATCAAACAAAAACTGATCTTTAACAAG
>CAYJLZ010000053.1:807-1259 GCA_964371265.1 uncultured Bacteroides sp. | reverse complement strand
TACATTTATATATGGCAAATTGGTTATAGGCTTATCGTAATAATATTTAATTTCCTCGTAAATACTTCGTACACTAAGGGCTGTTCGTATATTCAATCTATCGTCACCTAGCGTACATATAACGTATCCAACGTGTGGATATTTTTCTATTAAATGCGTAAAGTCACTGCTTTCAACATCAAACCTTTCAAAAATAATTTCGCACTCTTCCGATCGCATAAGCATTTCTCTTTTATCGTATAGTCCGGGGCATTCTTTTTCCAGTTTGCTTTCAATACTACCATCTTTATCCACCACTATTATTTTGGGCTTGCAGTTCATTGTTTGGGCACACCAAGAGGCAATTTTTGTAGCCTCCATACCTTTTCGGCCCACACCTATTACTAATATTTCAACTTTGTCTTCATTTTTTGCCAAAAACAGCGGTAATTGTTCGTATAAATTATAAAGCA
>CAYJLZ010000053.1:0-797 GCA_964371265.1 uncultured Bacteroides sp. | reverse complement strand
GCATCTAATACTGTTTCAATAGCATTTTGTGATGAAAGAATATGTATTGTGATATCAATGTATCTACATTTTTCTACTTCAAATTTGTTCCACCAAAAGCCGGTCAGTCCAAGTGTATCTTTTAAATTTTCATTTTCTTCTGTTTTTAGTAAAAAATAATGTACAGTGCCTACTCTTTTATTAAATTCCACGCTTTCAATACTAGTGTTAAACACGTAAAAATTTTGCGCTAGTGCCTGCTCTACAAGCACCTCATTGTCTGTATTTTCGGCTATCGATGTGTTTAAAAATACAATTGTATCTTTGGGTCTTCTCTTCATTATATCGGTTGCAAGCAACATGCTGCGCTCATTAAGCTGGCTAAAAACGTTTACAAAGCCTTTAGAAAACAAATTATATTTTAGTTTTGGAAAAAAATCTTTAAACAAACTTAATATAAAACCAAGTAGCAATGCAGACATTGTTAAATGCACTAAACCGGTATAAATTGCCGAAGCAGCAACAAGTCCGGCAGGCATTTCACCCATCATTTCCCTTGTGGTTGTAAGTTCTCCGTTGCCTGTAACTATTTTTGATATACCCAAAACCGCACTTATTGCCGTATCAATTACCCCACCTGTGGCGTTTTTATTTCCGTTTAGATAAAGCGGAAGTAGTGCAAGCGAATTTACTACAATTAAAATAGCTATTTTCTTTTTGGGGTTAGTTCGCATTTTACTGCTTATAAATAAAACGCAAATGCTTCCAAGTGCAAAAATTGCAACAGACAAATAAAAAAGTACAATCTGATTTATCAT
>CAYJLZ010000052.1:0-14905 GCA_964371265.1 uncultured Bacteroides sp. | reverse complement strand
ATAAGTGCAATTAAATATACTAGCATAGCACCAATGGCACAACCAACCGCAAGCCAAGCATTTACCACAATGCTACTAGTTAATGTAACATTTGGATAGATATCTATAATCTCGCTCACACCTCTATAAATAAAAATAATCGGCAGTAGCATCATAACTGCACTTATACCTGATAAAACCATACCTAAATTAGTAATGTGCTTGTAGCTACCGGCAAATGCGTATAACCTTTTTAGCAATGATTTTTGTTTTTTCTTTTCCATAATAGTCTCCTTTTTATTATATTTAAGTTAGTTATATCTAACTATATATTCAAAAAATATTGGGCTTATCCCCCAATATTTTATAAACTTTATATTAACTTCCCAGTATTTCTTTTGTTCCGGCATAATAAAATTTCTGAATTTTTCCAATATACTCAAATGCTTCTTCTTTACTTAAGTCGTGGTGAATAGCCTCAAGCATATCATTAATGCCTGAGGTTGAAATAACGTGAACAAAAAACTTGTTTATCTTTGTTAATTTAAAGTTGTCATTTTCCATAAACGCAAGAGAAGATTTTTCTTCAATTTCAATAAGTTCATCTACAAATTTTTCGTACTTTGTTCCTGTCGAACAGCAAAACAGTAGTTTTGACAGTTCAAAATTTGAATAAAGATACTCCAAAATTATATTTGTGCCTTTTCCCATATTTTCCGTAATGGCAGTGCTCTCAAAGTCGTATTGCCCCTCTGCTTCTTCGTGTTCTCTTTTGTATAACTCTATTAAATTATCTGCAAATTTACCAACTATTGCTTCAAACAAACCGTCTTTTCCTTTAAAATGGTTGTACACAGCTCCTGTTGTCGCTTTTGCATTTGTTGCAATTTCTCGCAAACTTGTGCTAACAAAACCCTTTTTTAAAAACTCTTCTTTAGCACATGCTATAATTCGCTCTTTTGTAAGTTCTGATGAATAGCTCAATTTCTTCACCTCACATAACAGACAAATTTTTAATAACAATGTTATCATATCGGTTGTAATTTGTCAAGCATTTAATTACTGTTAGGTATTGACAAACATTTAAATTTCGGTTAAACTGTAATTGGTTAGTGTTTGCTAACCTAATTCAGTTTGCCACCACCACTTAAACAGTGGTTTAGTTTATAATCTTAGGTTAGTTTTTACTAACTAATAATTTGTAACAAGAGAGGAATAATTATGAGCGTTGTTATAGTTGGCGGAAACGAATGTATGGAAAGACGATATATAGATACGTGCAAAGAGTATGGTTGTAAGGCAAAAGTTTTTACAAAGATGAAAGGCGATGTAAGGAGCAAATTTGGCTCGCCCGATATGATAATACTTTTTACAAATACGGTTTCACACAAGCTTGTTGCCTGTGCAAACTGTGAGGCAAAACGGTGCAAGGCAAGAGTTGAGAGATGCCACTCAAGCTCGCTGTCTGCTCTTAAAAACATATTAGAGGCTATGTAACATGATTACCGAAAAAACGCTTATAGAACATTGTGCACTTACATTATCTTCGCTAAAAACAGCAAGCTTATTTACAATTAAATTCGAGAGCGAACAAGCTTTAAAAGCTGATATAGTATTTTGGAACAAGAAGTTTTTTCATAGCGGCGTTAAACTAACACTGCTAAAAATAGAAAAAAACTCTGCACTTGTATATGTTTACAGGCAAGACATGTTAGCTTATGACATAGTTGATACAACGGCAAACAATCTGCTCTCACAATTTGGATATGAAAATTTAGATGTAGATTCAGCTATAAAAAAGTTGTCGCAAAGGCTTTTAGAGCATAACGAGTTTCCACACGAAATTGGTTTGTTTTTAGGGTATCCTCCAAAAGATGTAGAAGGCTTTATATGTAACAAAGGGCGTAATTGCAACCTTTGTAAATATTGGAAAGTGTACGCAAACGCAGATGAAGCGTTAATTACATTTGCAAAGTTTGACAAATGTAAAGCTGTATATAAAAAGCTTTGGCATGAAGGGCAAGATATTTTAAGACTTACTGTAAAAAAACAAGCAGTAGCTTAAAAAAAATAATAAAAATTATTTTGAAGGAGATTTTTTATGAGCAAAATAGCAATAGTTTATTGGAGCGGCACAGGAAACACAGAGGCTATGGCAAATTATATAGCCGAAGGTGCAAAAACTAAAGGGGCACAGGTTGATGTAATGACCTGCGATAAATTTACCAAAGAGATGGTTGTAGAGTACACTTCTATTGCTTTTGGTTGTCCGTCTATGGGCGCTGAAGTTTTGGAAGAAACTGAATTTCAGCCAATGTGGGATAATGTAAAAGATAGCCTTTCGAATGCGAATGTGTTACTATTCGGCTCTTATGGTTGGGGTGATGGTGAGTGGTTGAGAAATTGGGAAGCAGAAACCGTTGCGAAAAATTTAGAAACATATATGTGCAACGAAGCACCTGATGCAGACGCAGTGGTTGCTTGCAAAGAGTGTGGAGAAAAATTGGCATAATATTATTTTATAAAAGCAAGCAAATTTACAGAGGCGTTCAAAAATTTATATAGCGAAACTCCGTCAATATATCGCAAAAAATGCGGTTTAGGAGTAGAAAAGCAAGACTATTGTTAGATACAATAAAATTAAAAACAACACGGAGGTATACATATGTTACGTTGGATTACGAAAGAACGAAAATGGATTTTTGCGGCCGGAGCTGCTACGGGCATTGCTATTTTAAGTTTTGTTAAAACAAAAAATGCACGTACATTTGCAGTTAAAGGTGTTGCAAACGGAATAATGCTAAAAGATAAAGTTTTAGAAACCGTAGCAAATATTAAAGAAGAAGCTGACGATATTTGTGCGGAAGCTAAGGCAAGCGCTAAAAGTGAATGTACGTGTGGCGAGGACTGTAACTGCTAAGAAAATAAATTATAGGAGATGCTTATGAAATATTGCATTATTTATGATAAGCCCTCCCGCCTTCGAGTTCGATTTGGTAAATACATATTAACAAAGGAGCAGTGTTACGGACTTTGTGACATGCTCCTTTGCATTAACGGTGTAAAAAATGTTTTAGCAAATGAGATTAATGGCTCGGTGCTTATTGAGTACAAAAAAACCAGCACCAGAGGTGACGTTTTAAACTATTTAACATCATTGTCTTTGTTTGACATTAAAGATGGTGCACCTACGCAAGAACAGCGTGCAGTAATTTTAGAAAGCCGCATTAAAAAGCAAATAGCAAAACATATTGTCGGTTATTTGGCAAGGCAAGCTTTTTTGCCTATGTATTTTAACAGAGCATACACTATCGCTAATTCTGTTCCATATATTATTAATTGCGTAAAGGCACTAAGCAACAAAAAAATTAATGTTGATGTTTTAGATGGCACTGCTATATCTGCTTCACTTTTATCGAAAAACTACAAAACAGCTTCATCAACAATGTTTTTGCTTCGCCTTTCAGATATGCTTTTAGAATACTCAAATTTGAGGGCAAAACATGCTTTAGCGCAGAGCCTTACAATTAATGTGGACAAAGTTTGGCTTGTAAAGAACAATGCGGAAATTGAAGTTCATCACAGTGTTGTTGTTGTGGGAGATGTTATTAGAATAAGAAAAGGTAGTTTAATACCTATGGATGGCACTGTTGTGGTTGGTGATGCCCTTATAAATGAAGCTACTATGACAGGCGAACCAATTGCTGTACACAAGGCAAAAGGCAGTACTGTATTTGCAGGCACAGTTATTGAGGACGGAGAAATTGATGTACAGGTTCTCAGCTTGAAAAATAACTCTCGCATTGCAAAAATTATAGATTTAATAGACACCGGTGAAAAGGAAAAAGCACTCGTTCAGGGTAGAGCCGAGCGACTTGCTGACGATATAGTACCTGTGAGCTTCGGACTTTTTTTGGCTACTTTAGTACTAACCGGCAGTATTACCCGAGCATTGTCGGTGCTTATGGTAGATTTTTCGTGTGCCATTAAACTAACAACGCCTATAACAATTATATCAGCCCTAAAAGAGAGTGTTAACAATGACGTACTTGTCAAAGGCGGAAAATATCTTGAAGTTTTATCAAAAGTAGATACAGTGGTTTTTGACAAAACAGGTACACTAACAAACGCTGTTCCCAAAGTATCAAAAATAATTCCCATTGCCGATGGTTATTCTGAAAATGAAGTGCTTAAAATAGCTGCTTGCCTTGAGGAACATTTTCCTCACAGCGTTGCTTCTTCTATTGTAAAAGAAGCAAAAGAGAGAAACATTCATCACCCTGAAGAACACGAAAAAGTTAAGTATATTGTAGCGCACGGAATAGCAAGCATGTTGGGCGGTAAATATTCGGTTATAGGCAGCAAGCACTTTGTTTTTGATGATGAAGGTGGGCCCTATCCTACCGATAAAGAAAACTTTATAAATGAGCAAATTGGAAGTGATAGCGCAGTTTACCTTGCCGTTGACAGTGAACTAATAGGAATTATATGTGTAAATGACCCACCGAGAGCCGATGCTAAAAATTTGATAGATATGCTTAAATACGAGGGTATTAACGATATAATTATGATTACCGGTGATGGAGAAAGCAGCGCAAAGCATACTTGTTCACTACTAGGAATTGATAAGTACTATGCCTGTGTACTGCCGGATGAAAAAGCTGAAATAGTTGAAAAACTAAAAGCCGAGGGTAAAACCATCCTAATGGTAGGCGACGGAATAAATGATACTCCCGCACTAAGTGCAGCTAATGTTTCGCTCACTTTAAATGGTTCGTCCGACATAGCCAGGGCCGTTGCTGATATTTCGGTGTTATCGCACAAACTTACAAAGATAGTGGAAATACGTAAGCTTGCTACAAAATTAATGCAGAAGATTTACATGCAATATGGAACAATCGTTTCGTTTAACACTGTTTTAATCACGCTAGGCATTTTGGGTGTACTTACAGCAAACACCTCTGCTTGGCTACATAACGCCTCAACAATTGCACTTACTTTAACCTCGTCACAACCAATTATTAAAAAAGATGATTTAATTTTAACGGAGGTGCAAAAGGATGAAACAACATAAATTTTGGTCATATCTTGCCGTTTTTTCAATGATAATGTGCATATATACAGGCTCAAAGCATAAATAAAATTTACTAATAATAACATTGTAAAAACGCCTATAAGGTGTGGCCAAAATCCGCACCCATAGGCGTTTTTTCGTTTAATTTTTCAACTTCATTACCCTGCAAAAGCACTTGTGCCTTTTATTTTTGCAGTATTCTTTTGCCTGTTTAGGCTTTGCGTTGTAAAGTCAAATTTTAACAACTTCGCACATAATTTTCATGTAATCTTTTGCTATAATAGTGCCGATGTAGCATATAGAATTGCGGGACTATCGTATTAAGTGTAAATTGCCATATTTGCAACAATAATGTGCAATATGTAATTATTTACCTTAATGCGAAAGCCCCGCCTGCGCTATATATATAATTGTATGTATGACCAGCGGCAAGTTAATTTACACTTGCCACCTAGTGGTAATTTTATGCCGCTGTCTACGGCGTTATTTACAGCATAATAAAAAAAATATTTACCATGCTATGTTGTTAACTATTATAATAAAAATATGCCGATAGTACAATACAAAAAGAGAAACATTACAAAAACGTAAGGTTTCTCTTTTTTATATATTTAATTTACTCGTACAATGTGTACCCCTTTTGCCGCTCGGACACAATTTTTGCATTACAACCCACAGCCAGCAACTTAGCTTTTACCCTCGACACCAAAACCCTAAGCGCATTAAAATCGTTTGCCGAGGGGTAGCCCCACACTTTTTGGCATAAATCATCTCGGTTTATCTGCACACCTTTTTTATCTATAAGTAGCCTTAACAGCAATAACTCCCTTTTTGTTAGCAACAAATCTTTGTCGTTGTAACGGGCAATTCCACTTATATTGTCAATTTGCAATTCACCTAAAGCAACAATTTTTGTTTGTAGGCGCTCATGGCGCAATTTAACCTTAATTCTCGCTATAAGCACCGCTAAATCATACGGCTTTGTAATATAATCATCGCCGCCTGCATTTAGGCCTTGTACTATGTCGCTGTTTTCTCCCATGGCCGTTAAAAATATAATCGGCACATCGTGCTTTTCTTTTATTTTTTTGCATGCCTCAAGCCCGCTCTCGTCGGGTAGATCAATGTCTAGCAAAATCAGGTCTACTGCAGTACTTGCAAGCGTTTTTAGGCAATTTTGTACTGTTGTAACACAAATGGCGTTGTATCCCTCGCTTGCAAGCGCTTGTTTATTTATGTTGTTAATATGTGGGTCGTCCTCAACCAATAAAATATTTGCCATTTTTTTACTCCTTGCTGCTGCATATTGGTATTGTAATTTTAAAAGCCGCACCTTGTTTGTAATTGTTTACAAGTACAATGTCACCTCCGTGTAATTGCACTATTTCTTTGCATATACTTAGTCCAATGCCCTTTGTCCCATTTGTTGTAAATCCTTTTTCAAATACCTTTTCCGCGTATTCTTTTGGAATACCACAGCCAGTATCACTGACAAGCAGTTGCACATAATTTTCGTCTTTTTCTTTTAATACTTCAATTGTAAATTCACCGTTTTCCATGTACCTATTACTGTTTGATACAAGGTTAATCATCATCTGCATAAGCATTTCCATATTACCTAAAATATACTGCTCTGTTTCACCTTTGATTATAAAATTATTATCTTTTTTCTTTAAAAGGCCGCTACACACAACGCAGGCATAGTGCAAATATTCCGCTACCGATAATTCATTTAATACCGCATTAGAAATTGGTGTAGTAGGCATTTCCATTAAACTTGATACAAGATATGCAAGCCTGTTTGCTTCGGACGATATGACTTTTAAATTTTGTATAGTTTCTGAGTTTACTTCATCGTTTTCAATTTGCTTGTTTGTCAACTGTGCGTATCCGCTCATTATGGTTAGAGGTGTTTTAATTTCGTGCGCCATCTTATGAAAAAAGTCTGTTTTCATGTTGTTTATTCTTTCAAGCATGGCGGCATTTTGGGCAATTTCTCTCTGCCTTATTTGCGAAAGTGCTAGTTCACGCTCTGTGCGTGAAAATTGCCTTGTTAACGCTACGGCGCTAAAAAAAACAATTAGCATTGTGATATAGGGCTGAACATACCAAGAAACTCCTTGGTATGTAAATGCCTCAACAAGCCACGATATTACCATTAACACGACGCTAAAACCCACAATCAAGTTTTCTTTAAATTTAAAAGCCTTGTTTTTAAAACCTTGCAACAAAACATACGCTGTTTGCAAGATTAATATAACAGTAATTAATGCACCTATAATAAAAATATTTTTTGTATAAACAGTAGACGGCGTAATAATATAATAAGTTATAATTGCTAAAAAACCACCAAAAAATATACATTTTGTCCACGTTGAAACTTTAAGCTTTAACGCAGATATAACATACATTGTAAGAAAGAGATAGAAACTGATACGAGAGACATATTCAGCCTTGTGCAAAATATACCACGACACATTGGGCAATAGTGTCATAATATCTTTACTGAAATATAGCGAATAATGCAAAGCAGCGCAAAAGCAAGCAAATGCAAACCATAGAAAACTAATTCTTTCAGTGTAGCTAATAAACATACCAAAAAAGTATACAGAAAACGCCAAAAGCACACCTAAAACAAGCCCGTTGCTCAAAAATTCCGCCCTGTTTTTTGCTACAATCACATGTTGCTCTGCCAAATAAATATCTTTAATAAAGCCAAATTCATGGTTATGGTATGCATATTGTATTATAATTTCAGTTGTATCTGTTTGCGTTGTAAAGTACACAGAGTAAAAATCATTTTTAGGTATAAACTGCGTTTTATCATCGCTAACTTGGCCTACTTGTGACAGCAGCAACCCGTTTACATAAACTTTTTGTGCATAGTCGGCTGTTTGTCCCGTAATGCCATATGTTCTATTTGCGGGAATGTTTAACTGTATGCGATATGTGCCATATTTTGTGTTTGCATTTATAGCTTCATTTTCATTTACAAGTGTCGAAGAAGAAAAATCTTTTGGCTCATACAGCTTACCCGGGTACCATTCTGCTATTTGCTCATTTAGTAAAACAGCCTTATAACTTAAATCTATTTGCTCTATTTCATGCGCACTTAAAATATCCACTGTTCCCGGCTTTATACCGATAATTAGTAGATAAAAAAGTGAGGTGACTATAAAAAAACAAATTGTTGTTACAATAAACGATTCGCCATGTGGTTTATCTTGCTTAGCTGTCCTCTTTGGTGTCATCATGTAAGCGAGGTCCTTTCATTAAGGCTTGCAAACTAATTTAGCACATAATATTGCTAATAATTATTAACTTAAAAATGCACTGTTTTTCCAAGTAATTTTTTATTATATATATTTGTGTTGAGCAGTGTTTTAAAATTGTAATTGACACAGACATAAAAAATTGATACCTGTTAAAACGCATTATTTTTAAAGATAAAAATACTGCGTTTATTATACATCTTTTAATGTATAATTTGCAATGCTTTTATGGACACTATTAAGATAATTTGTTAAAACCGAATACGCAATGTAATGTATAAGTTTTTTTGTTTTCCCTCCCACTCATTTTATATCTTAGTATCATAGCGTGTAATTAATTATCGGCTATTTTTGTTGCTATTTTTTTATCCTTACATACATTCGTTCCATTAAATTTTCAGAGCCTTTGTAAATCAAAATTCAATCTACTGCTAAGCACAAATTTCATTCCTATTATAATGTAAAATTTTGTTAAGTTTTATAACATGCAAATATTTTAAAATACAGGAAATAACAACCGTTGATTTTCCGGTAAAAAAATTTCGTCATAAGTTATAAGTTTAAACGGTATTTCGTTATTTTGCAGCACTAAAGTACGGTTGCTTGTAATTCTTGCCATTGCACTTTGCAGCACAATATATCCTTGCGCATACTCATTCCACACAACAACACCTGCAACATATTCTTGTTCTAGTCCAAATATAATATCACCCTCAATGCCTATGCCATACAAGTTCAGCTCTTTTATTCCGCTTTGCATGGTCGCATTAAACATATCTCTTGTTGCACTTTGTTCAAATGCAATTACGGTTTTTGCACTTGTCTTTTGCAGTATGTCCGGCAATTTGTAATATATGTCGTCATTGTTGCATGTCAATATAGTAATGTCTAAATCGCTTTCTTGCAAAATGTTATAACAACTTTCCAGCCGTTCACTTACTGCTAGCGATTGAGCCGCTGTATTTAAAAGTATTACATCACCCTTTGCAACACCTAAGCTATCGTTTGCTAAAGCCTTGCCAATTTCTTTGTTACTCGGGCCTATAAAAGCGCTCGAGATTTTGGACTCAATATATATAACGGGAACAACGCTTGGGTTTTCTTTAAAGTACTGCTCCATTTCTTGCGTGTGTGCCGGCATTATAATTATGGCATCTGTCCTATTCTCAATAGCACTTTCTATTAATTTCACTTGGCTTGCATGATTATTACTCAATAACGGATACACAATGCTTAAATCTGCACTAAGCTCTTGTGCTGCTTGCTCTAGGCCCAGGCGCATGTTTAAAAACAATGTATCGTCATTTTCACGCATTATTACTGTTATGTGCTTATTTTGTGGCTGTGCAAAAGCAAGTTCCGGCGTTATTGCCGTAAATAAAAGCAAAACAGTTAATATAGCAATTAGGCTTAAACATACTATACTGCCCTTGTTTTTAGCTTTTTTCATTGCTATCTTTGCTCCATTCCTGTAAAGTTTCTTTATAAATTATGGGCATTTTAGTACGTATTGTCGTTCCTTCGTCCGGCTTGCTTATAATTTGCAGGCCGTACTGTTTGCCAAACGTTAAGCGTATGCGCTTATCCACGTTATAAAGCCCTATTCCGCTACCGTGTGTAAAGCCTTTGCCTGCGTGTTTTTCATCTAGCAGTTTTTCCGCTTTTTGTGGGGCAATTCCAATGCCGTTATCAACAACATCGGCAATTAAAAAATTGTCTTGCAAGTATACATTTACACTAATCAGCCCATCATCCAATGCAGCTGCCATTCCGTGATAAATTGCATTTTCCAACAGTGGTTGTAAGCTTAGTTTTAGTATATACGTGTTTTTTGCACTTTCTTGTAAATTTACATTAAATTCGAATTTATCTTTATATCGTATTTTTTGTATTATCATATAGTTAGTTGCATGTTCAAGTTCATTGTCAATTGATATTATATTACTGCCTTTGCTTAGTGCTATTCTAAAAAGCCGTGCAAGTGATAAAACCATTTGCTTTGCTTCTTCGTATCGTCCGCTCTCATTCATCCACACAACGCTGTCAAGTGAGTTGTATAAAAAGTGAGGGTTTATTTGAGAATTTAGCACTTCAAGCTCTGTACGGTTCTTGTCACTTTCTTGCTGTAATATAACGCTGAACAGAGAGCGCATATTTTTTACCATAGATTTTACCGAAGAGGACAAACGCTTAATTTCCAAGCAGCCGTCATCAGGAAATTCAACATTGTCATCGCCGGCCTCAAGTTGTCTTACAGAATCATCCAGCTTTTTAATTGGGTCTGCAATATAATGTGATATTCTAAGGTTAAAATAAATTACCATCACTACAAAAAGTGCCATCAGCAAAAACGCAAAATAAAATAGGCTTGGAAAATTATCGAAAACAGAGTAAGACGGCGAAACACTAACTAGCTTCCAGCCTGTAATATCCACAGTTTTAATGCTAATTTGCCTTGTGTCGCCGTTATAAACTTCGTTATAATTGCCGTCTTCATACTCAGCGGCTCGCAAGTTATTTTCTTCAAAAATATTTGTATAAATAAGCTGCTGTTTTGGGTGGTAAATCAATTCCCCTGTGCCGGACATTAAATATATATACCCGTCATTTATGTCTGTTGTTTGTGGAAAAATATTTTCTATACCCCTAAAATTCATGTCTACAAGCAGCACGCCTTTTTCGGTTTGCCCAACACGGTTTAATTCAATAGACGTGCTTAGCGACACAACCCAGTTATAATTATCACTACCTGCTTGCCATATATTTTGCACATATGGTGTAAAAAAGTGCGGCTCATTTTCGCCATTAATGGCAGACGTAAACCACAATGCATTTTTTGTATCTACTGTGTTTTTTGTATGCGAATAAGGCACGCCCTCAACAAGCACACCATTTTTGTCAAATATAGCAATAGAGGCGAGGTTTTCAATGTTAGCTTTATAAATTAAGTCCATTCCTGTTAAAAAATCTCCGCCTAAAATGTCATTTTTGCTCACAATTTCATCTGCAACAGAGTCGGAAATATTTATCATACTCTGAAGGTAATTTTCTACATTAATACTCATTTGGTTCAATAAATCTTCACTGTTTTCCTCTTGTTGCTGTGTTCTGTCTACGGCAAAGCGCCAAAACAATGCAAACCCCATTAAAACAATAGTAAGCACCGCAATAAACGTAAAGCTAAACACCAGTAAAGTTTGTATGTTTAATTGTTTATATCTGTCAGCAATGTTAAAAAATAATTTTTTTATCAATTATTTGGCGTCTCCCCTCAAAATATTATATTACTGCACGGTATTTACTTGGCGAAACACCAAACTTCTTTTTAAATACATAGCTGAAATAATTAGGGTCGATATAACCTACTTTTTCAGCAATTGCATACGTTTTTTCGTCTGTACTTTGTAAAAGTTGTACCGCCGCTTGCATACGCACATCTGTTACATAAGCAGTAAAGCTCATATCGGTATGTTTTTTAAACAAAGTAGAAAAATATGCAGGTGATAAATGGAGATGATCGCATAAAGTATCTACATCAAGCGTTGTGTCGCTGTAATTTTTAGCTATAAATTCTTTTGCCTCGTTAATTTTAAATTGTTTGTTATCCTTGCTTTGTGTAATAATTAATTTTTGCACTTTTAAACAGCAATTGTAAAACCATTCCATAGCCGTATCCACCGAGGAAAAATCAGTTAATTCCACGAATCCGTTAAAGTCTTCGCCAAAAACCTGCGCAAGTGCTATATCGTATTTTCTAATAAAGCGTAAAAGGCAAGTAATCATCTCTATAAAAAACAAGCGGCTTTGCATAATATCTTGCGATGCCCCATTAAGCTTTTGCGACAAGGCATCTACGGTAACTTTTATGTTTTCTGTGCAACCGGTTTTTATTTGTGCTGTAAGTTCTTTTTCCGCGGCCTCATCAAATGCAATCAGCTTGTCAGCTTTCGGCTCTACGTCTGCAATATAAACTATGTTCTGGTCAGACAACATTCTGTAACATAAAGCACTTTGAGCTTCTTCTGCTGATACTGCAACATACTCAATGTTTTTATACGCACGCCCCACACCGCAAATAATAGGGTTTTCTAAGTACGATTTTGACAAATTGCATATTCTTGTAAGCTCGTTTATTAAAGCGCTTATGTCATCGCTGTTATTTACTCCCATAAGCATTGCAAGGCTGTCGGTATACTGCGCAATGTAAAAAGTATGCCCAAAAAATTCAACATGTTTTTCTAAAAAACTTCTTATAGACGTCAATGTCAACTGCTCGTTTTCTTTGCACTTGCTTTTAATCAGGCAAACTGACCAGTATTTTTCATCTAATGAAATACCGTAAGAATTAGCGTAATTTTGAGCCTCTGCTGCACTTATACGCCCATCCAAAAGGCGCACAAACAATGTTTCGCGCAAAACGGGCAGGCTCTGCTCATATATTCTGCGCAAAACGGCTTTGTCTCGCTGCGCAGCACGTTCTTGCTCAATTTCCCCTCTCACCTCAAGCAAAACTTCTTTCAGTTCTTCGCTGTTAATAGGCTTTAAAATATACCTAAAAACGCTCATTTCAATAGCTTTTTGTGCGTATTCAAATTTATCGAAACCCGAAAAAATTACAAGCTTTGCCGCAGGCAAAATGTTGCGCAATTTTTTGCAAAATTCAAGGCCATCCATGTATGGCATTTTTATGTCTGTAAGCACAATGTCCGGGCGTAACATTTCTGCTATGTCCAGCCCGTCGGCTCCGTTTTCAGCTTCGGCAACAAGCGTTAACCTCAAATTGCTCTTTTTAATAAAACTAGCAACACCGCTTCTTATTTGCTCATCATCATCAACTAATAAAACTTTATAATTGTCCATAAAGTCTCCCTAAAAATTAAAAATACAAATTGGTATATTACATTAAAATTATAACCAGATTCCAGTATTTTTTCAACACCATTTTTATTCATAGTATTTTTTGCACACAAAAGCGCACTTATTGTTACAAGTGCGCTTTTGCATGCTTTTATTTGTGCCAAGGCTATATAAAGCTTATTTTATTTTTTAACAAGGTATTTTCTCATATCAAGAGCACATGCAAAAAGAATGATGCCACCTTTAATCAGATACTGCAAATCTTGTGGAACGTTTATCATTGTAAGGCCAACGAAAATTAAGCGAAGCATTAAAACACCAATGATAACGCCGCGTATTTTACCTACACCGCCAACAAAAGATACACCGCCGATAACGCAGGCTGCAATTGCATCAAGCTCATAGCTAAGGCCTGTATTAACTGTGTTAGAACCTATGCGTGCACCCTCTATAAAGCCTGTAAAGCCGTAAAGTGCACCTGCAAGGGCAAAAACCATAATTGTAGTTTTCATAACATTAACGCCGCTAACTTTCGCAGCCTCTTCGTTACTGCCAAGAGCAAACATGTTTTTGCCGAATGTTGTTTTGTTCCAAATAAACCACATTAATCCGGCAAGTAAAAGCGCAAACCAAACGTAGTTGGGAATCGCTGTTCCTCCCAAAGAAAGTATACTACCTCGAACAAAATTTGTGTAGCTATTGTCTAAATTTGCAATTGCAACGCCGTTGTTGTTGCCCATTTGAACATACAGCAAAAGCAATGTGTAAATTATAAGCTGTGTTGCAAGTGTAACAATAAACGGATGTAGTTTGAACTTTGTAATAAAAAATGCGTTAAAACAACCTATAAGCGCTCCTACCGCCATAACTGCAATTATAACAATGGGAATAGGTATAACACCAATTTGCGGCCACATTTTTGCCGAGTAGCCTACTACTTGTAACATAGAAGCACTAATACATGCCGTTAAACCTATTGTTCTACCTGCTGAAAGGTCTGTTCCTGCCAAAACTATACAGCCGGCTATACCTAAAGCCGCTGGCAAATAAGCTGCTGTTTGGCTTATTATATTAATTATGGAAGCAGGTTGTAAAAAATATTCGTTTGAAAGAGCGATGTAAACAATCGCAATAAACATAAAAATGAAAAGTGCGTTATTGAGCAATAAATCTATAACTCTTTTTTTGTCCCACGGGGCTTTTACTTGGTTTTGCATAATAATCTCCATTCTGTGCATAGCACAAATAGTTTATAATAATCTCCGTACAAAATGGAGATTATTTGGCATGTGCTGCATTTAACGGCACGCCTTGTAATAAATTAATAGCGTAATTTTCCACACTATTCTCAAGTTATTTTGTGCTTATTATTAAAATGTTATATTGTTAAACATATTTTGCGGCCAATGTTAAAATCTCTTCTTGGCTTGTATTGCTTGCGTCAACTTCGCCCGCAACTTGCCCGTTAGACATTACAATTATTCTGTCGCAAACACCAAGAAGTTCGGGCATTTCAGATGATACCATTATTATGCCCTTATCTTTTTGCGCAAGCTCATTTATAAGCTGATAAATCTCATATTTTGCGCCTACGTCTATTCCCCTAGTGGGCTCGTCGAGCAATAATATTTCAGGCTCGGTTAAAAGCCAGCGCCCTATAATAACCTTCTGCTGGTTTCCTCCTGAAAGCGATCGAATTTGTGTTTTTGCACTGGGCGTTTTA
>CAYJLZ010000051.1:7901-15258 GCA_964371265.1 uncultured Bacteroides sp. | reverse complement strand
CGTTTCGGCCTAATATTGATGCAAGGTCGAATCTAAAGCCATCTACATGATATGTTGTTACCCAGTATCGCAAACAATTTATAATTAACTGCTGCACAATAGGGTGGTTGCAATTTAGCGTATTTCCGCAACCACTAAAATTATAATAGTATCCCTCAGGTGTAAGTAAATAGTAAATATTGTTGTCAAACCCTTTAAACGAGAAAAACGGGCCATGCTCATTACCCTCTGCTGTGTGGTTAAACACAACGTCTAAGTAAACCTCAATGCCATTGTCGTTAAGTGCTTTAATTGCCTGTTTTAGCTCGGTACCCTCTCGGTTGTACTCTACCGATTTAGCATAGCTGGTGTTTGGAGAAAAAAAGTTAACAGTGTTGTATCCCCAGTAGTTATGCAAATCTTTGCCGTTAAAATTGCGATAATCAAGCATTTCATCAAATTCAAAAATAGGCATAAGTTCAACTACATTTACGCCTAGCTCAAGTAAATAAGGGATCTTTTCAACTATACCGGCAAAAGTACCCGGTGCACTAACATTGGAAGAACTGTGCTTTGTAAAACCTCGCACATGCATTTCGTAAATTATTAAATCGTTCATGTCAAGTAGCGGTTGTTTAGAGTCTTTCCAATCGAAATTGTTGCAAACAACCCTTGCCTTGTAAAATGAATCGTCTTTTCTTATATTGCCCCATACACTTTGGCCTGTTACTGCTCTTGCATATGGGTCTAACAGATACTTGTCTTTATTAAATATTAAACCCTTGCTTTTATCGTACGGGCCGTCAATTTTATATGCGTATTCAAAATTTTCTATGTCTAGTCCAAATACTATCATAGAATATACATTGCCTATTCTGTAATAATCGGGAAAAGGTATTGTGGCAAACGGAGTATCTTCCTCTCTGTGAAACAAAGCAAGCTCTATATTTGTAGCATTGTGCGAGTATACCGTAAAGTTCACACCGCAAGGAATAAGCGTTGCACCGTCTATATCGTAAAAACCTGGGCGAATATCAAAGCCGTTAACTCTGTCCATAGGAATTAAGTTAACGCCTGAAGAGGTTGCAAGTGCCTGAGTATTGTAATGTATGTTATTTAAATTGTCGGTTTGTTGCATATATAGGCCTCCTTTTATATAGTTATTACAATAGTATCATTTTATATTGCAACAAACAATAGGCAACGGTAAATTAATTTAATTGTTTTATAAGAGTGCTATTATAGCAGTAAATTTATGTTAAAAACAATAATGCGAGGTGAAAACATCACCTCGCATTATTAGTGGAAAAACAAATATTTAATTACGCTTCGAATACGTCATCACAACAACACCCTCGGCAACCGTGCACTTTTTAAGATGAAGTAATATTTGAGGGTTGTCATCTAAAAACAGCTTTCGACCTTTGCCTAATATTGTGGGTATAATACCTACTATATAAGTATCTATGGCATTTTCCTTTATAAAAGGATCAATCATTTTACCGCCTCCAAAGAGAAATATATTTTTTCCGCGCTCTTTCTCTTTTTTTAGTATACAAGCAATATCACCACTTATAAATTTTAAATTAGCTTCATCGGGGTGCTTAGCGCTTGTGGCAACATAAACGCATTTAGACGCATAATCTTTTGCGAAACCTTGCCTGTAACAATGAGAACCCATTACTACTATGTCAATATCTTGTAAAAATTTTTCGAAATCTGTAGTTGCTTTGGTGTCGTGAGAATTATCACCGTCACCAACAATCCAATCAAACCCGCCATCATCGCTTGCAATGTAGCCATCAAGGCTTACTGCCAAATTTAAAATGATTTTTCCACTCATATCAACCTATACCTTTCAAATTTGTATTTACACTTATTTTATATTGTTTAACAATCTATTGTCAATTATTTTATAGTAAATATTTTAATCAATTAAGGAGCAATAATTTTTTTCGAATTATCGTATTTTTGTTGTTAATACATATATTTTGTTGTATAAACTATTGACATTTTGTGTAAATTGCTATAGTATTAAGGTATAATTATGCGTGAAAAATTTAACATATTTGTTGATAATTAAGTAATTATAATTAGCAAATTAAGTTTTTAAGATTAAAGAAAACCGAAATTTAACAAATAGTAAACTATACTTAAATTCAGAGGTGATGCCGGATAATTTTATGAAATATTTATTCGTATCTTTATATATTTGATTTAAAATTTTAAAGAGGAAATTTATGAGAAAAGTAATAAGCAAAATTATATCGTTAAGTGTTTCATTGGCTATGGTATGTGCTGTGTTACCAATAGGAATAGTTTCTGCAAGTGAAGATGTGTATCCGTTTTTTATAGGCGGTACACAAATAACATCTGCTAATATAGGTGACTATGCAGGTGTTACATATGACAAAACGAGTAATCTTGTGTTTAAAAACTCCACAATAAGCGGTGATGTTAAAATATTGCAAAATATTAATGTAACATTTGAAAATACTACTGTTAACGGTGGATTTGCTGTTGATTCTTCAATTGTAAATCAAACAATCAATTTTACAATTAAAGGAACAAATACAATTAATAATACCGATGGCGTAGGTCTTGAATTTGAAATATTTGACGATACAAATAGCAGTAATTTTGTAATTACTGGAGCAAGCATGGCTGATATACTAAATGTTACAGGTATAACAGGTGTGTTTGGTGCAATAAATGTTGATGACAGCACAGTGAACATTGTAGGAACAACAGAAGATGGTGTTTATGGTAGCATTAGCGCACTAACTAATGCTAAGGTAACTGTTCGCGCATTAACAACAACCGAACGTGCAACAAGTGGCTCATATAATTACGGAGTTGAGGGATCTGCAACATCACGCGGGGGTTTTATAGAGGTAATAAGTAATGCAACAGATGCAATTTGGGGCACTGTGCAGTTGCATGGGTTTGATTATGATTCGAGTGCTACAAAAACAGGATATGTAGAGGCTACCGGTAAAACAAATGCATACGATACAAATCCGGGACAAGCGCCGGGAGCCTTGATGGATTATGGAACGGCAAAAGGGGCAAGTGACAATACTATTGGCGAAACGAATTTTGACAGCTATACAAATCCTGCGTGGCAAAATTATAAATATACTAAGCTTTATTATAGTGACGGTGGAATTACAGGCGGCACAGGTGGCACAGGTGGCACTGGCGGTACAGGCGGTACAGGTGGCACAGGCGGTACAGGCGGTACAGGCGGTACAGGTGTAACACCTGTTATTACAACACCTCCGACAGTACAAAACGCAACGGCACTAGACGCAAATGGTAATAATAAAGATTACGACGGCTTAGCAATACCCGATAAAAAAATTACCGGTACGGTAGAAGTTAACGGTCGGCCACTGGATGGTATCTGGACGTTTAAAAGCACATCTGATGTTACAAACTCTACTGATACATCGGGTAGAGAAGTGGATGTTGTATTTACTCCATCGGATACAGCTTATGGGCCGATTACAACTACCGTAAAATTATATATTAACAAGATACCTGCAACTATAAAGGTAGTTTTAAGTAAAAATTCAATTCAAAAAGGTGATGCACTACCAACGGCAAAACTGGAGTATTCAGGTGTGCTTGTCGGTGAAAGTTTAACACCGATTGCGCCGACTCCTCAGTACACAGGTTTTCCTACTGATAGCAACACTGCAGGAAAATATATTGTAAGCCTTGGAAATCAACCCGATTTGCATTTAGCTGTTGAAAAAATGCCGGACTATGAAAATTATATAGTTAGGTATTTACTAACTGACGAATTTACAATTACAGACACTACAAGCGGCAGCACAGACGGCGGCAGCACAGACGGCGGCAGCACAGGCGGCGGCAGCACAGGCGGCGGCAGCACAGGCGGTGGCGGTGGGCCATCAGTTAGCGTTACACCTGATGGCGGTGTTGATGTAGATACAAATATGACCGACAGAGTTCCGCATGACGTGCAAATAGGCGGAGAAAGCGTTGACAATACTCAGTACGAAGTTGACAGAGGAATAGTAAGCATATCACCCGAAGCCTTTGAAGGACTTGGCGATGGTGAACATGAAATTGAAATTTTTTACGACGATTTAGTTATAAGTGGCAATGTTATTACCGACAACGGAGTACCTTTAGCTGCAACATTGTCTAATAAAGCTTGGAGTTTATTTGACTTGTTAATGGTAATTTTAAGCATAGCACTTTTTGTTTTGTATGTGGTTATTATTAAAAACTATAAAAAAGATAAAACTGAGTTTCAAATGATAGAAGAGTATGAACAAGAGTGCAAGGCAACTCGCCGCAAACATCGCGCAATAGTAATAATAAGTGCAATAGTTGCAATTATTAGCTTTATACTTTTAATATTAACTCAAGACTTTAAGCAGCCGATGGTTATTTTTGATAGTTTCAGCTTAACTTTTGGAATACTAGGAATAGTGTCTGTTGTGTTAGGTATTATATTAAATTACGAAAAAGATGAGTATGAACAGGAGAATTATAATACAAATATAAGAGGTGCAACAGCTGTATAACTAAAAAAATATTAAACAAATGCTATTTACAATTTTGTAAGTAGCATTTGTTTTAGCATAACTGAAAGCAATTAATTTTAAACCCTTATTATAAGGTAATAATATTGCATATTTTGATGCTTTTTGTTATAATAAAAAATGCATGCGCAATACAATTTAGACTCTGGTGTAGTATGCATGCAACTATACAAAAAAAGGGGCATATAAATGCAAATTAAAAGTACTAAAAATTACTTGCCAACTTTTACGGGGCTTGTATTATCTTTAGGGTTGTTTTGTTTTATTCTTTTCAGTTTAATTAACTATGGATCGGAATATGACGTTAAAATAATATTAATTAGCCTTGCGGTTGTAATTTTTTGGCTTGCTGCGTTTGTTTTTAACATTAAAAAATACGATTTCAAAATAGGCGAAATTTTAATTTCTTTTGTATTGCTTACGATACTATGCCTTTACCTTGTAAATGTGCTGTGGATTACGGGTTATTTAAGTCTTGATCCTTATTTAAAAATACAAACAGGCTTGTCGCATATCGATACTATGTTTCACTCTACACTTGCACGAAGCTATATAGAATACGGAAGGCCTGTTTTACTTACAAACGGAATTTCGAGTATAAGTTATCACATGGGAAGCCATTTTATATTTGGACTGATATCGATTTTATTTGGTATAAATATTGTTTTTGTGTACAATTTTATTTATCCAATATTTTTTGTTCCGCTATTTTTTTACATAATACAAAAGTGTGCACTCTCGGTTAAAGCTTATTTAAACATTAGTAGCGAAAATAAAATAAAAAATATAGATTTGTTTTTTATTATGCTATTATTTATACCAATAATGAGTATTGACGTTTATCATAACTCGGGAATATTTTTAACAAATTACTTTACAAGCGAATCGTTTTTAATTGCAAATTCATTAATGCTTTTATTTATAATTTTAGCTGTATACATTAACAAAAAAGCATACTTTAATAAAAGTGCAATTAAGCTTGTGTGGTTAATAGTTGCAATACCTACAATTATCACGGCAATTTCTTACATTAAAATGTCTACGGGAGCAATTATGCTGTCGGGTGTAATGTACTTTGTATTTAGAAAGCACACACTAAATATAAAATACTGGATTTTAAATGCATGGTATGCAGCTGTATTTTTTATATCATACTTTACACTTTTTAATGATGGTTCAGAATCGCCCTATGGTAGCTATACTCCCATTCAATTGTTTGCATTTATTAAGGCTTATGTCAAAGATGGCAACATCTTATTTCATTTAACATACCTGTCAATATTTGCGTTTATAGTAGCTGTATACACAATGCGAAACGTTAAAACAATAAAGCAACTTATTACCGATAACAAGTTTGCACTTGAAGAGACTGTTATTGTAATGACGATTGCATCGTTTATGCCGGGCTTTATATTTGATATTATAGGCGCAAGTGCGTTGTTTTTTATTATGGTGCCGTGCGTTGTTGGGCTTGTGCTTTTTGTTGCGCATAATTTGCCACGAAAAATATATCAGATGTGTGTAAAGCTTTTTGTGCCTAAAATTGCAACATATGTTGTAATACTGGCAGTGCTTTTGGTTTTTATAACAAATGCGGGCGTTCCAAATACGGCAATAAATGTAAATAGGCAAGTGTATCAGGCAACGGGCTATAACGATGATGATTATAATTTGTATAAAACACAAATTTTATCGGGCAATATTTTTGGTGGAGTAGCGGGCATTTTTAATATGCATTTAACGCAAAATAAAGTTATTGACAGCTCTATTATTAGTAATTTAATTTACCTCGATTCGTTGCCACTTGAACAAAAAGAGCAATCGGTTGTTTACATAGACGAAACTTGTGAGCTTTGGGATGTTTACAAAGACAGCGATAATTTGATGTTTACATTATCGGGATATACGGGAATGCAAACATATAATATGCTATTTTTTAACGAACAAGGTTTGCCAACTTACCACAATGGTACGCAGTCTACAAGATATCGTTATGGTTATGGAATAAATAAAATGCCTATTGATGAATACATGATGACACAAGAAGAGGCGGTGCAAAAGGCTCAAGAAGAAGGCTATGCTTATGTTTATATTTATGCCAACGATACGATTGAAGAGATAGTGCTTTAATTGATATACAAATAAAACCTAAAGGATTTAAAAATGCTTTTGTTTAACATACCTCCTAGCGTAGGCACTGAGCTGACATATATTGAAAAAGCTATAAAAAACAACAAAATTTGTGGCGACGGACAATATACAAAACTGTGCAACGAGTGGATAGAAAAAAATACGTCTTGCAAAAAAGCACTGCTTACAACAAGCTGCACTCATGCACTAGAAATGGCAGCTATATTGTGTAATATAAAGCCGGGCGATGAAGTAATTATGCCATCTTACACATTTGTTTCCACTGCAAATGCGTTTGTAATGCACGGTGCAAAAATAGTGTTTGTAGATATTTGTCCTGATACAATGAATATAGACAAAACACTTATTGAGAGTGCAATTACAGATAAAACTAGGGTTATTGTAGCTGTTCATTATGCCGGTGTTGCATGTGAAATGGACACGATTACAGACATTGCAAAACGTTACAATTTGTTTGTTGTAGAAGATGCTGCACAGGGTGTTATGTCTAGCTATAAAGGTAAAGCACTGGGTTCAATAGGGCACTTTGGCTGCTTTTCTTTTCACGAAACAAAAAACTATTCAATGGGCGAGGGTGGAGCGTTACTTATTAACGACGAGAAATTTGTTGAACGAGCTGAAATAATACGAGAAAAGGGAACAGACAG
>CAYJLZ010000051.1:0-7891 GCA_964371265.1 uncultured Bacteroides sp. | reverse complement strand
TTTGGCGCGGAGAAGTTGACAAATACACCTGGGTAGACAAGGGATCGTCTTATTTACCAAGCGAAATAAATGCTGCATTTTTATATGCGCAGCTACTAAAAGCAACAGACATAAACAACAATAGGCTAGAGGCTTGGAATTATTATTACGATAAGTTGAGCGATTTTGCAAATAAGACAAAATACATTGAATTGCCAATTATTCCTGAAAATTGTAAACACAATGCACATATGTTTTATATAAAGTTAAAATCGCTTGAAGTGCGAACAAGATTGATAAAACATTTAAAAGATAACGATATATTGTCGGTGTTTCATTATGTGCCTTTACATTCTTCAACATTTGGTTTAAAGTGCTCAAAATTTTGCGGAAACGATGTTTACACTACTAGCGAGAGCAATAAACTTTTAAGATTACCTATTTTTTACAATATATCACTACAAGATGTTGATAGAGTTGTAAACTCAATTATTAATTTTAAAAATTTTGATGTATAGTTGTTTTTATAAATTAAGAAAGAGTGGCATAAATGAAAAATAAATTTGTATTATTTATTGCAACTGAAAAAGGATATACAACACTAAATTTTTTGTTAGAAAATAATTTGTCAGATTGCATTGCCTGTGTTGTAACATTTAAAGAGATAGGCACCACAAAGCAATGGTGCGATGATATATTAACTTTATGTAAAAAAAGCAGTATTGAGCATTATTATTGGGCAGATGTTAAAAATAATATAGACGATTTAGTAATAACATCAAATGCAAGCGGTGCAATAGCAATATCTTGGAAATATATGTTGCCCTTATCGATAAATAAACTGTTAAAGGTTAATTTAATTGTTTTTCATGATTCTCTACTGCCAAAATACAGGGGATTTGCCCCAACGCCCAGCGCAATAATAAATGGAGAAAAGTATGTAGGTGTAACTGCGCTGTATGCGGGAGAAAACGCAGACGACGGCGATATTTTAATGCAAACCAAAATGGAAGTTTTAGATAGTGACTGTATAAAAAGTGTGATTAATAAGCAGGCAAATATATATGCGCAAATGACTGCAAATTTAATTAACAAAATAAATAAAGGCACGATTACGGCAAAAAAGCAAGACGATACAAAGGCAACGTACAGTATTTGGAGAGATGAAGAAGATTACCATATCGACTGGAATGCAAACGCTACAACGATTAAAAACAGCGTTAGAGCGCTATCAGAGCCGTACATGGGTGCTTATACATTAATTGATGGGCAAAAAGTTGTGCTTGGGCAAGTGGAAATTGTCCAAGATATGCATTTTGAAATAAGACAGCCGGGAAAGATTTGGTTAATAAAAAATAACGAACCGCTTGTTGTTTGCGGCAAAGGTATGATAAAAATTATTAAGGCATACGACATGGACAATAATATTTACAAGTTTAATAAACTAAGAGTGCGACTAAAATGATATAAAAATGTAAAAAGCGAAATTATAAGGAGAGAATATGTTATCATACGTAATTCCATGCTACGGCTCGCAAAATAGTATTGCCTTGGTGGTAGACGAAATAAACTCGCTTATGCGCAAAAACTGTGAATACGAGTATGAAATAATTCTTGTTAACGACTGCTCACCTGACAATGTTTATAGCACTATGAAAAGCCTGGCAGCAGACAAAAGGATAAAATTGATAAACCTTGCTAAAAATTTTGGGCAACATTCTGCTTTGATGGCGGGTTACAATTATGCAAAGGGCGATATTATTATATCGGTAGACGACGACGGGCAAATACCGGTTGAAGATACCTTTAAGTTAGTTGAAAAAATTGAAAACGGCTGCGACGTTGTATATGCAAATTACCCCGACAGCGAAAGAGGGCTTTTTCGATCTCTTGGCAGCAAAGTTAACGATATAATGGCTTATTATTTGTTAAACAAGCCTAAAGATATACAAATAACAAGTTTTTTTGCAATGAAAAAATTTATTGCAAAAGAGATGGTAAAATATAAAAACCCATACCCTTATTTGGGAGGGCTTGTTTTTCGTGCAACAAAAAGTGTGGAGAACGTGCAAGTAGTTTTAAGGCCTCGAACATTGGGTAAATCGGGATATTCGCTAAAAAAACTGCTATCGCTGTGGTTAAATGGGTTTACCGCATTTAGCATAAAACCGCTTAGAATAGCTACTGTGATAGGTTGTGCTGTTGCAATATTTGGTGCTTTGTATGGCTTGTACATAATTATAAACCGCTTTATTTCTCCAAATGTACCTTTGGGATACAGTTCTACAATGGCAGCACTTCTTTTTATAGGTGGAATAATTATGTTAATGCTGGGTTTAATTGGTGAGTATGTCGGTCGCATTTATATAAGTATAAATAACTCACCACAGTATGTTGTTAAACAGACTGTTAATTTACAAAATGAAAGTGAGATATTATAGTTGTTACACAAAAAAGTATTTGACTATGTTTTATTATACTTCAACTTCTTTATTTATTCTCTTAGTTCGCTTTTTTTAAAATTGGCCTCGGGATATGATTTTGCAAGTGTAATGTTTATATTTTTTTATGCCTGTGCAATTGCGACTCTCTTCATTTATGCTGTATTATGGCAACAAGTACTAAAAAATTTTTCACTGTCTTTTGCATATGGCAACAGAGCAATAGTAATACCACTTGGAATGATTTACGGCTATTTTATTTTTGGCGAGCAAATTGTACCTAAAATGCTTGTTGGCACATTAATAATTTTAGTAGGTGTTGTTTTAATAGCAGGTGATGCCGATGAACAGTAATATACTATTTGTGGGAATTTATACGTTAGGCGTTATTATTGCGGCAGTATCTCAAGTAATGTTAAAAATTTCGGCAAAAAAGGTGTACGAAAAAAAAGTAAACGAGTATCTTAATCCGCTTGTAATTTCCGCCTATGCAATGTTTTTTGGCACTACATTAATTACAGTAATTTGTTTTAATTACATTGAGCTTTCAACAGGAGTTATAATTGAATCGACAGGTTATATATTTATAGGTTTGTTCAGTTTTATGCTTTTAAAAGAAAACTTCTCAAAACGCAAACTTTTAGGTACTGCGCTTGTTATATTAGGCCTTATAATTTATAATTTTTAATATAAACGCTTTAATAAAAACAAAAAAGCCTTATAACTGTTTAAACAGTTATAAGGCTTTTTATTAATTTTTTATGCGTTTGTGGCTTCAACTGTTTCGGCGGCTTCCTTAGCTGCTAATTTTTTTGCAGATGCCGATAGATAGAAACTCATTACAACAGCAACAAATGCAAGTGCTCCTAAAGTAATAAATATTCTTAAATATCCGCCTTCGTCGCCGTATGTATCAATCCATGTGCCAAACAATGTGTGCATGAAAAGATCGGGGGCGTAAACGAAAATTGATGCCAAACCTATTGCGGTGCCTGCATAAATAACAGGTACTTTAATTTCGTTCATTATAGACCACATAATACCGTACATCATAATTCCGAATGCCGATGCAAGGAATGATAAGGTAACAGCAAGCGTCATGCTGCTTGGATCGCCCGGAACGAAAATAACCGAGATGTAAAGTATTCCAAGTGCAATAAAGCCAAATCCATAAAATTTAAGAGTCGATTTTAAAAACTTGTCGGCAATAAATCCACCTAGAGGAGATAAGAAGAACAGAACATAAGTACGAATGATAGACAAAAGCGCAGAGTCTTGAACATCCATACCAATACGAGCTGTTAAGTAAGGTGTAAAATATGATGAGCAACTGTAAATTGCATACATAATAAACATTAAAATGGCCGCAAACCAAACATATTTATTTTGCAAAACTTTTGGTACATCTTTAAACTTAAATTTATCTTCGTCTGCAGTTTGTTCAGCAACGCTGTCATCACCTTTGTATAAAAACATAATCAAAACAGTAGCAATTAATGTTTCAATAGCTATGGCTATTATTACATTGAACATAGCAGCGCGATGATCGGGTAATCCAAGGCCGTACAGATACCAGTTTGTAAAGCTAAGTACTAACCCTACAACAGAACTGAGAGCATAATACCAACCATAAGCCGAGCCGCTATCGTCTTTACCGCCTACAATACGAAGGGCTTTCATAAGAGCTGTCCAGAAAACAAAACTAGTGCTTATTGCAAATAAAAAGAAAATGATTAGAGCAACTGTAAAGTTCATGGTAAACGCTAAAACCGCACCAAGTACCGCTGTACTTGCCAAAGAGGCAACCATCAATTTTTTTGTTGCTACCTTATCCGCAATAAATCCGCCGGGAATGTAAAGAATCATACATCCTATTGCATACATTGAAAGTAAAAATCCGGATTGCTGGTCAGTCATTCCAAAAGCTTCGTTAATTGAATCGTAGTAAGTGTACTTTAGGTATGGAAGATTGTAAATAACACTACCTGCCAAACCTAGCGCCATAATTATGGCAAAGCTTTTAGAGTCTAAACCGAGTTTTTTGTTTTTTAACATTTTTTCCTCCTCAAAATTATTTTACTTTACTAAAAAAACACAAAAACAATATTGCTTTTTGTATATTTTTCATATATTAACACGTTTGTAACCATATGTCAACATTTTTTGGCATCAAACGCTATATGTTCGGTGGAAGCCGCTGCCCATCACTTCGTTTGCATGTGCAACAACCACAAATGACGTTGGGTCGTATTCAACAATAATATCTTTAAGTTTATACATCTCTTTAGGTTTAACAACTACCATTAATAAATTTTTCTCAGTCATTTCGTACATACCCACTGCTTTTTGCCAAGTTACACCTCTGTTAACTTTTAGCATTATATAATTAGCCATATCCTGAGGTTCTTTTTTTGTAATTATGTAGCATATATTGGCGGTATTAAACCCTGTAATAAATTTATCTGTAAAAACAGCGCATATGTATATTGCCAGTATACCGTATAAACCAATTTCTATATCGTTAAAAACTATCATTGCAACCAGTATCGATAATCCATCGACAATTAAATACATTTTACCTAATGATAAATGCCTAAACTTCAATAACAGTAGTTTTGAAACAAGGTCGGTTCCACCCGTAGATGCACGCGCATTAAGCATACAAACAGCACCCAGAGAATACAAAACACCACCAAATAGTGAAGCAAGTAGTAAATTATTTGTAATTGTGGGTAAAAAAGTAAGCATATCTACAATAACCGAATATACAAGCGAAGCACTCATTGTTATAAGTGTAAACTTAATACCTTTAGTAAATGCAGCTATTAATAAAAAAGGCATGGTCATAATAAAGGTAATAGCACCAACATTAATTGGCAGTAAATAATTAATTATGGTTGCAATGCCTACAAAACCTCCTGCAATAATGTTATTTTCTACAAAAAACAACCTTACAGCAAAAGCATATAATAAATTGCCCATAAAAAAATACATAACACGCTCTGCGGTAAACCTATGTTTTTTTATTGCACTCATATTAAAAAAATCCTCTGACAACTAAATAATTTTGTTTGATATCATTTAAGAAATCGTTTCATCACTGACAACAACAGCATCAACGGCACAAACACCTTTTTCATAAATAAAAACAGGGTTTAAATCAAGTTCAATAAGCTTGTTTTTGTTTGTCAGTGCAAACTGCGAAACAAGCACAATTAAATCAGCAAGTGCATCAATATCGCAAGGTGGAGTCTTTCTGTATCCTGTTAACAGCTTGTAAGATTTAAGGCTCTTTAACATATTAACAGCTTCAAGTTTTGAAACAGGTGCTAAAGCAAGTGCGGTGTCTTTAAAAACTTCTACAAATATGCCTCCAAGCCCTACAAGAATAGCGGGCCCAAGCTGTGCATCACTGTTTATGCCAACAATTATTTCTCTGCCGTAGTCTGCCTCGTGTTGTACAAGCATACCGTCAATATTTGCGGTAGGATGATGTTTTTTTACATTTGTCATAATTTGCGCATAAGTTTTTATTAACTGCTCATCATTCATTACATCAAGCACCACTCCGCCACAGTCCGACTTATGCTGAATTTCAGTGCTTGCTATTTTAAGAACAACAGGATAGCCAACCTTGTTTGCCAGCTCAACGGCATTTTCGGCAGAAGTGGCAACCGCCGAATTTGGAACTGCAACACCATATTTTTTAAGCAATTGCTTTGCGTCGTACTCGCTTAGCGAAATGCGATTTTCACCACGTGGCCTGTCGGGAATGGCAAGCCTATCGTCGTACATTGTATAATCGTACACTGCAAAGTTGCAAAGGTGTTTTAAAATGCGCAAACCGTATATTGGTGCAGGTAAAACACAAACGCCGCAATTTGCAAGGCGCTGTTGATACTCAAAGTTTCGGGTATTGCCTGCAAACGGTAACATTACCATAGGTTTGCTGTTATCTTCTTTTGAAACTATCTCAATTGCCGCAGCCATATAATGTATGGCGGGGTCGGCAATTTCTTGCAAGAGTGTGTAGCCAATCATAACAATGTCAATGTTATTATCAGCCATAACTGTTCTAAGTACTTGTGCGTACTTTTCGGTATCATAACTTAGTGTTGCTGTCATATCCAGCGGGTTTGCAACCGATGCGTAAGACGGCAATAACTCGTTTAGCTTTTCAACTGTATTGTCATCAAAATCAGGGTAATCAATGCCGCAAAGGCTACCAACGTCGGCACAAATACCCGTTTCGCCTCCCGATAAGTTCATAGATGCAACTCTCTCGCCATGGGGAATTGTTTTTACCGTTGCAAAAAGCTGTGCGGTATAAATTAGCTCCTCTAAATCGTCTACCCTTATAACACCGAATTTGCTGAATAGAGCATCAAATATTTTATCGGAACCGGCCAGAGAACCTGTGTGCGAGGCTGCAACTCTACCGCCTTTTTCACTTTTTCCTGCCTTTAAAACAACAACAGGTTTTCTTATTTTTGCAGCTTTTCTAAGGCTATTTACAAACTTTTGAGGGTTGTTTAGTCCTTCAAGATAGATGGCAACTACTTTGGTATCGTTATCATCAACAAGGTATTCGATATAATCCTCCATAGTAGTTATAACCGCATTACCTGCTGATATGGAGTAACTGAAAAAAGAAGAGGGATTTTCCATCATCGAAAGGCATAGCTGGCCGCTTTGAGAAACAAAACCGACAGAACCTTTTCTTTGCCTGTCATCGGAAATAAAAGCGAAAACATACTTATCGTGCGCAAAATTTACAAAGCCGGCGCAGTTGGGCCCCATAACAGCCATATCGAGCTCTTTTGCAAGAAGTTTCAAGCTCTCTTGCGCAGCAATACCCTCACTTGTGCCTGTCTCTTTGTATCCGCTTGCATAAATAACGGCGGCACTTGCGCCGTGCTTGTGTGCCTGTCGCAATATGTTTTCAACAGTGCTTATAGGCGTACAAATAACAACTAAATCAAATTGGCACGGTATATCTTCAATACTACTGTATGCCTTTTTACCAAATATTTCGCTCCTTTTTGGGTTTACAAATATGTATTCATCCTGCGACATATATTTAATGGCATTTTTGCAAGTATCTCCGCCAAAGCCTTCTTTTTCGCTGGCGCCTACAATACATATTTTGTTTGGCTTAAGAAGTTTTTCAATATTCATCAATTAATCCTCCGCAAATAACTGAGCTTTACTTTACAGTAGCTCGCTTTTATTATAACCCTCTTTTAGCACAGTTGCATTTTGGGGGTTAACTTTGCCTTTAGACTCGAAAAAATCTTGCACACCCTTTGATATAACATCAAAAGAATAAAGATTTTTATAAAAAGCAAGACCACCAAGCATGGCTATATTTGCGCCCTTTTCGTTTTGTAAATCTTTTGCAATTTCTGTTGCGGGCACTGATATAACATTTATGTCTTTTCTAAAATCGTAGTTTTTTGCAACCATTGTGC
>CAYJLZ010000050.1:12462-15348 GCA_964371265.1 uncultured Bacteroides sp. | reverse complement strand
CGATGAAACACCACCGAGTGAAGACCCGGACGGCAATGGCGGTGGCGATGACGATGAAACACCACCGAGTGAAGACCCGGACGGCAATGGCGATGATGATGATGAAAACCCAAAAGATATTACAAGTGGAACTTGGGTAGTTGAAGAAAGCAAGCGCACATATAAGTTGCCGGATGGAACACTTGCAGTTGGTCCACACACAATTGATGGTGTTAAATATGTTTTTGACACTGAGGGAAGCGTGCTTAGATACGACTTTATGTACGATGGCGCATGGTATGTGGCAGGCAGTGATGGTTCACTGTACAGCAATGGATTTTTAAAGAGAGCAGATTCGATTACTTTTTATAGTGCCGATGGAGGAGCAAGAACAGGCTGGATAACAGGGCCGAACAATCAAATGTACTATCAAGACTTAAGCTCGAGTGGCGGCGTTCATACACTAGCGACGGGTGTAAAAGCAATTGATGGTAATACGTACTATTTCTCTCAAAACGGCGAACAAAACACAGGCACAGGATGGGTAGACGGTGTTTATATTGAAAATGGTTTGGTTGTAACAGGAAAATATGTTATTGACGGACTTACATATATAATTGGAAACAACGGTATTCCTTTTACAGGCGAGTTTACATACGAGGGCAGTAACTATTATGCCGATGAAAACGGTGTTGTATATATTGACAGAATAAGAACAATGACAGATGGCTCACTTAGATATTATGATGTTGATGGACAGCTTGTTTCAGGATGGATAACTTATAACGATGGCGAATATTATCAGAATAATGAGTTCATACTTCTAACAGGAAGACAAGAACTTGATGGAAGAATTTATTTCTTTGGAAGTGACGGTAAATTAAGCGACGAAGACGGCTGGGCGGGTGACTACTATGTAGTTGACGGCGAGGCCTTGATTGGTATGCATACAATTGGCACAGATGACTATTATTTTGGCGCAGATGGGCTAGTTGTTAAAGGCATATTTACATACGAAGAACATAAATATTATGCACAAAATTATGGCTCGATAGTAAAAAATGATATAGCTTACGAAGAAAATGGCACAGGTACTTACTACGGAGAAGATGGAAAGGCTGTGGGCGAGGGCTGGATAGATTTTAATGGCGCACGCTATTATCAAACGGCTAACTTTACTCTTGCAGTTGGAAAACACACAATAAGCTCTGAAATATATTTCTTCGATAGCGACGGCAAACAGCAAACAGGCACGGGTTGGGCAGATGTTTACTACTTAGAAGACGGCATTGCTGTAATTGGCGCTAAAGAAATTGACGGTGCAAAATACATATTTAACACAGAAGGTGTTGTGTTTAAAGGTGCCTTCACATTTGAAAGTGAGAAATACCTTGCAGATGACACAGGCAAACTTTATACAAATTATATGAACAAACATGAAAATGGAGATATAACTTTTTACGGCGCAACAGGCGCAGCGCCTTTGGGTTGGTTTGATTTTGAAGACAACACTTACTATCAAACACAGCAAACAGTGCTTGCAAAAGGTGAAAACGAAATAGAGGGAGAAACATTCTTCTTTAATGACAACGGAAGTATTATTAAAAATAGCTGGATTGGAGATATGTATATTGTAGACGGACAGTTTGTTACAGGTCCGCAAACAATTAACGGCAAACAATATATATTCAGCGATTTGGGTATTCCTTATAAGCATACGTTTACTTACGAAGGTAACAGATATGGTGCAGATGGCAAAGGTGTGCTTTATACAAACGCGTTTATTACTGTTGGCACAACTACTACTTATTACGATGCTAACGGTATGGCACCAAAAGGATGGATTACTTTGAGTGATGGTTATAAGTACTATCAAAACGATAAGTATGAAATACTTAAAGGACCACAAACAATAGAAAATGATTTGTATTTCTTTGGAAGTGACGGAAAACTTGCAGATGAAGATGGCTGGGCCGGAGACTACTACGTAGTAAACAGCAAAGCACTTACAGGCATGCAAACAATTGACGGAAGTGATTACTATTTTGGTAACGATGGCCTTGTAGTTCGTGGGCAGTTTGAGTTTGAGAATGATAACTACTGCTCGGATGAAAACGGTGTAATTTATAAAAATTCTGTTGCTTATGATAATGACGGCACAGGTAGCTACTACGGAGATGACGGCAAGGCAGTGGGCGAGGGCTGGGTGGATTTTGACGGTTCGCGCTATTATCAAAAAGATGACTACACTCTTGCAACAGGTAAAAATACAATAGACGGTGAAATTTACTTCTTCGAGGCGGACGGAAAACAACAAACCGGCACAGGCTGGGCCGACAAATATTACTTAGTTAGTGGTGCGGCTGTTACAGGAAGACAAGAAATTGACGAAAAGTCGTATATATTTGGCACAGATGGTGTTTTAATTGAGGGTGAATTTGAGTTTGAAAACAACTATTACATAACTGATGATGAAGGTGCATTAATTAAAAACACCATAGTTACGCTTTCAAACGGCAAAATGAGATTGTTTGGACAAACAGGTGCAGCTCCATACGGATTTATAACTTTAAACGATAGCGAATACTATCAAGATGACGATGCATACATTGTTACAGGAAAACAAGAAATTGATGGAACAACGTATTACTTTAATGAAAATGGACAAAAACAAGCAGGCACCGGTTGGGTAGATGGATATTATTTGGAAAATGGTGTGCCAGCAACAGGTAAAAAACAAATTGGCGAAGATCTTTATATTTTTGATGACACAGGACTTGTTAAAACAGGTGAATTTGAATACGAAGACAATTACTATGCAGCGAATGAACAAGGTGTGCTTTTTGCCGACAAGGTATATGTGCGAGATGATGGCTCGAAAGCGTTTTTCGGGGCAAATGGCGTAGC
>CAYJLZ010000050.1:8586-12452 GCA_964371265.1 uncultured Bacteroides sp. | reverse complement strand
GCCGAGAGCGAAAACGGCGATAAGTATTACCAAACAGAGAATAATAACGCACCTGTACTATCCACAGGATTTACAGATATAGATGACAATACGTTTTATTTTGACATTAACGGTAAATTATTTGCCGGTAATGCCGATGGATGGTACACAATAAGCGGCAAGCAATATTATATATTATCCGATGGAAGATATTGCGAGCCACCTACAATTAATAGCGTAAATACTTTATACGACGAGAGTAAAAAACTGTACTCAATTACAATTGAAAGTGAAGTAAGCTCTGCGGCAGGCGTTAACGCACTGGGGTCTTTCAGCTTTGACGGTGGCGTATCGTGGCAAACAAGCAATGTATTAACGGTAGACGCAAGCAAGGGTATTACACTTTCTGCAGGTAAAATACGTGTAAGAGATGCCCTGGGACAAACAGTGCAATATTCTTCATCTATAACGTTATCGGCAGTAGTTGAAAAACCTACATCAGGCGGTAATAGTGGTATTGGCAGCTATGGTATTGACGTTAGCATGTATAACGGATATGTTAACTGGCAAGCTGTTGCAGCAAGTGGTATCGACTATGCTATAATTAGGGCAACAAGCACAAACGACAGTATGTATGTTGACCCATATTTTGAATCTAATGTGCGCGGTGCAAAGGCTGCGGGTATCGATGTGGGTTATTACATATTCAGTTATGCCACAAGCACACAGGGCGCAATAGATGAAATAAGTTTCTTCTTAAACAGTGCGGAGATTAAAAATCTTGAGAGAGATGGCATTATGCCTGATTATCCGGTTTATGTAGACTATGAGGCGAATTACAATTTAATTGGCACTACTTATAGCGAGCGCACATATTATGTGCAGCTGATGATGATTATGCTGGAACAAAACGGCTATTACCCAGGTTTTTACACATATCACTCGTATATGAGCAACTTTAACGTTGAGTATCTTGTTGATTTGGGCTATACATTCTGGTATGCACGCTACCCGGGAACAAACCCAACATCAAATCCGTCCTCAGGGCTTGGAAGAGATGGCATAGACGTTGATATTTGGCAGTATACTAGCGTTGGTAACAACCCAAGTTACTCTCATATTAAACCGTATGTTAACGGAGTATATACAGATTTAGATTTAAACATAGCTTACGACGATTTGGCATCTAAAGTATATGCATTTTACGGCGTATCGGGCGGTACAACAACTCCAACAGGCCCAACAGGCACAGTAACGGCAGACTCGGTAACTGTATACGATATTGCCACAAATAAAACAGTTACCGATACAACTGAAAATATATTGTCAAAAATAGTTCAGGCCGAAGTTGGTGGATTTAATAACACCGAAGTATACAAAGCACAGGCAGTTGCGGCACATAGCTATATAATGTATAATTCGCAAAGTGGCAATACACCTAATGTGTATTTGTCGCAAAGTCCAAGCAGTAGTGTTAAATCTGCTGTTAGTTCAGTGGTAGACGAAATTGTTACCTACAAGGGTGTTGTTGCAAATACAATGTACGCAGCAGCAAACAGCGGTGTTACACAGAGCAGTGCAAATATGTGGGGAACAGCTTTTGCATATTTGCCGGCAGGTATTGAAAGCCCGGGAGATTTAAAGGCTACTGTGTATGCAACAAGCGGTGCAAGTTATTATAACCGCTCAACAACGGTTAAACTTGGCACAGCTACCGATAATATTGAAAAAATGCTGCCTGGTTCAACAGCTGGGAGAACAGATTATGAGAACTGGATAACAAACCCGGAATATGATGAGTACGGTAACTTAACATATATTACGGTTATGGGTACTCGAATGAGAGCAGGCAAGTTTTACGACAACTTCTGGGGACTGTATTCTCCAAACTTTACAATGACTTACAACGGCAATGGAACATGGACGTTTGTAACTAAAGGCAACGGACATTGCGTAGGTATGAGCCAGTGGGGCGCATACGAGTATGCTAAACAAGGCTTAAGTTACGATGAAATTTTAGAGCATTACTATCCCGGAACTGAAATTGTATCAATAAAATAGTATTATTTGTTTTTAAAATAATATAGTAATAAGGGCCATAATACATACAATGTATTATGGCCCTTATTTTTTTTAAAACATATTTATACTTCATATATGTTATGTACATGTAAAAACATTTGATTTAACATCATATTTATGCTATAATAGAAATATTGCACAAATGGTAAATGTTTTTGTGTAAAATAATATAAAAAGGATGGGTTTTTGATGATTGAAATTAAAAATTTGAGCAAATCATTTAAGAAAAACCTTGTGTTGGACAATGTATCATTAAAAATTAATAAAGGCGAGTTAGTAGCACTTATAGGTCCATCCGGTTGCGGAAAAACTACTACATTAAAAATGATAAATGCATTACTTAAACCAACAAGCGGAGATGTTTTTATAGATGGTAAAAGTATTCTATCTCAAAATATTATAGATTTAAGGCGAACTATGGGATACGTTATTCAACAAACAGGTTTGTTTCCTCATATGACAGTGCAAGAGAATATTGAAATTGTATCTAAACTTATGAAAAAACCAAAAGAGAATATTGAAAAGCGAACACGCGAATTAATGGATTTGATTGGGCTTGAAGCCGATACTTATTTACACAGGTATCCGCCTCAATTATCGGGTGGTCAGCTGCAGCGTATAGGTGTTGCACGGGCTTTTGCAACCGACCCTGAAATTATATTAATGGACGAACCTTTTTCTGCTCTTGACCCTATAACAAGAGAACAACTTCAAAATGAACTTGTGTTTTTACAGTCTAAACTTCGCAAAACAATTGTATTTGTAACGCACGATATGGACGAGGCAATTAAACTTGCCGATAAAATTTGCGTTATGAACAACGGGCGCATTATGCAGTTTGATACACCTGAAAATATTCTTAAAAACCCTGTAAATTCGTTCGTGTCCGATTTTGTTGGCAAAAAACGCATTTGGTCTAACCCTGAATACATACGTGTTAAAGACATAATGATTGTGGACCCTGTTTGTGCTTTTACCGATATATCGCTATTAAAGGCGATTGAAATTATGCGCTTTCACAACGTTGACAGTGTTCTTGTAGTAAATGAAAACAAGCAGTATATGGGTGTAGTAAAGGCAAATGCTATACAGCGTGAGGCAGATAGAAATATTCCTGTTTCACAAATAATGATTCCTAAAAAAATAACTGTAGATCCCGATTGTTCTATTATAGATGTGCTTAAAATATTGCGCGACAATAAAATGCGAAATATAGCGGTTACTTCTAAAAGCGGTAAGCTTTTGGGAATAATAACTCAAAGTAGGCTAGTTACTACTTTAAGCACACAGTTCATTGATTTTGACAGTGAAGGAGAGAGTGCTTAATGAGAGGTTTTATAGAATTTTTAGCTGTTAAGTACCCCGAATTGCTTGCACTTATAGCAAGCCACATACAGCTAACAATAACGGCAGTTTTTTTTGCTGTTATAATAGGTGTGCCGCTAGGTATATTTATTGCATCGGTTAAAGGTGCCGACAGGCCTGTTTTAGGCTTTACAAATGTAATGCAAGCTGTACCAAGCCTTGCAGCACTGGGGTTACTTGTTCCTTTAATTGGTATAGGTAGCCCTCCGGCAATACTTATGGTTATGCTTTATTCGCTTTTACCAATAGTAAAAAATACATACACAGGTATAAAAAACATTAACAAACAAACTGTAGAGGCTGCGCACGGAATAGGTATGACATCATTTCAAGTTTTAACTCGTGTGCAATTGCCTTTGGCACTACCTGTAATTATGGCTGGTGTTCGTATTTCCTCGGTAACAGCAGTTGGACTAATGACTATTGCCGCTTATATAGGT
>CAYJLZ010000050.1:7752-8576 GCA_964371265.1 uncultured Bacteroides sp. | reverse complement strand
TTTGTTATATCGGGTATACAAACAAATAACGAGTACTTAATGCTTGCGGGTGCTATACCTGCGTGTTTACTTGCGCTTTTAATGGACTTTTTAATGAGTAAAGTTGAAAAAGCTGTAACACCTATTAGTCTATCAGTTGACCCTACAACATTGTCGAGAGAAAATATTAAAAAACTAAAAAGATATCAAAAGAGTGTTGTAGCAATAATGCTTTCTGTTGTTGTATTGGTTTTCTCTTTTGCGTTTATAACTAACTTGCCACAGGGCGATGATATTATAACAGTATCGTCTAAACCCGAGGTAGAGGGTGTTATTATGGGCCATTTAATTGCCGAGACGCTTGATTACCACACAGACTATACAATAGAAAGAAATATGGGACTTGGTGCAACGCAAATAATACACAGCGCCATAGGCTCAGGAGAAATAGACGTTTTCCCTGAATATTCGGGCAGTGTTTACAGTGGAATAATGAAAGAAACGCCGGTGCCGGGAATGCCGCCGGAAGAACTTTTTGATATAGTACAAAATTATGCAACCGAAAACAATTTAACGTACTTTGAACCATATGGATTTAATAATAAGTACGCACTTGGTGTGCTATCAACAACTGCAGAAATGTATAATCTTGAAACTATATCTGACTTAGTACCGTATGCGAAGGATATGAAGCTTGCATGCAGCCAAGAGTTCCCACATCGTGCTGATGGGGTACCGGCATTGCAACAGGTTTACGAAGGCCTTGAGTTTGGAGAAATATTGCAGTTTCAAGGCGTTTTAATGTATGATGCACTAATGACGCAGCAAGTAGAAATAATGACACC
>CAYJLZ010000050.1:412-7742 GCA_964371265.1 uncultured Bacteroides sp. | reverse complement strand
AAGTGCTTGAAGATGATTTGTCGGCTTTAAGCAACTATCAAATGTCGACTTTAATACGAACAGAAGTGCTTGAAAAATACCCTGATGTTGCAGATGCTTTAAACTTACTTAACGGTGCAATTAGTGATGAGCAAATGGCATCAATGAACTATGAAGTTGTAGTTAATAAGCGCACACACGATGAAGTAGCAAAAGAATTTTTAATTGAAAATGGGCTTATTGAAGAATAAAATCTTTAAATAACATTAAGCAAAAAACCTAGGTAGCTAATAAACGCTACCTAGGTTTTTATGTTAATAGACTTATTTTATTTATGTTGTACCAACAATTTTACTTCCAACATAAATATCTTGAGAAAACGCATCAAAACTGTATAAAAACAAAATTTCGTCGTAACCCTCTTGCTCCATTATTTTATATAATGTATCTCTGTTCTCTCTAAAATCAACAATTCCTATTTGCTCGTAACTTGCGCTTAAAAAAGGAATAAAGCTATTTGCATAACTGTCTTTAACAACTAAAATTTTACCTTCGCCGTTTCCGCTAAGCACCGAATAACCATTATTGCCCCTTAAATATGCTGCATATTTATCTCTTTGGTTAAACATGGTGTAATCGTATAAACTGCCATCATCATAACTTGCATTTCCACTGGAATCATACGATAATACGCTCAAATTATTATCTAAATTATAATACGAAAGTGTATCAGCAACAACATTAATATTTCTTGCCTTTGAATAATGTGTGCCTAAAAAGTTGTCTACATCAATTTTTTCGTAAGTTTCAGTGTTAAAAATCGGCACCTGCTTTAAATTTGCAAAGTATTCGTATGCAAGGTATGCGCCATGAAGCGTCCAGTGATGGTCTGTTTTGTAATAAATATACGAGTCATCATTTTCGCTTAGTACATCACGTATGTCAATAACATTAGCGCCGGCGTTCTCTACTCGGCTGTAAATATCGTCAATATATGCGTTTTCGTCAAGCATCGGTGCGCTTGTCGGTAGTTTCTCGCTTAAAATATTTGATGACGACGGCACTATCATTATACTTGCATTGTCTTTTAAGTTTTCGCTCATCCTAACAAGGGCTGAAACGTTGTTTTCATACCTTTTTTCGTCGCTAATACTCCAGCTTTTAGCAAACAGATAATCGTCGCTCCCATATAATATATCATTGTTTTCAGTTTTTAGTAACACATTCTCCGTAATACTTTTAACATTAATCCAAGCGTCTCTAAACGCAAATTGATCTTTAACGTAGCTCTCGTAGTCCACCATCCACGAATTGTTTGCAAGAGCACTTAAACTCGCTTGCGGAAATTGTGTAAGAGGTCTGTTCTCAAGCTCTGATATTTCTTTGCTTGGATATATACCATCAAATATGAAAAAACCCATCAGAAATATAAAAAACAAAAAAACTATGGGATATTTTATAAGTTTACGCTTTATTTTATGCATTATAATTACCTCTTAAAAACGGAAATATAAAAATGGGCTACTGGTTGCATCTACCATATATGCAATGCTTATTAAAATTAAACTGCCTAAAATAATACCTCTTAATATATTGTTGTGTTTAATTTTGTTGTAAAATATTTTTGGTAAAGGGCTGGCACAAATGAAACATACAATTAATAATGCCGCGTAGTTGCGTAAAAAATAAATTGCACTTACGCCGCTAGACGGGATGAAAAGTTTTGTGAACAGTGAGGGCAGAGTAACACCATCGTCGCTTCCCACAAAAAATGCCCAACCAATTAAAACAAAAAACAGTGTGTAAAAATGCGGCCAAACTTTGCCTTTATCAAGGTGTTTTAACAAAAAAGCCTTTTCTATCATAAGTAATATAAAGTAGTACAAGCCCCAAAGTATAAAGTTCCAGTTTGCACCGTGCCAAAATCCGGTTAAAAACCATACAACAAGCAAATTTAAAATTTGTCGTTTTAGACCTTTGCGATTTCCGCCAAGGGGAATATAAACATACTCTTTAAACCAACCCGACAGTGTCATGTGCCATCTGCGCCAAAAATCAGTAATGCTGTTTGCAATATAGGGTAAATTAAAGTTGTCAGGAAAATCAAACCCCAGCATTTTACCCATTCCTATTCCCATCATAGAATATCCCGAAAAATCAAAATAAATTTGAAAAGCATAAGCAATAATTCCAAGCCAAACAAGTGGGGTAGAGGCATTTTCAATTCCAACACCGCTGTTCCATACAGCACCTGCGTATTGGCCTGTAATTTCGTACCAAAGTGCGCTAATACCATCGGCTAAAAGCACTTTTTTTGCAAGACCAAAAATAAACAGGCTAATACCCTCGTCAATTCGCTTAAATGTAACACGACCCTTTAGCACATGAAGTCGCTGTGCAACATCGCGGTACTTAACAATTGGCCCTGCAATTAATTGAGGGAACATAACAACGTATGCACCAAAGTTAATTATGTTGCGCTCTACACTAACGCCTCGTCTATATACGTCAATTGAATAACTCATTGTTTGGAACGTGTAAAAACTTATGCCAAGTGGTAATGTAAGGCGAAGAGGCGAAATAGATGTGCCAAATAATGTGTTGATATTTTGTATGAAAAAATCAGTGTATTTAAAATAAAACAACATTCCTACACTTACAACAATGCTTATAAGTAGAAAAAGAAGACGCAATTTATTGTTATCATCAAACTTTTGCATTAAAAGGCCGGATAAATAATTTACAAGTATAAGCACCACCATAACAGGAAAAAGCCTAATTTCACCCCAAGAGTAGAAAACAAGGCTGCAAATAAAAAGTGATGTATTTTTTAGTTTTGCCGGCGCAATATAATAAAGCGCAAGTGTTATTGGTAAAAATCTAAATAAAAATAAAACGGTGCTAAAAACCATTTTGTCACCTCAAACGCAAGTTAAGGCAAATGCATATACACTTGCCTTAACGTAAAATTAAAAGTTAAGCTTTGCGGTAAAATAAAAAACATGTTATTTATTTTATATATAAATTTTTTAAGCTTATTAAATTTTTGCATTAAAATGAGTATTAATAAGTTTAAGTAAATTTATAAATTGATAGGCAACTTATATTATTGTAGTGCCTCTTCAATTGCAGTGTCAACGGCGGCATAGTCAGCATTCGGGCCTGCAATTGCAAGTACTACAACGTCAGCTTTTGCAACAATGCGTCCGTTTTCGGCCTGTGTTTGCGCCGAGGCAAATTCAGGGTACAGCGATAAGAAATCGGCATTTACCATTTTGTAAGCTTCAAGCTCTGCTTGTACATCTGCCACTTTTCCATCGGCCGCTTTAATTACAACAATAGTACCCGAGTTTCCTGTAATACCGGTTGTAAACCCGGAAAATTCGGCAACATTTTCAACAGTAATACCCATGTCATAAACTAAGTTATCCTCAGTAAGCTCGTTTGGCTCTTGTATATCGCCAACCTCCGATACAGCAGTAGCTATGTCGGGTACAGTATTAGTTAAAGTTTCTGCAGAGGAACACGATATTAAAGCCAGACCTAATAAACAAATTAAAAGCGTTGCTATAAAAATTTTTTTCATCAATAATAGTCCTTTCAATATAAAAAATACTTTATAAATTATTGTTTAATTATTAAGGTTACAACAATATTTATTTAATATTGCAAACTTTGGTGATAGTGATGTATTATATAAACCAACACTATAATAATGAAAATGCATACATATGATATTTTACACTAATTGTACCGGCTATGCAAGTGTTTATATTAAACTGTTATTATTTAATATTAATTTGTAACTTTATATTAATTGCTATTGACACAATTTAAAATTACAATTAAAATCAAACATGTTAATAAAATAAATAGGGGCTTTAAATGAACAAAAGTAAATTAAAACTTAATATTGTTTATATTATAATTATTGCTTGTACTGTAATTGCAATTGCCTTTTTAATTATAAAAAATAATCAAAATGCATCATACACTAACTCTACTTTTGCAATGAACACTTTTGTAAGTCAAACAGTTTATGGGCAAAATGGAGAAGAAATAGGCACAAAAGTTTTTGAAGAACTTTATGAATTTGAGCAGTTAATTTCTTTATATGTGCACGACAGCGATATTGACAAAATAAATACTAACGCAGGCATAGCTGAAGTAAACGTAAGCGAAACAACAATAAACTTATTGCAACAGGCAGTTAATTTTTCAACGCAAAGCAATGGTGCATTTGCTGTTACATTGGCCCCTCTCACTACACTTTGGGCAGTTACATCAAGCACACCAACCGTACCAACACAAGCGCAAATTGATGAACTACTACCACTAATTAATGACAATGATATTATTATAGATATGAAAAATAACACAGTAATGTTAAAAAATGAAGGGCAGGGTATAGACCTTGGTGGTATTGCAAAGGGCTATGCCTGCAATGTAGTACAAAAAATTTATGAGGACAGCAAAATATCAGGCGCACTTTTATCTATTGGCGGCAACGTATATGCTTGGGGCACAAAACCCGATAACTCATTATTTAGAATAGGGTTTAAAAACCCAAACGGTGTAAGTGAAAATTCGGCCATAGCCTCCGTTACGATGAAAGACATGGTTTTTTCTGTTTCGGGAGGTTACGAGCGATATTTTGAACAAGACGGTGAGGTTTATCACCATATCTTAGACCCGACAACAGGCAAATCGGCACAAACTGATATTTTAAGTGTAGGTGTAATGCACAGCGATGGTGCAAGTGCCGATTTTTATTCAACATCACTTTTTGTAAGCGGGCTTGAAAGCGCTTTAAACTACATTGAAAGCGGAGGAATTGCTATGGTGCTGGACAAAAACAACAACTTATATGTATCTCAAAGTTTGAAAAACGATTTTGAACTTGTAGATAACAGCTTTAATGTAATTTTTGTAAGTAACGTAAGCTGAAATTTTAACAGTATATACTTTAAATAATAAAACTATTGTTTTATTTTAACATACTTATAGTAGGTGAAAAATGAAAAAAAATGTAGATATAAAAAAAATATCATACACCGCAATGCTTTTTGCTTTGGCAATGGCACTTTCGTATGCCGAAAATATAATAGCAGCTTTTTTTCTTTTGCCACCCGGAGTTAAACTTGGCCTTGCAAACGTTGTTGTAATGTACTCGTTAGTATTTATAGGCAAAAAAACAGCCTTTACACTTGTTGTTTTAAAAGCTTTTTTTGCACTTATAACTAGGGGTTTTGTGGCAGGGGCGTTAAGTTTAAGCGGGGGAATATGCTCGTTTTTAATTATATGTTTAATTTATTTTGCTTTGCAATTTAAAAAAAACTATTATATAATTTCGGTAAGCGGTGCTGTTTTTCATAATTTGGGGCAACTTATTGTTTTAATGTTTATTTTTAATACAGTACATGTTTTTTACTATATTCCAATTCTTTTAGTATCGGGTGTAGCTATGGGTTTTTTTACCTCGGTAGTATTAAAAGCACTTTTTGTTGCACTTAATAACAAAACCAATTAAATAAAAAGGTGTGCTATTTTAATACAAGTACAACTTAAATTATTCTTGCCAGTTAAGAGCGTTTTTAGGAACGCCTATTTTTTTGCACTGTTTTAATACAACAAGTTTTTCTTTTTCGTTGCCTATTGTATACTGCAAAACTTTATTTTTAAACACAATAACTTTTATTCTGTCTTTGTATTTCATATCGCAATACCAGTTTTTTGCTATGCAAGAAGATAATTTTTTAGGAAAGTTTAAATCTTGCGTTGTAAAATGTATAGCTGTCCAATATTTCGGTTTATCGTCTGTTTTCCAAATTTCAACACGCTCTATATTAAGCATATCTATTGCATTTTCGTTTAATAAACACTCTTTTATTAACACACCTTTTAACATAGCTATACCTCCGATTTCAGTTGTTCAATAAATTGTCTTGCTACTCTGGGGCTTCTGCCGCCGCTGCGCAAAGCAAAAATTTCAGCTTTTTTTACTAGTTCCTCACTTTTAACTTCTATGTCGTATAAATTTGCAAGGTGGGTAACAATGTTAAAATACTCTTCTTTATTTGGGCGTGAAAATGTAATTTTCAATCCAAACCTATCAGAAAGGCTCATCAATTCTTGAAGTGTGTCACTAAGATGTAAATCATCACCCTGTCTATCGGCAAATGTTTCTTTAACAAGGTGCCTACGGTTAGACGTTGCATACACTACTAGGTTGCTGTTTTTACCCGTAACACTGCCCTCAAGTATTGCTTTTAAAGCAGCAAAATCGTCGTCGTTTGAGGAAAAGCTTAAGTCATCAATAAATAGAATAAATTTTAATGGATTAATGCTGAGTTTGTTTACTAAGTCGGGTATTTCGTATAATTGGTTTTTCTTAACTTCGATTAAACGTAATCCTTTGTCAAAAAGCTCGTTTGCAACGGCTTTAACAGTGCTGCTTTTGCCAGTACCTGCATCGCCGTAAAGCAATATATTAGCAGCGGGTTTGCCGCTTAAAAGAGCCTTTGTGTTTTCAATAACTTTATTGCGCTCACTCTCGTACTCAGCCATAAATAAAACATTTTGTGAATCAGGATACTTAACAGGCGATAAATCGTTGTTTTTTATAGTAAAAACATTGTATTTTGCAAAAATACCATAGCCGGTTTTGGGTAAATTTTTTATTCTATCTTCGTACATTTTTATAAAATCGTGCTCACTTGTGTTCCATGTGGCAAGCCAATCGTAATAATTTATTGAGCTTTTAATTTGTGCGCCATCAAATAAAGATATACTTTGAAGTATTTCAAGTTCTTTTTGCGCTGAAAAGGCAATTATTTGGCTAATATTGTCAGGCTTACAGTTTGCATAAACATATATGTTTTCGTCATCTAACACAGCTTTTAACATATAATCACTAAAGTTGTCGGTGTGCTTATAAAGCGCATTTGCAAATTCGCTCCAGGCATTTACAGCCGCACATGTATCTGTTGTATCTACTTTTAATAGTGCTGTTAGCTTTTGTATTACTTTATTTTTTAAAACGTTTCTAAATATTACAAGGCTGTTTAATTTTGTTAAAATTTTTTGTTGAAATGTCATTGAAGTTCTCCTTTAAAATGTTAATAACACAGCGATAATTTACTTTGTGTGTGGCACCTTTATGGCTATTAATAACAATAAGTTAATATATATAATGCTGGTTCTAAACGTAATATATAACCTAACAAATTTGTGTTTGTAATAAGTAAAGTATACAACTTATTGCAATATTTCGCAATATTATGCTTGTTAATTTTTAATTTTAATGGTAAAATAATTAGCATGTTAGCAAAACGGAGGTTTAATTTTGATT
>CAYJLZ010000050.1:0-402 GCA_964371265.1 uncultured Bacteroides sp. | reverse complement strand
TGATTACTCTTGATAAAATTTATAATGCGGCATTCGTGCTGAAAAATGTTATTAGAAAAACTGACATGATACATGCAACCGGTTTAGGTAGCGAGGGAGACATTTACTTAAAAACTGAAAATTTACAAACAACAGGTAGCTTTAAAATACGCGGTGCATATTATAAAATGAGCAAAATGACAGACGAAGAAAAAGAATGTGGTGTTATTGCAAGCAGCGCAGGTAATCACGCACAGGGTGTTGCGCTTGCGGCGTCTCACAATGGCATAAAAAGCATTATTTGTATGCCCGATGGCGCACCTATAAGTAAAGTTGAAGCGACAAAAGCTTATGGAGCGGAAGTTTGCATTGTAAAAGGAGCATACGATGATGCTTACACTTATGCAATTAAGCTTCAAAAAG
>CAYJLZ010000049.1:15318-15642 GCA_964371265.1 uncultured Bacteroides sp. | reverse complement strand
ATATTTTATCTATTATGGATGAAATAGGCTATTTTTCACTTGAGTGCTGGGGCGGAGCAACTTTCGATTCTTGCATTAGATTTTTAGATGAAGATCCATGGGAACGCCTTCGCACAATACGCAAAGCTTGCCCTAAAACAAAGTTGCAAATGCTTTTTAGGGGTCAAAACATGCTTGGCTACCGCCATTACGCTGACGATGCAGTTGAGTACTTTGTACAAAAATCTGTTTCAAACGGTATAGATATTTTGCGTATTTTTGATGCGCTAAATGACCCTCGCAACCTTGAAACTGCTATTAAATCGGCAATTAAAGAAAAAGCAC
>CAYJLZ010000049.1:6952-15308 GCA_964371265.1 uncultured Bacteroides sp. | reverse complement strand
TGAGGATATGGGCGCACACAGCATTTGTATTAAAGACATGGCAGGGCTTTTGACACCGTATGCAACATACGAACTAGTTAAAACTTTAAAAGAGTTTGTTAAAATTCCTGTTGATATTCACAGTCACTACACTTCAGGTCTTGCATCAATGTCTATACTAAAAGGTATAGAGGCAGGCGCTGATATTATTGACACGGCTATAAGCCCGCTGTCTTTGGGTACAAGCCATATGCCAACTGAGAGTCTTGTAGCAGCTCTTCAAGGAACAGATTATGACACAGGTTTAGACCTTAAAAAGCTTGATGAAGTTAGGGCTCACTTTGCAAAACTTCGTGAGAAATATTTGTCATCAGGACAGCTAAGCCCAAAAATGCTTGGTGTAGACGCAAATACGCTTTTGTATCAAGTTCCGGGCGGTATGCTATCAAACCTTTTAAAACAGCTTAAAGATGCAGGTAAAGAAGATCAACTTGAAGATGTTTTAAAAGAAATTCCACGAGTTCGTGAGGACTCGGGATATCCGCCACTTGTTACACCCACAAGCCAAATTGTAGGCACGCAAGCTGTGTTTAACATAATTATGGGCGAGAGATACAAAATGGTAACAAAAGAATTTAAAGCTATGGTAAAAGGCGAGTACGGCAAAACACCTGCTCCCATAAGTGCCGAGTTCAGCAAAAAAATTCTTGGCGATGAAGAGCCTATTACTTGCCGTCCTGCCGATTTGCTTGAATCGGAAGTAGAAAAGATGAAGGGCGAGGCAGCAAAATATACACAGCAAGAAGAAGATGTATTGACATATGCTATGTTCCCACAGGTTGCACCTAAGTTTTTTGATAAGAGAAACGAAAAATTGCAAGGCGTTGACGGAGCAAATGTTGATTACGCAGCAAAATCGCATATAGTTTAATTTAATAAACAGTTTCCTTATAAAAATGGGAACTTTTAAAACCTTTCAGGCCCATTTAAATGAGTTTGAAAGGTTTTTTATAGTATAGTTTTATTATAATAATAAAATATTACAAATATAAATTTATATTTTAAGAAAGGGCATAAGAAAATATGAATAAAGACAGATTAATTGAGCAAATTGATGATTTTTTACAGAGTTACAGGCAAGATATAGTTGATGATATTTGTGAACTAGTAAAAATAAAGAGCGTATCGGTAAAAAGCACAGAAAAAAACGCACCGTTTGGTGAGGGCTGCAAAAAGGCAATTGATAAGGCACTAGATATATCTGAAAGGCTTGGCTTTTTTACGGACAATTGCGATTATTACTGTGCTAGCGCATCTATGGAAGAAAATGACACTAAAAAGCACATAGGTTTTTGGAATCACCTTGACGTTGTACCTGAGGGCGAAGGGTGGACATTTGAGCCCTATAATCCAACTATTTACGAAGATTATATTGTTGGAAGAGGTACAAATGACAATAAAGGTGCCGCAATAACATCTTTATATTGCCTATATTTTTTTAAAAAGCTTAATTACAATTTAAAATATAATTATAAAGTTATATTTGGTACAAACTAGGAGAGTGGTATGGAAGATGTTGAATACTACTTGAAACACAGACCTACACCTTCTTTTTCAATTGTGGGCGACTCTGTTTTTCCAATTTGTTATGCCGAAAAGGGCGGTTTAAAAGCTGAAATTGAAATACCTTTTTTTGACGACGACTTTGTGAGCATAGATTGTGGCACCGTAAGAAATTCGGTTGCGGGAAAGGCAAGAGCAGTTGTAAAAAAACAAGCTTTAAATTTAATAAATGCCCCCTTTAAAGATATAACAATAACCGAAAATGGTGAGAATGTTGAAATTGAAGCAACCGGCCTTGGAGCTCATGCTGCCGATCCTGAAAAAGCAAAAGATGCCATAAATATACTTTGTAATTTTTTTAATAAAACACTTATTAAACCCAATTTTGCATTTAAATTTATTGCCGATATAACAAGTACTTTTGACGGAAGCACTTTTAATATTAAACACAGCGGCGAAGAAATGGGCGCACTTACTTGTGTTCATGGTGTTTTAAAAATGCTCGATAATAAGTTATCTTTAAGCATGGATATTCGCTACCCGATTACTACAAATATTGACGACACTATACAAAAAATTGAAAAATATTGCCAAAACAACGGTGCAAAGCTAGTTAACGTAAAAAACAGTAATCCTTGCTATACAGACCCAAAAGACGAAAAAATTGTTGAATTAAACAAACTTTACAACGATTTTATGGGTAGCGATATACCACCTTATTACACAGGAGGCGGAACATACTCACGAAAAATACCAAATGCACTGCTTTTTGGCCCTATAATACATAACAGAAAGCCAAAACCGCAAAAACTTGCCCACGGTGGTGCACATAAAACAGACGAATCTGCTTGTATAGATGAAATACTTATTGGTATAAAAATATTTATTTTAACTGTACTAAAAATTGAAGAGTTTACATTATAATTTTACAGTAAAAACATTATTGAAAAAATATAAACTAAGTATCGACAAGGTTTTAAATTTATTTTACATAGGTATATACACCTGCCAATAAATAAACAAACTGTCACTATCAAAAAATGATAGTGACAGTTTTACTTTATAAAGGAACTATCAGTTGATTTTAGCAATTTAATAGTTGAAGTAAAAAGAAAGCTGTGCCCTATGCTGTAAATTACTCATATTTAAATATGTCTATATAATCTTGTAATTCATTTACAAACCTTGATAGATGAAATCCATCGCATACTGCGTGATGTACTTGTATGGCTAAGGGCAACAATATCTTGTCGCCATCATAAAAATATTTTCCAATTGTAAAAATCGGCGGTAGGTATTCATATCCTTTTTGCAAATTTAAATTAAAGCCTGTAAAACTTGTCCAAGGTATGCAAGAAACGTTAAAATAATTTTTACCTACAAGTGATTTTGAATTATGAAAATCACTTTTATATTTTAATATATCATCGTTATAGTTTGTTAAAAACAATTTTAAATCTTTAGTATGTTCTGTCCATATATTTGTTATTGTTTCCGTTTCATCGTGAAAAACTGTATAACAAGGGTTAGAATAATCATAATATCCAACATTATTATTTTCATCTATATCCATGCGAAATTCTTTGTGCAAATTAACAATTTGTGAAATTGCATAGAGCATTACCGGGAAAAACTTTTGTTGATTTTCTCTGAGAACTTTCAAAAAATTGGTTATATCTAAGTTAAGTGTCATACTGTATGTACAAGGTACACTGTCAAAATAGTTATTATAGCTGTTTTTTCTGTTCCAATTTTGCATGTCAATTTTGTTAAACATTTTTAAATGCCTCCTAAGTCTTATTCGTAATTATTTATGATTTAGAAGGCTGGTTTGTTTGTATCAACCATATTATCTCCATTTCTATTATATAAATAATCCGTAGGATTATTTATTGGCATATTTCGGCGGTTGTACTGTAAGGTACGAGCCGAAAGCCATAGAATAAAAAGTATATAATGCAACGCATTATATAAATAATCCTCAAATCCTGTATGGATTATTTATAAATTATTTTATGGCGTGGCATAGCCACATGCCAATTTATATAATGTTCATACTTCACATTATATAAATAATCTTAATAAAATATAGCACAGAAAAAACAATATTTCAAATTAATTTTAATAAGCAGGCTAAACATATGCTCGATTGTAAGTTTAATTAATAGATGTTATTCATTCGCAAAAAAAACATACATAGGCTAAGTTCTCTATTTATTTATAGAATTTTAATCGGTGCCATAATCTTTTACTGGTAGCCATACGTATGCACTGCTGTTTTTTATTATTTATTGATTTTTTTATAAAAAAAGTGTAAAATATATTAGATAGTGTTCATTTATTATAATAAACAAATCAGTAAATTTTATGTTGTATAACTATTAATAGTTGTTTTATGACATAGACGATTTTGTGTGATATAGCTAATAATGGAGTAATTTGCTTTTAGTACTTTTGCATTTACGATAACACGTTGCTATTTATAACAATTAACTTTAAAAAATTTTAAGGAGTAACAAAATGATACAAAGTATGACAGGTTACGGTAAATGTGAAACTGTTGTAGGTGATAAAATAATAACGGCAGAAATAAAAAGCGTTAATTCAAGATACATGGAATATTCGTCAAGATTACCCAGAGGCTATTCTTTTTTAGATGATAAATTAAAAAAATTACTTTGTGAGAGCATTACAAGAGGAAAAGTAGAGCTAGCCCTTACATGCCACAGCATAACCGAAACCGACATGACAGTTAATGCAAATATAGCTCTTGCTAAACAGTATTATAATTCAATTAACTCTATAAAAAACGAGCTAAATATACAGTGTAATATATCTGCCGAAGATATATCGAAATTTCCTGATGTGCTTGTAATGCAAAAAGCCCCAAAAGACGAAGAAAAACTTTGGGAAGATATAAAAAGTGTGACAAATATTGCAATAGAAAACTATATATCAATGCGAAAAACAGAGGGTCAAAGCCTGTTAAATGATATAATAGGTCGGCTTAACTTTTTAAGCGAAGCTGTAACAATAATTGAACAAACGAGTAAAGAGAGACTAAATAAATATAGAGAGAAATTGTATTTACGGCTTAAAGAAGTTATGGACAGCACAACAATAGACGATGCACGTATTTTAACAGAGGCTGCTATTTTTGCTGATAAGACAAGTGTTGATGAAGAAACAGTGAGACTTGTAAGCCATATTAATCAGTACAAAACAATATTGCAACAAGGTGGAGTTGTAGGGCGTAAACTGGACTTTTTAACTCAAGAATTGAACAGAGAAACAAACACAATAGGAAGTAAGTGTAACGAGCTTTCTGTTACGCAGCTTGTTATAGATATGAAAGCCGAGATAGAAAAAATTAGAGAACAAGTTCAAAATATAGAATAATTATTTTTTAGTTGAAAGGACAAGTTGATTTTATGAAACTAATAAACATAGGGTTTGGCAATATGGTTAATGCAACAAGGATAATTGCTATTGTAAGCCCGGAGTCTGCGCCTATTAAACGTACAATACAAGAAGCCCGAGATAAAAACATGCTTATAGATGCAACCTACGGAAGAAGGACACGCGCAGTTATTATAACCGATTCCGACCATGTTGTTTTAAGTGCAATTCAGCCCGAAACAGTTTCAAATAGGTTTGTTAGCAACGTTGATGATGGCGAGGAGGCTAACTTGGATGAATAATGAAAAGTACTTATTTGTAATATCAGGTCCGTCGGGAACTGGCAAAGACACAGTAGTTAACGAACTGCGCAGTAAGTATAAGGATATTTTTGTATCTATATCTGCAACAACAAGGCCAAAAAGAACAACAGATAAACACGGGGTAAATTATTATTTTTTAACAACTAAAGAATTTGAAGATAATATAAAAAAAGGCGAGATGCTTGAATACACAAATTATTGTGGTAATTATTATGGTACACCTCGATTTAGCGTTGAAAAATGCATGGAAAACAAAAAAATTGTAGTACTTGTTATAGAAGTTAACGGTGCTGCAAATGTTAAAAAAATATATCCTAATTGTACAACAGTGTTCATTAAACCTCCAAGCATTGAAGAACTTGCAAACAGGCTTAGAGGTCGTGGAACAGAGAGCGAAGAAATTATTATGCAAAGGCTTAACAGAGCAAAAACAGAACTTGAAATTGCAAAACAATATGATTTTGAAGTTGTGAATGATGATGTGCAAAAATGTGCTGATGAAATTTATAAAATTATTGATAACGCTGTTAATGGTGTACGGGCACAAGCATAATTTTTTTTGAGAGGAGCGAGCATATGTCAAGTACGGCAATGGTTGCCGTAAGTGATGCAACATTATATTTTGATAAATTGTATACTTACAAAATACCCGTACACATGCAAGATAATACTTATATAGGCAGTATGGTACTCGTTCCGTTTGGCAAGGGGAAAGGCAAGCCTCGCATGGGTGTTGTCCTTTCATTAGGTGAAGAAGATAATTACACGGTTAGTAAAATAAAGTCTATTTACGATGTTGCACCCGAGAGTGCAAAGTTATCGCAAGAATTGTTTGATATTGTATCTTATTTAAAAAACAGTACATTTTGCACTTACTATGATGCAGTTAAAGCTGTTATACCTTATGGGGCGAGATATAAAAGTGTAAGTACTCAAACAGGTTATAAGCTTCAAAAAAAAATAATTCGTCATACTGAAAATTATTATAAATGCCTAAACTTCAGCGAAAAATTTACAGAAAAACAAAAACTGGTATGGGAAAAATTGCAGTTAGGTGATTTATCTCAAAGTGAATTTGAAGAGTTTGGAATAACTACAAATATTTTAAACAGAATGTGCGATAAAGGCTTTATAGAAAAGCTACAAAGAGATGTAACTTTGCCTATTTATGAAAACTATACGCAGGCAAATAAAGATATAAGTCTTTCACCACATCAACAAAAAGTATTTGATGACTTAAACAATAAAAGGCAGCAAAACAAAGCATCTGTATCACTATTACACGGTGTAACATCCAGTGGAAAAACCATTGTATTTTTACGCCTGGTACAGGAAACAATTAAAAGTGGTAGGCAAGCGCTTATTTTAGTTCCGGAAATTTCCTTAACGGCGCAAATGATATACACCTTGAAGTCTTATTTTGGAAACAGCGTTGCCGTACAACATTCAGCACTAAGTAATACCGAAAGGCTTATTCAATATAATCAAATACAAAACGGCAAAGCAAACGTTGTTGTAGGTACCCGAAGTGCAATTTTTGCACCACTTCAAAACATTGGTATTATTATAATTGATGAGGAGCAAGAGCACACATACTACTCTGAATCTTCGCCAAGATATAGCGCGCACAATATTGCTAAAAAGCGAGCATTAACACATAAAGCAATGCTTTTATTAGCAAGTGCGACACCAAGCGTAAACAGTTATTATAATGCCATGCAAAAAAAATATTCGCTAGTTACAATAAGTAAACGATTTAACGAAATGCCATTGCCGGGCGTCAAGTTTGTTGATATGAGGTCGGAGCTTGCCATGGGCAACGCAGGTGCGTTAAGTGGTGAACTTGTAACAGAACTGGAAAATATAATTACCGATAAAAAGCAGGCAATTCTTTTATTAAACAGGCGTGGCTATAAAACAATAGGTATGTGTACAAGTTGCTCTACTGCTTTAAAATGTTCATCTTGCAGCGTACCTATGGTGTACCATAAACAGGCAAATAAACTATTATGTCATTACTGCAGCAGGTTTATTTCACCTGTGCCCTCTGTTTGCCCCGATTGTGGCGGAAAGTTAAATTATACCGGTTTTGGCACACAGCGTGTACAAGAAGAGCTTGAGGAAAAACTTCCGGGTGTTAGGGTGCTTAGAATGGATGCCGACAGTACACAGCGCAAGAATTCTCATGAAAAAATGCTTGCGAAATTTAGAAAAGGCGACTACGATGTTATGCTCGGCACACATATGGTTGCAAAAGGGCTTGACTTTGAAAAAGTAACACTTGTAGGGGTTTTAGGTATAGACCAAATGCTTTTTGCGCAGGGATACAAAGCATTTGAAACTGCATTTTCACTTATTACTCAGGTAGTAGGCCGAAGCGGTAGGGCAAATGCTGCCGGTAGGGCAATTATTCAAACGGTAGATGTTGAACATCCTATTTTAAAATTGGCCGCAAAACAAGATTATATTTCGTTTTATAAGCAAGAAATAAAATTTAGAAAACTTAATTTGTACCCACCCTACTGCACAATTTGTACAGTAGGATTTACAGGAGAAGATCAGCACAGTGTGTTTAATTCGGCAGTTGTTTTTGGAGATATAATAAAAAAAGAAACAATTAAAAATAAAAATTTACCTATAAGAGTGCTGGGTCCGGCACCCATGAATGTTGTTTTTATTAACAATAAGTACAGATATAAACTTACAGTTAAATGTCGCAATAACGACCAATTTAGAAAAATGTTGCACAGCTGTATTTTAAAATACAACAACAGTGAAATTCAAAAAAAAGCAGGTATTTTTATAGATATGAATTCTTTTAGTGAAGTTTGATTTAATAATTTAATATATAGGAGTTTGTAATATGGCATTGAGAAATATACTACAAGACGGAGATAATGCTCTGCAAAAAACATCACGACTGGTAACGGTTTTTGATGATAGATTAAAAATATTAATAGACGATATGATTGATACGCTAAATGATGCAGGGGGATATGGGCTGGCTGCTTGCCAAGTTGGTGTATTAAGGCGAGTTTTTATAAGTGTAGACGAAAGACATATGCCACAAAGAGATGAAAACGGCGATTTGC
>CAYJLZ010000049.1:3728-6942 GCA_964371265.1 uncultured Bacteroides sp. | reverse complement strand
AGTTTATTAACCCTGAAATACTTAGCACAGATGGTGAAATAACACAATATGAAGGGTGTTTATCCTTTCCTGGGCGCACAGGTGAAATAACACGCCCTAAAACTGTAACGGTTAAGGCATACGATAGAAATGGAGAAGAATTTCAACTTGTAGCAGAAGATATGCTAGCAAGGTGTATTTGTCATGAAAACGATCATTTAAACGGCATAACTATTTTAGATATTGCTGATCATTTTTATGAAGATTTAAGTGAAGAAGAACTAGAAGCAATGGAGGAATAACTTTTGAAAATAATTTTTATGGGTACGCCAAATATTGCAGCAGAGTGCTTAAGTAAAATAATTGAAGAAGGTAAACATGAAATTTGCGCAGTATTTACAAAAGAAGATAAGCCTGTAGGGCGAAAACAAATATTGACACCACCTCCTGTAAAAGTTGTTGCAACCGAGAATAATATACCGGTATATCAGCCCAAAACACTTAGAGATTTACAAGTGCAAAATATAATAAAAAACCTAAACCCCGATATAATTGTGGTTGTTGCATACGGTGTAATTTTACCCATAGAAGTACTAAGTACACCAAAAAACGGCGCAATAAATTTACATGTATCTTTATTGCCAAAGTACAGGGGAGCAGCACCAATACAGTGGGCTGTTATAAACGGAGAGACTAAAACAGGCGTTACTATAATGCAACTAAATGAAGGACTGGACACAGGCGATATTATTGATGTGTTGCCAATAAACATTGAAAGCGATGAAACTAGTGGAGAATTAATGCAAAAAGTTACACAACTTGGCAGTAAGTTTTTGTGCAAAACACTGTTAAATATTCAAAACAATAATATTAGCACTACACCTCAAAATAACGAATTAGCAACATACGCACCTCAAATAGATAAAAGCATAAGCGAACTTGATTTTAATTTAAATGCGCAAAAGTTACACAATTTAATTCGTGGGTTAAGCCCATGGCCTTACGCATACTTAACCTTTAACCAAAACAAAATTAAAGTAACAAAAAGCAAAATATATACACTAACTGAAAAAGAAAGCAGCTTAAAACCTTATTGCATTGTAAAAACAAAGCCGCTTATAATAAAATGCGGAAAAGATGCCTTAATTTTAGAAAAAATAGTACCGCAGGGAAAAAACGAAATGGAAGGTGCTGTTTGGGCTAACGGCAGGCGTTTGATGCCGGGAGATTTTTTAGTTTAAATTGTAACATTTTAAGGAGTAATAATGGCAAATTCACGCAGAGCAGCTGTAGTAGCATTGATGAAACAGGAAAATGCGGGTTATTCAAATTTAATACTTAAAGCTGAGCAACAAAAATTTAACGGTACACCACAAGAACGTGCATTTTTTACGGCTATTTTTTATGGCACTATCGAGCGTTATTTTACTATTAATTATATACTGCAAAAATTTTTATCTAAACCAATATCTAAGCTTGATGCTCCGGTTAGATGCATAGTATTCCATCGTTTGCTGCTATTAACGAGGCCGTAACATTAACAAAAAAAATGGGTAAAACCAGTGCTGCCGGTATGGTTAATGCGGTTTTGCGAAAGGCTGAAAATTTTAATACAGATAGTGAAAAATATTTAAATATAACTGAAGAAATAAGTGTTAAATACAGTGTTTCGCCGCAAATAGCACAATTTTTTTTAAATACTTATCCTTTAAATTATAAGCAAATTCTACAATCGTGTTTTATACCTCCAAAACTGTGCATACGCATAAACACACTTAGCAAATATGCAAAAACACTAACGCAAGAATTAGAAAAGCAAAATATTATGTTTTATGAGGGCTTAGATAAAAACTGTATTTATATAGATTATAAAGGTGACATTGCACATAGCGATTTATTTAAAAGCGGTGCGTTTCATGTGCAAGGTGAAGCATCTCAGGCAGTTTGTGCTGCATTAAACGTTAAACCAGGGCAAAAAATAATTGACGTTTGTGCCGCACCCGGCGGAAAAAGCGCCACAATTGCACAATATTTAAACAATAGCGGCACACTTATAAGTTGTGATGTTGCTGAAAACAGGTTATCGCTTATTAACAGCGTTTTTAAACGCTTAAATATTACATGCGCAAAAATTTTACAAAACGATGCTGCTGTATACAACAAAAATTTTACAAAAGCCAATGCTGTTTTATGCGATGTGCCGTGCTCGGGCCTTGGAATTATGGCAAAAAAACCTGACATTAGACTTAAAAATTTGCAGAATTTAAATAGTCTTGTTGAATTACAAAATAAAATACTTGAAACATCGTCGAAATATGTAGAATGTAAAGGTATATTGGTTTACAGCACTTGTACAATTAACCCTGCTGAAAATGAAGATGTCGTTAACAATTTTTTAAGTAAAAACAGTGATTTTGAAAGCTTTAATATTGAAAATTTACCTGCAAATGCAGTAGTTAATAATAATTTTGCTACTTTTTACCCTAATGAATACAATAGTGATGGTTTTTTTATAGCCGCACTTAGAAAAAAGTAAGTTATTTTTTAACTATAAATTAAAAAATTGTAAATAATATAAATTAATTAATATATACTAGCTATAAAAGAGAGTTTGTGATATAATGAACAGTGTATATGTCTCTTCAATGACACTGCTGCTACTGGAAAATTATTTACTTAGCTTAGAGCAACCTAAGTTTAGGGCAAAGCAAATATACGAGTGGTTAAATAAAAAGCATATAACTTGTTTTGAAGACATGACAAATTTACCGAAAAATCTTATTGAAAAATTAAATACCGAATGTGCAATAGAATTTGTAACTATACAAAAAAAACAAGTTTCACTCGATGGCACAATAAAATATTTATTTAAATTACCTGATGGCAATTTAATTGAAACTGTTTTAATGAAAAATAACTACGGCAATACAATTTGTGTGTCTACACAGGTAGGCTGTAGAATGGGTTGTAAATTTTGTGCCAGCACAATTGGCGGGCTTGTTCGCAATTTAACAGCAGGAGAGATAACCGCACAAATATATGCGGTAAAAAAAGATATCGGGCAAAAAATTTCTAATATAGTTTTAATGGGTATTGGCGAGCCACTTGATAACTATAACAATGTGGTAGACTTTTTATATATAATTTCTTCTCAGCAAGGCGAAAATATAAGCATGAGGAATATAAGCGTTTCAACTTGTGGGCTTATACCTCAAATAAACGAACTTGCCAAACT
>CAYJLZ010000049.1:0-3710 GCA_964371265.1 uncultured Bacteroides sp. | reverse complement strand
GACATGAGGAGCAATATGATGCCTGTTAATAATAAATACCCTTTACATGATTTGGTTGAGGCATGTAAAAACTATAGAAATACAACGGGTAGACGCATAAGTTTTGAGTACTCTTTGGTTAAAGGTGTAAATGATGATGAAACTTGTGCAAGGGCTTTAGCTAAACTTATTAAAGGCATGGATACCCATGTAAATTTAATACCAATCAATCCTGTTGACGGCTCGCCGTACAGCACACCTGATGATAAAAATATAAAGAGATTTAAAAGTTTACTGGATAATTTAAATATCAACGCTACAATTCGTCGACGTTTAGGTACCGATATTAGTGCCGCTTGCGGCCAATTAAGGCGAGAACAAGAACATAATTAATTATAAAAAACTTGAAAAGGAGGCCGAAAGCATTGAGAATTGTCGCAAAAACCGATATAGGCAATCAACGAAATGAAAATCAAGACAACTATCGTGCCGGTAGGCAAGAGGACGGAACGGTGTGGGCACTTGTTTGCGACGGAATGGGCGGAACACAAGGGGGCAAAGTTGCAAGCGCTGTTGCGTGCGAGTACTTAGAGAGGGCTTTTGTAGAAAACATAAAAAATATAGATACACCGGTAAAAGTTAAAGAATTTTTACACAGTTCAACACAAATTGCAAATGCTGTTATTTATAAAAAAAGTGAACAGGAAAGCAATATGACCGGAATGGGAACAACAATTGTATGTGCAGTTGTTAGAGATAATTTAGTACAAGTAGTACATGCAGGGGATTCTCGGGCATATTTATATACAAACGGCTGTATACTACAACTTACAAAAGATCATTCAATGGTACAAGAGCTTTTAGAGCAAGGCACAATTACAAACGAACAAGCGAATACACATCCAAATAAAAATTTAATAACACGTGCTTTAGGTGTAGACGGACAAATATTTATGGATTACGCTGAGTGCGGTGTTAAAAACGGAGATATATTATTACTTTGTACTGACGGACTTACTAATTTTGTTTCGGACGAAGAAATAACAAAAATAATGACTACAACTAAATTTGAAGATATGGCGCAAAAATTAATTGACAGTGCACTGGAAAACGGCGGACTTGACAATGTAACTGTATTACTTGTAGCAGCTAAACCTACGGAGGACTAATTTAACATGGATAAATATATTGGCAAAAGCCTTGATAACAGATATTTAATACAGGCGGTAATAGGAACCGGCGGAATGGCAGTAGTTTATAAAGCAACAGATACGCAAATGAACAGAACTGTTGCCATAAAAGTACTGCGTGAAGAATGCATGAAAAACGAAGAGCTTTCTCGCAGATTTAAAAATGAAAGCAAAGCTATTTCTGTTCTCGATCATCCAAATATTGTTAAAGTTTTTGATGTTAGTGTATCGGACACGCTTCAGTATATTGCAATGGAATATATTGATGGTATAACTTTAAAAGATTACATGAAGTTTAAAAACAAACAACTGTCGTTAAAAGAAATTATGCATTTTACAATGCAAACGTTAAAAGCTCTTCAGCATGCCCATAATCAGGGTATAGTACACAGAGATATAAAGCCACATAACATCATGTTGCTTTCAAACGGCACAATTAAGGTTATGGATTTTGGCATTGCAAGGTTTGCCCAAAGTGAAAATCAAACAATGACAGATAAAGCTATAGGTTCTGTTCATTATATAAGCCCGGAGCAAGCTAAAGGTGAAGTTACCGACCATAAAGCTGATATTTATTCTGTGGGTGTAATGCTTTACGAAATGCTTACCGGTAAACTTCCCTTTGACGGAGAAAGTGCCGTTGGCGTTGCCATAAAGCAAATTTCTGATGTGGCAACACCGATTAGGCAGGTTAACCCTAATGTTCCGGTTGCGCTAGAGAGTATTACAGAAAAAGCTATGGCAAAAGAGTCGAGCGAGAGATACCAATCTGTTGGCGCTATGCTGTCGGACATTGATGCATTTATTAAAAATCCAAACATAACATTTAACTACAAGTATGTTGTAGACTCCGACCCTACAAGATTTGTTGACAAAAATAAAATTAACGAACTGACAAAAAAACCTCAACAAAAACAACCAATTAAAAATATATTTGCGAAAGGAAGCAAAACTGTGCCTAGCAATAAAAGCGGCAGAAGTAAATCGCGTAATTTTAAAAATAAGTGGATTTGGCCTGTTATGGCAGGCGGTACACTTGCATTTTTCTTAATATCTGTATTGGCAAGCTTTATGATATTACAAGACACAATTTTATTTGTAGAGGCAGCGGACGCAGATTTGCCTAATTTTGTTGGAATGATGCGCTCCGAAGTTGAAGGAAATAGTGATTATTCGCAATTTTCAGACATAGTTTTTGAAGAAATTTACGACCCGGAAAACCCTGCAGGTATGATTATTAGCCAAAACCCAAAGCCACCTAAAATGATTAAAACAACTACACAAATAACTTTAAGGGTATCTTCGGGCGTTGTTCAAGCGCCTATACCAGACATTGTTGGTGCAGATGAAGCTGTTGCAATTGAAGCAATGAAGGATGCCGGTTTTAGCCCAATGGTGAGGTATCGCCAAGTTGAAAGTGAGGCCGACCCTTATGGTTATGTTCTTGAATTAACACTTGCTGACGGATCGCCAATTGGTCAAGGCCAGTTGCTGGACGTTGGTACTGTTATTCAGATACATGTAAGCAGTGCATATCGTGACAACACTGTTAAAGTACCTGAACTTGTAGGGCTTATTAGTGTTGAAGAGGCGCAGGCTCGTTTAATTGTAGAGAGATTAAGTATAGGCAATATTTCTACCGAGGACAGTTTGTTGCCTGCTGGTTCGGTTATTAGGCAAAGTCCCGAATATAACCCCGATCCCGAGGAGGGCTTTGTTACTCAAGGAACACTCGTGGATATTGTTATATCCGGTGGGCATACACATGCATATATAGAATCGAGCAAGGTTGAACCGCTAGGATGCACGACACCAGGAAAAGTTACGTATGTATGTAGCATATGTAGCCATTCTTATGAAGAAACAATTCCGGCGCTAGGGCATATTTGGGGACCTTGGGAAGATGTTACTAACTCTGAGGGCGTTGTAGTGTCTCAAATAAGATTTTGTACTCGTGACCCAAACCATGAGGATACAAGGCTTGTTGATGATTCGTCAACTTCCACAACTGACCCCGATTCAAATGTAAGTTCTAATGCAAGTTCTGTATCTACAAGAACAGTGGTAACACCTTAGCCAAAATAATTTAACAAAAAATAAGTGATGGGCAAGTTTTTATGGATAATGAAAAAAATTTAAATGATATAACAAATGATGATATAGATAAAGCAGGAAATACCCCTGATGAAGATTTAGATTCTTTTGTTGAATATGAAAACGAAGAGGCCTCTACAGTTGTGAGTGAAGACGACACTGAAGAGAATCTTGCCGCTGTTAGTGAGGACGAGGCTGAAGAGAGCCTTGACGCTGTTAGCGAAGACGAGGCTGAAGAGAACCTTGACGCTGTTAGCGAGGACGAGGCTGAAGAGAACCTTACCGCTGTTAGCGAGGACGAGGTTGAAGATGACCTTGCTGTTGTAAGTGAAGACGATAATAACAATAATATTAGTGTAAATAAAAATATTTTAGGTTTGTGGGAAAAGCTAAAAAATCGATTTTCTACTATTTTTGTTGCTAATAAAAACTTTGACATTAAAGTAG
>CAYJLZ010000048.1:6797-15899 GCA_964371265.1 uncultured Bacteroides sp. | reverse complement strand
TATTACCTATACAAAGCGTATTGGAACGAAAGCGACATGTTTGTACACGTAACGGGTAGGCGCTATTTTGACAGACCTACACAGACAACAAACATTAAAGTGTACTCAAATGAAAAGCAAGTTACTTTGTTTGCTAACGGCGAAGAGTTTGGCAAAATTGACGGCGACAAAATATTTGTATTTGAAAACGTTCCGCTTAATATGGGCGAAAATAAAATTTGTGCAGTAACTGCCACGGCAAAAGACGAAATTATACTTAACAGGGTTGCAACGCCTAACGAGAGCTATGCCCTGCCACCTGATGACGAGGCTGAAACAGAGGGTGCAAAGAACTGGTTCCTTGATTTACAAAAGGAAGTTTCGGCAACAGAGCTAACATTTAACGAGGGGTATTTGTCTATAAAAGACTCGCTAAACGACATTTTGGCAAACGAAGAGGCAAAAGAATTGCTTATGAATTTAATGGGAAGTTCTGCCGGTGTAAAGTTAAACGAGGGCATGTTAAAAATGGTTGGCAACATGCAGTTAGAAATAATAATTAAAATGGCAGGCAAGAAAATACCGCCGGATGCAAAATTCTTTATTAATGCAAAACTTCAAAAAATAAAAAAAGAATAAATTTTAATAAACATGGTTTTTGTTGCAGATGTTTTATTTAGAGCACTGGCTATATGTTTTTTATCAATTTATACCATCGCAAACTTGGTTTAGTTTGCGATGTTTTTTGCATATTTAAAAATTTAACTATAAATACAATTAATATTGCTTTTAACAAAATATTATTGACAAGAATGAGAGTGAACATTATAATTAACGCAGTTAAATAAACGTAAATTGTAAATACGTAAATATTATTATAAAAGCTTACTAAAAAAGGAGCATATTATGAAACGCAGTGAAATAAACGCAGCATTAAAAGAGATGGAAGCTATGGTGGCACATTGTAGGTTTGCTTTGCCGCCATTTTGCTATTTTACTGCCGATGATTGGCAAAATAAAGGGCCGGAATTTGATGAGTTGCGAGACAATATGCTTGGTTGGGATATTACAGACTACGGCCTTGGAAATTTTGAAAGGGTAGGCTTTTCGCTTATAACACTGCGCAATGGCAATTTGTCAATGAAGGATAAATATTTAAAACCTTATGCAGAAAAATTGCTCTATTTAAAAGAAAAACAGTATTCGCCTATGCATTTTCATTGGTATAAGATGGAGGACATTATTAATCGTGGTGGAGGAAATGTGCTTATACGTGTTTACAATGCAACAGCCGATGAAGATTTAGACAAAGTAAATGACGTTTATGTAAATATAGACGGCAGAGAGTGTATTGTACCAGCCGGAACACAGGTGAGACTAACACCCGGAGAGAGTATTACAATAAAGCCTTATATGTATCATGATTTTGAAGTGGAAGAGGGTAGTAAAAGCGTTTTGCTGGGTGAGGTTAGCCAGTGCAATGATGATAAAAGCGACAACCGATTTTATGAGAAAGTTGGTCGCTTTCCGGCGATTGAAGAGGATGAGGCGCCATACCGTTTGCTTTGCAACGAATATCCTGCTGCAAAGTAATATTTATATTGCGATAACGCCAAAGCATACATAAAAACTATTAAAAAATGCCTTAACAAAAAGACACATTAAAATAGTATGCATTTGTGCATTGTATTGATAAACTAAAGTTACAGGAGAAAAAAGAGATGCTAGAAGTTGTGGCACTTGGAGAATTATTAATAGATTTTATGCAAAAGTTTGTTGATGAAAATAACTACCCCACTATGCAAGCAAACCCCGGGGGTGCACCTGCTAATTTTTTAGGTGTGCTTAGTAAATATGGCAAGCAAACGGCATTTTTGGGAAAGGTAGGCGACGATACATTTGGGTACTTATTAATTAATACGCTGAGAAAAGCAGGTATCGACACGAGTGGCATCGTAATAGATTCGTCACAATTTACAACACTTGCGTTTGTAAGCTGTGACGATAAGGGCGAGCGCTCGTTTGCCTTTTCCAGAAAACCCGGCGCAGACACTATGCTGCGTTATGATGAGCTAAATTTATCACTGATTGACAAGGCTAAGGTTTTTCACTTTGGCACGCTAAGCCTAACTAACGAGCCTATACGAAGTACAACTAATAAAGCGGTGGACTACGCAAAAAAGGCCGGTAAACTTATTTCGTTTGATCCGAATTTGCGCCTTCCACTTTGGGATGATTCGCACGACGCACGAAAACAGATTTTGTGGGGACTTGAAAAGGCAGATATCGTAAAAATAAGTGACGAAGAAGTTCGCTTTGTTTTTGAATGCGAACCTGAGGACGGAGCTTTGCGAATTATAAATGAATACAATGCAAGACTTGTTGTGCTTACATTAGGGGCAAAGGGCTCGGTGCTGTTAACAAAAAAGGCTCGTGGCATGGCAAAATGCCCAAAAGTTACCCCAATAGATACTACGGGAGCGGGCGATATTTGCGGTGGAAGTGCACTTTTTTGTCTGCTTAAATTAAACAAGCAAATAGAGGCACTTACAGAGCAGGATCTAAGCGAAATAGCAAACTTTGCAAGTACTGCAGCTAGTTTATCAACACAGAGCGTTGGTGGAATTCCATCTATACCAAGCCTAGAGACTGTACAAGCTGCTGTAAATGCTAAGATGAAAGAACAAAGGTAAAACTGCTTTATCTTCTTCACCACAAGGCAGTTTTGGGCGCTGGCGTGGAAAATGCGATTAATATTAATGCAAAAAAGTTAAAAAACCCTATTAAAACAAAACATTTGTTTTAATAGGGTTTTTTGCTTTATAAAATACATACTGTTATTGTTTAAATTTAGCTTAAAGTTAGTGCGGCATTTACAAACCCCAAAAACAATGGGTGAGGCTTGTTTGGTCTACTTTTAAACTCGGGGTGATACTGTACTGCTATAAAAAATTTGTTTTTGGGTAATTCAATGCACTCAACAAGTGTGCCGTCAGGAGAAATACCGCTTAACTTCATACCGTTTTGCAAAAAAACATCCCGGTAACTATTGTTAAACTCAAACCTGTGGCGATGGCGTTCATAAATAAGCTCTTCATTATATAGCTTATTTAATAAACTGCCGTTTTCCGTCTTACAATCAAATGCACCAAGTCGCATAGTGCCGCCTTTTTTTGTAATATTTTTTTGACTTTCCATAATGTGAACGACAGGCTCTGTGCAATTTTCGTCAAATTCAAGAGAATTTGCACTTTTTAAGTTACAAATATTCCTTGCAAATTCTATTGCTGCAATTTGCATACCAAGGCAAATTCCAAAAAAAGGAATGTCATTCTCTCTTGCATATTTACAAGCGGATATTTTTCCGTCAATGCCTCTATCTCCAAAACCACCGGGTATGAGTATTGCGTTTATGCCTTCAAAAATGTTTTTTGCTGTTTCATCGGTTACTGTTTGGCTGTCTACCCATTTAATGTTAACTTTTGTTTTGCAACTATAACCCGCATGGTAAAGCGCCTCGGCAACCGATAGGTATGCATCTTGTAAAGATACATATTTGCCTACAATTGCAATATTTACCTGTAATTTGCAGCTACCCTGGTTTTCAATTATTTTTTGCCAGTCGGCCAAGTTACAATCGCCCGATTCTATGTTAAGTTCTCTACAAACAACGCTGTCTAAGCCTCTTTCGTGCAACATTATAGGGGCAGCATATAAATTATTCAGAGTTGAATTTTCAATTACACAATCGGCTTTAACGTTGCAAAACATAGATATCTTTTTAAGTATTGATCTATCTATGGGTCTGTCTGCCCTTGCAATTATTATGTTTGGGCTTATACCTATGCTGCGCAACTCTTTTACCGAGTGCTGAGTAGGTTTGCTTTTGTGCTCGTTGCTTCCCTTTAAATAGGGTACAAGTGTTACATGTATAAAAAGGCAGTTTGTGCTGCCAACTTCAAGCGACACTTGTCGTATCGCCTCTAAAAAAGGCTGACATTCTATATCGCCAACAGTACCGCCTATTTCGGTTATTAATACATCCGCACAGCTGTGTTTTGCACCTGCATAAATAAAGCTTTTTATTTCGTTTGTTATGTGGGGTATTACTTGCACAGTTTGTCCTAAATATTCACCGTTTCGTTCTTTTAAAAGCACTTTGTTATAAACCATACCCGATGTTAAGTTTGAATGACGTGAAAGATTTTCGTCCATAAATCTCTCATAGTGTCCAAGGTCTAAATCGGTTTCAGCGCCATCGTTTGTAACAAAAACCTCACCATGTTGCAATGGGCTCATTGTGCCGGGGTCTACATTCATATATGGGTCTAGCTTTTGTGCCCAGACGCTAATATTGCGCTGCTTTAAAAGCCTGCCCAAACTTGCCGCTGTTATGCCTTTGCCAAGGCCTGATACAACTCCACCGGTAACAAAAATAAACTTTGTCATTTATACTATTAAGCTCCTTATAAATTAATTTTCATACATTTCCAGTATGTTCAAAGCTACTTCTCGCCTCTCTTTTCTTAAATCCATTGCCTTTTTTTCAATATATTTGTGTGCTTCACTTTCGTTCATGCTCAAATGAGAAATTAAAACAAATTTAGCCCTGTTTACAATTTTCAAATCTTCAAGTTTTTTTGTAAGCTTTGATGTTTTTTGCTGTAACGATTTCATTCTGAAATAAACGGCTTTTGATAACCTTAAGGATGTGTATAAAACACTTTTGTTAATTGGTTTTGATACCGTAATAACGCCAAGGCCTTCCAATTTTTCACTCATATAATCGTATATTTCGCTCTTTGCAAAAAATACAACTTGGCTTATATCGTTTTTTACAAGTTCGGCAGCCAAACCTTCGCCTGAATCGTTATTAACAGGGCTATTAATTATATATAAATCATAACTTTGTTCTAAAATTTTTCTGCGCGCTTCGCCGCAAGTTTGGGCTATGGTAATTTTTTTAAACGACAAAGTTTTTAATATTTTAACAATAACATCACTACTGCTTTGCGAATGAGATATAATTAAAACGTTTTGCAAAAAACTACCGCCTTTCTGTTAAAAATTTTATAATAAAAATTTACTGATATTTATGTTTTTTCAAAATAAGTTTCTATATAGTAAGCATTTTTATCAGTAGCTTCATTAAACTGGGCAAATTCTTTTCTTTTTATTTCTATAAACTTATTTAATAGGTTATTGTTAATGTGCTCTTGTACAAACTTACTATTTTGAGCAAAATTGATAGCTTCGTTTAAATTTTGCGGTAAAATATCTAAATTTTCGCTATTAATACTTTTCAAATCGTATAAATTTTTGTCTACTGCATTGTTAAGTTTTGTTTTGTTTTTTATTCCATCAATTCCTGCATAAATTATAAGTGCAAATGCAAGATATGGATTAAGTGCGTTGTCTGCACTGCGCAATTCCATACGTTTTGTGTCGCTCTCTGCTGCCGGTAAACGAATTAGCTGCGAGCGATTTTGTTTTGACCATGATATATATTGTGGTGCCTCAAATTTGCCAAGTCTTTCGTAGGAATTATTATTTGTATTTAAAAACAACGTAATTTCTTTAATTTTATCCATAATGCCTGCAATAAAATATTCAGCATATTTGTAATTTTCACTATTTTCATCTGCAAACAAATTTGTATTGCCCTTGTAAAGAGATATATTAATGTGCAAGCCGTTGCCACTTTCGTTTGGCAAAGGTTTTGGCATAAAAGATGCAAACAATCCGTTTCTTGTTGCAACTGTTCTTACAACATTTTTTAGGGTCATAAAATTATCGGCGCTTGTTAATACATCACTAAACTTAAAATCTACCTCATTTTGTCCGGGGCCCTGTTCGTGATGAGAACGCTCGGGATAAAGGCCCATTTCCTCTAAGAACAAACAAATTTCACGGCGTATATTCTCGCCTTTATCAAGTGGCGAAACATCAAAATAACCACCATTGTCTAAAGTTTCAAGTGTGGGTTTTTCGTCTTCTTGTGTTTTAAATAAATAAAATTCGCACTCTGTACCTATTTTGCAATTAAAACCAAGGTTATTTAACTGGGAAATTGCATTTTTTAATATGTTTCTACTGTCCGATTCATAGCTTGTTTTATCGGAGTTTTTAATGTCGCAATAAAACCTTAAAACCGAGTTTACATTAGGGCGCCAAGGTAAAAGCGATAGCGTATTTATATCGGGAAACAAAAGTAAGTCAGACTTTGCTACATCACAAAAACCCTCTATTGCCGAAGCGTCAAATGAAACCCCGTTTTCAAAAGCACGTTCAATTTCGCTCTCCTTTATGGAAATGTTCTTTTGTATACCCATTGGAGTGCAAAAACTAAGCCTTATAAACTTTACGTCATTTTCCTCTATAAACTCTAATATTTCTTTATTAAGCATATATAAAACTCCCTTAAAATAAAAAAATCGCCCACCAAACTTTAGAAAGCAACAAGGAATTTGCAAACTAATAATTGATGAACGTCATTGTTCTATGTGTTAAATAATATACTATTATATAAAAATTGTCAATTAAAATTTATGAAAAAAATATTTTGAAAAGTGTTGACAAAATAAAATGTGTGTGATAGAATGCTTAACATAAACAACAAAGACGTTGTGAGCTTTTTAGCTTGCGGCGTCTTTTTTTGTTAAAAAAAGGAGTGTAATTTATGTTATATTGTAAGAAATGTGCAATGCCTAATACAAGGCCGGGAATCATATTTGATGAAAAAGGAGTATGCAGTGCTTGCAATCATTTTGAAAATCGCAAAAATATAAATTGGGAAAAACGCTACGAAGAATTTAAAGCACTTTGTGACAAACACAGGGGTTGCAACGGCCCCGGCGGATACGATTGTGCAGTTGCCGTTAGCGGCGGAAAAGACAGTCATTTTCAAGTGTACATGTTAAAAGAAGTTATGGGAATGAACCCAATATTATTTAGCGTTGAAGATAATTTTCCAATGACAGATGCAGGAATACACAACTTAAAAAATTTGAGCGAAGAGTTTGGCTGCACAATAATAAGCTGCAAACCAAACATTAAAATACAAAAAGTTTTAATGCGTAAATTTTTTGAAAAATACGCAAAACCAACATGGTACGTAGATAGATTAATTTACACATTCCCACTTCATATGGCGGCAAAATTTAATGTTCCAATGCTTTGCTACGGCGAAAACGTAAGTTTTGAATACGGCGGCAATGCCGACGAGGAAACATACAGTGCAAAAGGTCAAATTGAAAACGGTGTTGCTGTGGGCATGCCCATGGAAGAAGTTTTGGGCGACGGTGTTACAGAGAAAGAACTAAGTTTAACAATAGCACCTACAAGCGAAGAACTTGCAAAGCTAGACCCATTTTATATGAGCTACTTTTTACCATGGAACAGCTATAAAAACTACCAATTAGCAAAAAGCAGAGGCTTCCACGATTTAACACACGAGTGGTACAGGACACACCACGCAGAGGATTTTGATCAAATAGATAGCCGTGCATACCTTGTACACTCATGGCTTAAATATCCTAAATTTGGCCACGCTGCCGCAACCGATTATACATCGCGCTATGTAAGATACGGATTTTTAACTCGTGAGCAAGCTGTAGAAATTATTAAAGAAAAAGACCATGCGCTAGACCCACTGTGCATAAGAGATTTCTGCGATTTCTGCGGATATTCCGAGAGTGAATTTAACGCAATTATCGAAAAGCATTACAATGAAGAGTTATTTGAGAAAGATGTTTACGGAAAGTGGGTATTAAAAAACCCTATTTGGAGCCAAAAGTAACTTGAGGTAATAGCTTCAATCACAGCAATTATTGAAACCTCACACCAATATTTGCATATGTCAACAAATGAAAGGATATATATTATATGAGTAAATTTATGCCGATAACAGATTATAAAAAAACTTTGTCGTTATATCAAACACAAACGGCAATTAGTGATATTAAAAAAATCTTTGAAGAGAAATTGAGCAAAAGCTTAAACTTAAAACGTGTTTCCGCACCGCTGTTTGTGGAAGAATATACAGGGCTAAACGATGATTTGAACGCTATTGAGAGAGCTGTGGGCTTTGATATAAAAGAAACAAAAAGCAACGCTGTTGTTGTTCATTCGCTTGCTAAGTGGAAAAGATTTGCGCTAAACAAGTACGGCTTTCCAATTGGAGAGGGCCTTTATACAGACATGAATGCCATTAGGCGCGACGAAGAAATGGATAACTTACATTCTATATATGTAGACCAATGGGACTGGGAAAAGGTTATAGACGAGAGCACAAGAACTGTTGAAAACCTAAAGCAAACAGTACAATTAATCGTAAACGCTATTTGCGATACACAAGATTCAATTAACGAAAAATATGCGCTAAGCGGTAAACTTTCAAAAGAAATAAGCTTTGTAACAACATACGAGCTTGAAGAAATGTACCCGCAGCTTGCACCTAAAGAGCGTGAGAATGTTTATTTGAAAGAGCACAAAACAGCATTTGTAATGCAAATAGGCGATTTGCTTAAATCGGGCGAAAAACACGATGGCAGAGCTCCCGATTACGACGATTGGCAATTAAACGGCGACATACTGTTTTGGAGTGATATATTACAGTGTGCCTTTGAGGTATCATCTATGGGTATAAGGGTTAGCCCAAAATCTTTAGACGAACAGCTTACAACAGCCGGCGCAGACAGCAGAAGAGAACTATTGTTCCACAAAATGCTATTAAGCGGTCAACTTCCACTAACAATGGGTGGCGGTATAGGCCAAAGCAGGCTGTGCATGCTGCTTTTGGGTAAAGCACATATAGGCGAAGTGCAAGTTTCTGTATGGGATAAGGATACAATAAAAATTTGCAGTGAAAAAGGCATTGAATTATTATAAAAGGGCATTGAATTATTATAAGGGGTGGCGATAATGAATAACGTTCCGAATTTATTTGCAAGTAATGTATTTAATGATGAGGTAATGAGAGATAAATTGCCTAAAGACATTTACAAGGCACTTAAAAAAAATATAGAGTTTGGCAAGCACTTGGAGCTTGATGTGGCCAATGCCGTAGCGACAGCAATGAAAGATTGGGCAACAGAAAAAGGTGTTACTCACTTTACACACTGG
>CAYJLZ010000048.1:6226-6775 GCA_964371265.1 uncultured Bacteroides sp. | reverse complement strand
CCAATGACAGGCATTACTGCCGAAAAGCACGATAGCTTTATTTCGCCAATTGGTGGCGGTAAATTTATAATGGAGTTTTCGGGCAAAGAGCTTGTGCGAGGAGAACCGGACGCATCATCATTTCCCAGCGGAGGAATAAGAAGTACATTTGAGGCGAGGGGATATACCGTTTGGGACACAACCTCATACGCTTTTATTAAAGACAATACACTTTGTATTCCAACGGCATTTTGTTCGTACTCGGGCGAGGCGCTTGATAAAAAAACGCCGCTGCTTCGCAGCATGGAGGCAATAAATAAGCAGGCATTGAGAGTGTTAAAGCTTTTTGGAAACACAAGTGCAAAAAGAGTAATTTCAACAGTTGGCCCCGAGCAAGAGTATTTTTTAATAGACAAACAAGTTTATTTAAAACGCCCCGATTTAATGTACTGCGGAAGAACACTTTTTGGTGCAAAACCTCCCAAAGGGCAGGAGCTTGATGACCACTATTTCGGAACAATAAAACCTCGAGTTGCCGCATTTATGAAAGAACTTGACGAAGAACTGTGG
>CAYJLZ010000048.1:0-6216 GCA_964371265.1 uncultured Bacteroides sp. | reverse complement strand
ACTTGGAGTTATGGCAAAAACAAAACACAACGAAGTTGCACCGGCACAGCACGAACTCGCCCCAATTTTTACAACTTCAAACATAGCAACAGATCACAACCAAATTACAATGGAGCTTATGAAGAGCATAGCCGACAAACACGGCCTTGCATGCCTATTGCATGAAAAGCCATTTGCAGGTGTGAACGGCAGTGGCAAACACAACAACTGGGCTCTTTCAACCGATACAGGTACGAACCTATTAGAACCGGGCGATACACCGCATGAAAATGCTCAATTCATTTTGTTTTTAGCTGCTGTTATAAAAGCGGTAGATGACTATCAGGATTTGCTACGTGTTTCTGTTGCAAATGCAGGAAACGACCACCGCCTTGGTGCAAACGAGGCACCACCGGCAATTGTATCTATGTTTTTGGGCGATGAACTGACAGATATTTTAAATTCACTGGAGAGCGAGCAAGAATACAAGGGCACAAAAAGACTGAATATGGAACTTGGCGCAAGTGTATTGCCGCATTTTCCAAAGGACACAACAGACAGAAACAGAACATCACCCTTTGCATTTACAGGAAACAAGTTTGAGTTTCGTATGCTTGGCTCTACATTTTCAATTTCAGGGCCGAATATAATTTTAAACACAATAGTTGCCGAAATATTAAGTCAGTTTGCAGATGAACTTGAAAAAGAAGAGAATTTTAACGCTTCCCTTACAAAACTTGTTAGAAATACAATTAAAAATCATAAAAGAATAATTTTTAACGGCAACAATTACAGCGATGAATGGGTGCAGGAGGCAAAACAAAGAGGCCTTTTGAACTTAAAAACAACAAAAGATGCTTTGCCGAAGTTTATTGATAGCAAAAACATTGAATTGTTTAAAAAACATAGTGTTTTTACAGAGGGCGAAGTGCATGCAAGATATGAAATTTTAAGTGAAAGCTATCAAAAAACAATCCATATAGAGGCTTTAACTTTAGTGGAAATTGTGTCTAAACATGTTTTTGGCTACTCATTAAATTTCCAAAACGAACTGTCGGATATAGCATATAAGAAAAAAGCGATTGAACAGAACATTGAGTTTGAACAATCGTTAATAAAGAAAGTTTCGGATTTAACAAAGAATATTTGCAGTATGCTTGAAGAATTGAAAGCTAGCTTAGTTGAAACAAAATCTTTGACAGACACATATGAACTGGCGAGTTTTTACAGAGAAAGCGTGTTTGCAAAAATGACAGAAATTAGGCTGATGGTAGACGAACTTGAAACTTTAGTACCTAAAAAGTATTGGGAAATGCCTACTTACAGTGAAATTTTGTATAGCGTAAACTAAAACATATTTGCACATATTTTTACAATTTAATTTTGCACAATGAGGTGTATTTAACCGCCAGTGGTTAAATACACCTTTATTTTTTAAATTTTAGGAGGATTTATTATGGAAGCAGTGATGACAGAACTATACGGCGTGTGGTTTTTAATAGGCGCCGCACTGGTGTTTTTTATGCAAGCTGGATTTGCAATGGTTGAAACAGGCTTTACAAGGGCAAAAAATGCAGGAAACATTATAATGAAAAACTTGATGGACTTTAGCTTTGGTACCGTTATGTTTATTCTAATAGGCTTTACCGTTATGATGAGCGAGGACTATATTTTGGGACTTTTCGGTATGCCAAACTTTGATATATTTACCGATTACGCAAATTTTCCATGGTCGATATTTATATTTAACTTAGTGTTTTGTGCCACGGCGGCAACTATTGTATCGGGTGCAATGGCAGAGCGAACAAAATTTAGCGCTTATTTAATTTACAGCGCAGTGCTAAGCGCCGTTATTTACCCTATTGAAGCGGGCTGGGTATGGAACGCACAGGGATGGCTTTTCCAAATGGGCTTTATTGACTTTGCGGGCTCTGCTGCAATACACACAGTTGGCGGTGTTAGTGCAATAATAGGCATAATGTTTTTGGGCCCCCGTATCGGAAAATATGTTAAAAACGAAAAAACAGGCAAAGTTACAGTAAAAGCTATTCCCGGCCACAACTTAACAACAGGCGCACTGGGTGTATTTATACTGTGGTTTGGTTGGTATGGGTTCAACGGCGCGGCTGCAACAACTTTAAACGGAATTGGCGGCCTTGCATCAATATTTGTAACAACAACTATTGCACCGGCACTTGCCGCAGTTACAACAATGTTCTATACATGGGTTAAAAACGGCAAGCCAGATGTTTCTATGACGCTCAATGCGGCGCTTGCAGGCCTTGTTGGTATTACAGCAGGCTGTGCTACAATGGATGCTGTGGGTGCAAGCCTTGTGGGTATTGTTTCAGGTATATTGGTAGTTGTTGCAATTGAGTTTATCGACATAAAATTAAAACTTGACGATCCCGTAGGTGCTGTGGCTGTTCATGGTGTTAACGGAATTTGGGGTACACTTGCAGTTGGTCTTTTTGCGGTAGATGGTGGTTTGCTGTATGGCGGCGGAGTAAACCTTTTAATAGTACAAACAATAGGTATTTTAGCAATAATTGCATGGACAGCACTGACAATGGCAATTACATTTGCAATAATTAAAAAGGTTCATGGCCTTCGTGTTAGCGAGGAGGAAGAAGTTTTAGGCCTTGATACAACAGAGCACGGGCTTGAAAGTAGCTATGCCGACTTTGTGCCGATAGAAATGCTTAGCGAAGATAAACCGCTTATCACGACACCTAGTGAAAAAGCAATACCTGTTACAGATACTTCTAGCCCGGACGCTAAAATGACAAAAATATCAATAGTTACAAAGCAAAGTAGGTTTGAAAAACTAAAACGTGCTTTAGAAGCGCTAGGAATTACAGGAATGACTGTAACACAAGTAATGGGTTGTGGAATGCAAAAAGGTATGCAGCAATACTACCGCGGTGTAGAGGTAGAGGCAACACTATTGCCTAAAGTAAAAGTTGAAATTGTAGTGTGCAAAATACCTGTTAGCGATGTTATTGCAACAGTGAAAAAAGCACTTTACACAGGAAACATTGGCGATGGAAAAATATTTGTTTACGATGTTGAAAACGTTATAAAAGTAAGAACCGGCGAGCAAGGCTACGAAGCTTTGCAAGATGATTAATTATACTTGCAATGGCTGCCGTATTTCTACCTTCAAAACATTATTACAACATTATTTTTAAAAATTTATCCTAAGCGGCAGCTTGAAAAAGCGACAGGTTATTTACCTGTCGCTTTTTTATTTAATTTGCTTGCATTTGCATTTTTTATATGATATAATATTTCAAATAAATATTGCGACAATGGGGTCGTGCTAATTTGCTTATTTTAGGCGTATTGGTGCGAGCCTTTTTATTTTGTAAAGGGGAATTTAAATGCAACATAACACACTTTATAATAAAAATTATGAACATGATGCCTGCGGAATAGGTGCGGTAGTGTCCGTTAATGGTAACAAAACACACAAGATTGTATCTGATGCTTTAGAGATAGTGGAAAAATTGGAACACAGAGCAGGAAAAGATGCGCTTGGCGAAGTTGGTGACGGCGTTGGAATATTAGTGCAAATTTCTCACAATTTTTTTAAAAACCTAAAGCTTAACTTTACTTTGGAAAACGAAAGAGATTACGCAATAGGTATGTTCTTTTTACCTGTTGAAAAGGCGAAAAGGTTTCAAACAAAAAAATTGTTTGAGCTAATTGCAACAAAAAGTGGAATTGAAGTTTTGGGATGGAGAGAAGTTCCTACTAGCAATGAAATATTAGGCAAAAAAGCAAAAGAAAAAATGCCATGTATAGAGCAATGCTTTTTAAAACGTCCCGATAACGTTGAAAAAGGCATAGACTTTGACAGAAAACTTTATGTTATAAGAAGAGAGTTTGAGCACAGTGCCACGGGCACGTATGTTTGTAGCTTGTCTTCTCGTACGCTTGTATATAAGGGTATGTTTTTGGTTAATCAATTAAGGCAATTTTATTTAGATTTGCAAAGCGAAAATTATACCAGCGCAATAGCCATGGTGCACTCGCGCTTTAGCACAAACACAAACCCAAGCTGGGAGCGTGCGCACCCAAACAGGGTTATTTTGCACAACGGTGAAATAAACACAATACGCGGAAATGCAGACAGAATGCATGCAAGAGAAGAGACAATGAATTCTGACATTTTGGGCGACGATATCAGTAAAGTTTTGCCTGTAATTAACGAAGAGGGCTCGGATTCTGCGATGCTTGACAATACACTTGAGTTTTTATACATGAACGGAGTGGACTTGCCGCTTGCCGTTATGATGACAATACCCGAACCTTGGAAAAACAACAAGTACATGGAAAAAAGCAAAAGGGATTTTTACCGCTACTACGCAACAATGATGGAACCGTGGGATGGGCCTGCTGCAATACTTTTTTCCGATGGCGATATTATGGGTGCTGTTTTAGACAGAAACGGCCTTCGTCCATCCAGATACTACATGCTTGATGATAATACGCTTGTTTTATCGTCGGAAGTAGGCGTTTTAGACATTGATGCAAAGAGAATAACAAAAAAGTCGAGGCTAAGCCCCGGAAAAATGCTTTTAATAGACACTGTCAATAAAAAAGTAATTTCAGATGAAGAATGTAAAAATTACTATTCAAACAAAAAGCCGTACGGCGAATGGCTTGACACAAACCTTGTTAATTTAAAGGATTTGCAAATACCAAACAAAAAAATGCCTATGCATACGCAAGAGCAAAGAGATAAATTATATAAAGTGTTTGCATATTCTTACGAAGATGTTAAAAATAATATTTTGCCTATGGCAAAAACAGGTTTAGAGCCTACATCGGCAATGGGAACTGATATACCACTTGCGGTATTAAGCGAAAAGCATCAACCTCTTTTTAGATACTTTAAGCAGCTATTTGCGCAAGTTACAAACCCTCCAATAGACTCTCTGCGTGAAGAAATTGTAACCGATACCACTGTTTATATTGGCAAAGACGGAAATTTGCTGAAAGATTGTGCAAAAAACTGTGCTGTTTTAGAAGTAAACAACCCAATACTAACAGCAACTGACCTTGCAAAAATTCAAAGCATGAATAAAAGTGGATTTGTTGTTAAAACGGTTTCGCTTTTGTACTATAAAAATACTTCGCTTGAAAAAGCGCTAGACCAGCTTTTTGTAAAATGCGATAAAGCATACGGCGAGGGTGCAAATATAATAATTCTTTCCGACAGAGGGGTAGACGAAAATCATATTGCTATACCGTCGCTTCTTGCGGTAAGCGCAATAGAACAATACTTGATAAAAACAAAAAAACGCACTGCTGTTTCTATAATTTTAGAGAGCGGTGAGGTTCGTGATGTGCATCAATTTGCAACAATTTTGGGCTACGGCGCAAGGGCTATACACCCGTATTTAGCACACGAGTGTATTAAAGAATTAATTGATAAGAAAATTTTAGACAAAGATTTAAGTGCTGCTATAAATGATTATAATCATGCCGTATTGCACGGAATTGTTAAAATTTCAGCAAAAATGGGCATATCAGCAGTGCAAAGTTATCAGTCGGCACAAATTTTTGAGGCTGTTGGATTAAATAAACAAATAGTAGATAAATATTTTACTAATACTGTAAGTAGAGTAGAGGGAATTGGTTTAAAAGAAATTGAAGAGGGTGTAGAATACAGGCACTCAAAAGCGTTTGACCCTATGGGGCTTGGAGTTGACAGCACGCTTGACAGTATGGGATACTTAAAACTTGTTAACGGAGAAGACAAAGAAGACCATCTGTACAACCCGCAAATTATTATTGCACTTCAACAAGCAACACAAAAAGGTGACTATAACAGGTTTAAACAGTATACGGCAATGGTGGACGATGTAAATAAACCGCACACGCTAAGGGGTTTGCTAGCGTTTAAATTTGGCGAGGGCATACCTTTAAGCGAGGTAATGCCGGCAAGCGAAATTGTAAAGCAGTTTAAAACCGGTGCAATGTCTTATGGTTCAATATCGAAAGAGGCGCACGAGTGTATGGCTATTGCCATGAATAAAATAGGCGGCAAATCAAACTCGGGCGAGGGTGGAGAGGAACCACAAAGATTGGGCACAGAAAAAAACAGCGCAATTAAACAAGTTGCATCGGGGCGTTTTGGTGTTACAAGCGAGTATTTGCTTAGCGCTAAAGAAATACAAATTAAAATTGCGCAAGGGGCAAAACCCGGCGAGGGTGGGCACCTACCGG
>CAYJLZ010000047.1:14220-16104 GCA_964371265.1 uncultured Bacteroides sp. | reverse complement strand
TTCGTTAGACGGTGCGGCGCCCGGCTGATTAAAAATGTCATCGGTAGCCGGTGCGGCGCCCTGCTGGTTTAAAAAGTCCTCGTTAGCCGGTGCGGCGCCCTGCTGGTTGAAAAAGTCGTCGTTAGCCGGTGCGGCGCCCTGCTGATTAAAAAAGTCATCAAAATTTTGCGTGTCGCCTTGGGTTACACCGCCATAGTTATCTTGCGCTTGAACATCTGGCGCAAAATTGTTGTCGGAGTAATTAAAATTGTTTTGCACATTGGCGCTATCATCTTGCATTAGTGCGGCAAAACCATTAGCGGCGCTCTCCTCATCCTCAAACATGTCAAGAGGCTGTAAGTTATCCATGCCAAATTCCATAGGATTTTGTGCTTGTTCTTGCGAGTTTTGCGCATTATTGCGTTCGCTTTTTGCAAAAAAATCTTTGATACCCATAAGTACCCTCCCAAAATAATCAGCTTTGCATTTTGTTATATTAGCTCAGCTTGTTGATAGGTATAAACCTTTAGCCACAGGCTAAAAAATTATGTTAATATTTATTTAAATAATTTTACCAAATTAAATACATTACTTTTATAAAAGCAAAAATATACAATACTATAAATTTGTAAAAAATTATACTCAATGTGTATTTTACAGCAAATTTTACTTTTTTTCAAGTGCCATAATTAAAAAATAATAATAATGCCAAAATTTTACTGTAAAAATATGTTTTAAAATGCCATTTTATTGTTAGTGTTGCACATATAATAATGCTAATTTTTGTTAAATATTACAAAAAATATTTTTAAAATGTTAACGGTTTTTTAATTTATCATTTTTGCTATTGAATTTTTACAAAGTGTGTAGTAAAATATCGTTAGCACTCACAGCACGAGAGTGCCAATAACTACAATACGGAGGCTGTTTGAATGGCGAAAAAACAATTTAAGGCAGAGAGCAAAAGACTGCTGGATTTAATGATTAACTCTATTTATACACATAAAGAGATATTTTTAAGGGAGCTTATAAGCAATGCTAGCGATGCAATAGACAAACTTTATTTTAAAAGCCTAACCGACGATAGCGTTAAAACAAAGCAAAAAGACTATGTAATAAGGCTTGATGCCGATAAAGAAACACGCACAATAACGCTGTGTGACAATGGTATAGGAATGGCGAAAGAGGAACTGGAAAAGAACCTTGGCATTATAGCAAAAAGCGGTAGCCTAGACTTTAAAAAAGAAAATGAGCAAAACAATAATATAGATATTATTGGCCAATTTGGCGTAGGGTTTTACTCGGCGTTTATGGTGGCAAGCAAGGTAACTGTGCGCTCGCTTGCGTTTGGGCAAACACAGGGCTATCAATGGGAGTCTTTTGGTGCCGACGGATACACAATTGAGCCGTGCGATAAAGAAGATGTGGGAACGGAAATTATACTTGTTGTAAAAGAGAACAGCGGCGACAACAATTATGATGAGTTTTTGCAATCTTACAGGCTGCAGGGGATAGTTAAAAAATATTCCGATTATATCAGGTATCCCATAAAAATGATGACAGAAAAAAGCAAAATGAAAGAGCAAGAATCCGAAAGCGACAAGGCGCCCGAGTACGAAACATACTTTGAAGATGAAACACTAAACAGTATGGTTCCTATATGGAAACGCGCGAAAAAAGATGTGACCGACGAAGACTATGCGCAGTTTTATAAAGAAAAGTTTATGGAGTATCAAGACCCGGCAAAAGTAATTAGCAGTAAAACAGAGGGTGCGGCAACATATAATGCTCTAATGTTTATACCGTCTAGTGCGCCGTTTAATTACTATACAAAAGAATATGAAAAAGGCCTACAATTATATGCCAGTGGCGTTTTAATTATGGATAAATGCGGCGATTTATTGC
>CAYJLZ010000047.1:2922-14210 GCA_964371265.1 uncultured Bacteroides sp. | reverse complement strand
CCGACCACTTCAGCTTTGTTAAAGGCCTTGTAGACAGCCAAGATTTAAGCCTTAACATAAGCAGAGAGATGTTGCAACAAGACGGACAGTTAAAAGTAATACGAAAATCTTTAGAGCGAAAAATTAAAAGCGAGCTTTTGTCGTGGCTGAAAAACGATAGGGAAAAGTACGACGAGTTCTTTAACAATTTTGGCTTGCAACTTAAAATGGGTTGCTATGCAATGTATGGGGCAAATAAGGCCGAATTGCAAGATCTACTTGAGTTTCACAGTGCAAAAGAGAATAAACTTGTAACGCTTAGCGAATATGTTAGCGCAATGCCGGAAGAGCAAAAGTATATATACTACGCCTCGGGCGAAAATGTAGACAAACTTGCAAAACTGCCTGCAACCGAGCGTGTGTTCGATAAAGGATACGACATATTGTACCTAACGCAAGATGTTGATGAATTTGTATTTCAGGTTATGCAAAAATATGGTGAAAAAGACAGTGAAAAAGAATTTAGAAACGTTTCCGGCGAAGATTTAGGACTTGACACCGAGGAAGATATTGAAAAAACAAAGGCAAAAAATGACGAGAACAAAGGTTTATTTTCAACTATGAAGGAAACACTTGGTGAAAAGGTAACACAAGTTTGCGTATCTAATAGGCTTAAAAGCCACCCCGTGTGCTTAACAAGTACCGGTGCGCTTTCAATAGAAATGGAAAAAGTGCTTAAAAGCATGCCCGGTGCCGACAAAAACATTAACAGCGAAAAAGTACTTGAAATTAATGCCGAGCACGAAGTGTTTGCGTCGCTGAAAAGTGCCTTTGATAAAGATGATAAAGAAAAAATACAGGCTTACACAAATATTTTATACGAGCAAGCAAGGCTTATTGAGGGGCTTACAATTGAAGACCCGGTTGCTTATGCAAACAGTGTGTGCAAGTTAATGGTATAAAAATATTTTGAAATTAAATTAAAATAGACAGCAAAAAGGCTGCTAAAAAAAATCTGACACTAAAAAATAAGTGTCAGATTTTTTTATTTATGGTATGTTTACAATGGACATTAGCTTTGATGAATATATACTCTGCTCATTTTAGGTTCGCCGTCGCCTTGTGCCATGCATAAAAATTTCCAACCATATCTTTCATAAAAAGATGTATGGTCTGTGATAAGATAAAGGGTGTCTATTCCCATTTCTTTGAAATCTTCGCAAACATAATTCAGCATCATTCCTGCAATGCCACTTTTTCTATATTCATTTTCAACATAAACAGCACAAACATTAGGTGTTAAGTCTTTACGATCATGAAAATCGTTTTCTATAACTCCTATTCCGGCAATTAATTTTTCTTGGTAAAAAACCACATACCATTGTGGCACAGATTTTGCCCCATTTATACTTTCAATCATACTTTCAAAATATGCTTTTTGAGGTACACCCCATTTTGAATGAAACCATTTTGAAGCAGTTTCGATTAAATTTTTATTTTCACGTATTTTTGCCATTTGATAATTTGCCATTGCCCTTGCTACCTTTCGAAATATATAATAACACTTCGTGTTACTATATATTAGTTATTATTAGCGATGCGCCCGAAAAAATTAAAAATATATTAATCAAAAGTTTAACTGTGCTTTCTTTTGCCATTTTTGCACTGCGCATACCTAAAAGCAAAAATGCTAATGAAAATAAAAACACCATAGCAAAAGTTTTTACGGTTTCAAACGTTAACAGTCCTATGAAACTGTACAAAATAAATCTAAAAATGCCGTCGAATAAAAATATTGTGCAAGCACTTGCTTTAAATGTTTCGGTGTCTTTTGATATTTTACTTACATACCCCGCAAGCAATACACCAACACCGAATAAACCGCACATTAGCCCCGATAAAAGCCCTAAAAAAACACCTTGCATAGAATGTGGCTTTTTTGCTGTTTTTTTGTTTTTGTTTATAATCATGTCAATTCCCATGGCAACTATTATTATTCCAAAAATTATTTTAAGCAAACTCTCATCAATACTTTTTAAAAATAATGCACCCGGAATCGAACCCAACAATAAAAATATAATCGACGGGATAACAACTTTAAAATCAGTTTTTTTTCGCAACCTAAACGACATAATTGCGTTCATGGGTAAATTTAACATAAGTTCGATTGGTGTGATTGCTGAAGTGCTGAAAAAAAATCCACATATAGATTGAAATACAAGCGTATTTCCAAAGCCACAAAGTCCCTTAACATAACTTGATGCAATTACAGCTATAAATAAAAATATAATTTCCATGTATACTTCTTTCCGTTTTTTAACTACAAACAAAATGTACTCAAATATTCACACTAGTATTAATTTATTTTAGCTCTAATACAGTAACGCCGGCCTCGCCCTCGCCAAAGGTACCAAGCCTATAACTTTTTACGTTTCGGTGCTTTTTTAAGTGGTCGTGAATAGCTTTTCGCAAAATACCCTCGCCCTTGCCGTGAATAATATAAAGCGTGTTTTGACCACTCATTACACCGCCGTCAATAAATTTGTCAACCTCATAAAGCGCCTCGTAAGAGTTCATGCCTATCAAATTAATTTCCATGCTTGCGTTTCGCACACTGCCCAAAGACGGCGCACCGCCCGAAGCCTTTACATGCCTTTGTTTAGGTTTTTGTGTAGGTGTATTGCTCTTTTGCACCTCGGCAAGATCACTTTGAAATACTTTTGTTTTTAAAACCCCCGCACGAACTTCAATTAGTCCTTTTTTATCGGGCATGTTTTGTACAATGCCGTTCATTGAAAGGCTTATTATGTACACCTCTTTACCGATACATATATCGGTTATCGGTGTAAAATTATCGTAGTTTTGGTTTTTATTGTCCTCAGATACAAACAGCTTTTGAGTGTCCTTTCGCGCAATTTCCCTTGCTCTAATAGCTCTTTGGGCAGCGGCTTGCTTATCGCTTTTTTCAAGCACTTTTAACTCATCCATAAGCGCATACGCACCCTTTTGCACATCATCTACTATTTTATTTGCCTTTTGCCTTGCAGCGGCAAGTTCGCTCTCGCCCTGTTCAATCAATTTTTCTCGCTGTGCCTGAGCTTTCTCTAGTTCTGTTTTAGCTATGTTATTAAGGCGCTCAATTTCATCTTCACCTTTTTTTAGCTCTGTTTTTAAATCTTCAAGCTGAGCTAAAACGCTGTTTAATCGTTTGTCGTCGCCCGATAAATGAACACCTGCCTTTTCAATAATTTGCATGGGTAAACCCAGTTTCTCACTTATTAAAAATGCACTTGACCTACCGGGTATGCCGAGTATTATTTTATATGTTGGGCGCAGTGTGTCCACATTAAATTCGCATCCTGCATTTTGCACACCTTGTGTGTCCAGCGCAAAAATTTTAAGTTCGGCATAGTGTGTTGTAGCCATAATTTTTGCGCTTGATTTTCTCATTTGCTCTATTATGGCAACGGCAAGCGCTGCGCCCTCACCGGGGTCGGTTCCTGCGCCTAATTCATCCATAAGAACAAGCGATTTATCGGTAATTTTATCTAAGATCTCAGTTATGTTTTTTACATGCCCCGAAAAAGTTGAAAGGCTCTGCTCAATGCTCTGCTCGTCGCCTATGTCGGCCAAAATTTCATCAAAAAGGCACACACTGCTCTGCTCGTGTGCCGGTATTAGGTACCCGTAACACGCCATTGTGTTTAATAAACCTGCAGTTTTTAGCGTAACGGTTTTGCCACCGGTGTTTGGGCCTGTAATAATTAGCGTGTCGTAGTTTGCGCCAAGTTCAATATCTATTGGCACAACGTTAGCTTTGCTTATTAAAGGATGCCTAGCCTTTATTAGATTGAACGAACAATCACTGTTTACTGTTGGCATCATTGCGTGCATATCTAGGGCAAGGTGGGCTTTTGCAAGTACCGAATCTATTGTAAGCATAGATTTATAGCTCTGCGCAAAAATAGGCTCTATGTCGGCAACACTTGAAGACATTGATGCCAAAATGCGCTCTATTTCTTCTTTTTCTAAATTTTTAAGTTGTAGTATTTTTGCATTTGCCTGTACTACGGCGGTAGGCTCTACAAAAATTGTGGCACCACTGCTCGAAACATCGTGCATAACACCGCTTATGTCCGACTTATGCTCGGCCTTTACAGGCACAACATAGCGGCCGTTGCGCAAAGTAACAACAGCCTCTTGTAAATATTTTGAAGTTGACTGGTTTTTAACAATTTCGTCCAGTTTATCGTTTATGGAGTTTTGCACAGCGCGAAGCTTGCGCCTTAAATCGAAAAGCTCATCACTAGCCCTGTCGGACATTTCGCTCTCGGAAAGTATACATTCAAAAATATGTTTTTCGAGTGTAGGGTGTGGTGTAACGGTGTAAAATAAGTCGTCAAGAGGGTAAAAGTCGCTATCATCTTTTTGTGCATACCAATTTGTTAGGCTGGAAAAATTGCGAAGTGTATGGCCTATTCCCAAAAGCTCTCCCATAGATAAAATGCCACCTTTTGCAGCTCTTGTCAATGAGTTTTGTACGCCTTCGATACCGCTTAAACGGGGAGTGCCATTCTTTATTAATATAGCAACCATCGCATTCGTATTATTAAGCGCCTGTTTCATTTCATCAATATTTGCGCAAGCATTTTCGCATACAAGGTTGTGGCGTGTTTCGCTACAAACAGCAAAACCGCACGCTTTTTCAACAATTTTGTCGAACTCTAAAATTTTTAAATATTTTGAAAACATAAATTCCCCAAAAGTAATATTTTTATTCAAGTGCTGTATGTAAAAAATCAAGCGTTTTAATCTGCCTGTCTATACACTTGATACAGTATTGTTCTGCAACAAAAAGCAAATTTTTTATGCGTTCGTTTGCAAGTGTAAAATTAAATAGCTCGCTGTCGTCACAATAGGCAATATGGCGCATTGCACTTACCTCGGCAAAGCTTACATTACAACTTTTTTGCCTTTTATTTGCGCACTCGGCGCAATATATAATGCCATTTTCGGTGTCAAAATAAAATTCTTTTGAATTATAACACATGCAATCGGCACATGCAACAAGGTCGGGTAAATAGCCAACATTGCACATAGTTCTAAGCTCGAAAATAATTTTAAGCAACAAAACACTGCGTTTTTTGTTGCTTAAAAAGTAAAATGTATTTAAAATTAACCGCAATTGCACATCGCTCTCATCGTCGGTATGCAAAAGAATTTCGGCAAGCTCTGCAATATACATAGCAAGCGCAAGGCTAGCTATGTCCTCGTTAATATTAAAAAAAACCTGTTTAACTTCGCCCTCGTTAACAACATACAAATCTTTGCCGGCATACAGGGTAAACTCGCTGTAACAAAACAGGCCTGTACAGCTAAAAAGCTTGCTTTTTAGGCGCATACTGCCCTTTGCAATAGCCGAAATCATGCCGTGCTTGTGCGTTAATATGTGTATAACCCTGTCACTTTCGCCCGTCTTTGTCACTCTCAGTACAAGGCCCGTTGTTGTTATTATCTGATTGTGGTTCATTTAAATCGTCCTTTGGGCTTTCATTTGCGCAGTTTGAAGTGTTTTCGCTTTTATAATTAATATAATCGTTAACATCACCGGTATTTTCAAATATTTTCCAAAAATTTTTATTTTCCATAAACTTAAACCTCGCTTAAAGCAATAATATAAGTTTATTTTACTTAGTTTAAATAAAAATATTGTTATATTGTGCGTTTTTAATAATAAAGAAAATATTACCAAACACAGTTTTTTAAATGCAACTACAATTTAAATCCTAAATTATTAAGCAAAAACTCATTATCACGCCAGTCATCTTTAATTTTTACCCAGCACTGTAAATTAACTTTTGTGGCTAAAAATTCTTCGCAGTCAACCCTAGCGCTACTTGCAATTTTTTTAAGCATTTGGCCGCCTTTTCCAATTATCATGCCCTTATGGCTTTTTTTCTCGCAGTAAATGTTTACATCTATATCAATAATATTACCGTCCGGCCTCTCTTTAAAGCGCTCGACGGTTACAGCGGTGCCATGGGGTATTTCGTCTCTTAAATTAAGCAGTATTTTTTCACGCAAAATCTCGGCAACAAGTACTTTTTCAGGCAAATCGGTGTATGTATCCTTATCAAAATAATGCACGCTCTCAGTAGAATAACTGTCCAGCATAGCTAAAATGTCTTTACAGTTTTCGTCGTTTAACGCACTGGCGGTACAAATTTTATCAAAGGCGTCAAATTCTTGTAACATGCTTAGCCTTTGTGCTAAATGCTCGCTTTTTTTAAAAAGGTCGTTTTTATTAATTACAGCTATTGCAGGCACTTTTTTAGCAATTATATTTTCAATAAGTAATTGCTCAGAGTCCGACAATTTGCCGTATGGCTCAAAAAGCATAATGGCAACATCAACATCGGCAATACTGCCCACAGACGTTTTAACCATGCGGCTTCCAAGCTTTGTTTTGGGGCTGTGAATACCCGGCGTGTCCAAAAAAACATACTGAGTTTCATCGCTTGTTAAAATGCCTGTAATTTTAGTTCTTGTTGTTTGCGGCTTAGACGTAACAATGGCAACTTTTTCTCCTACAAGTTTGTTAACCAAAGACGATTTACCTACGTTTGGCCTACCGACTACTGCAACAAAAACACTTTTTGTTTTTAGTTGTGACAATATTAAATTAACCTCCGATTTAGCTGAAAATTTTATTTATGAAATATAAACCACACACTTAGTGCGACAGATAATATAAATGCCGATAAAATTAAAAGATTATTTGCGAAAAACATAAAAATATTAATAAAAATAACAGTGTTCCAAAAAAGCAAAGCACCGCAAACAGCGGCGCCTATGCTAAAAATAAGCACAGCACCGGCTGCCATATCTTTTACTACACCTGCTATATCATGTTTTTCGGGCGGCGGGTTATCGCATAGCCGTTCAATGGCCGAATTTACAATTTCAAGTGCAATAACACCGCAAACAATAACGGTAATTAGTGCATATTGCATTTTTGTAAAGCTGTAAAAAAACGAAAAAGCATATACATAAATTGCAGCGCATATATGAAAACGCAAGTTTCTCTCTTGCATAATGGCAAGGTATATGCCATTTGCCGCATATTTAAAGCCATTAAAAAATTTGCGCATGTTATTCATTTTCGCTTGTGTACGACATCGTGCGTTGCAGCCCTAGCTTAATAAGAGTAGCCTCTTCTTTTTCTCTCATTTTAACTGCAGAAATGCCGCCGGCCTCGTGGTCGTATCCAAGAAGGTGATACATAGAATGCACTGTTAAAAAAGCAACCTCGCGTTGTAAAGTATGGCCGTACATATTTGCCTGATCGCAAGCCCTTTCCATAGAAATTACAATATCGCCCAGCATTTGCGCACCTGTTTGCCTATTAACGTCATATTTTCCGTCGTCACTCAAAGGAAAACTTAAAACATCTGTGGGCATATTTTTGCCACGATGTGTATTGTTTAATTGTTCAATTTGTGCATCATCAACAAACATAACACTCACTTCAACACTGCCTTTAAATTCTTCGGCCTCAAGCACTGCGTTGCATGCACGGCGTATTAAAATTCTTAAGCCCGAAGGTATTTTAATAACTTTTTGGTTGTCTGTTATATACACTTTGTGTGCCATTGCTTCTCTCCTTTTCTTTGGTTGCGTCATTTATACTTTGGTTTCGTACTCGGTTTTGATGACTTTTCGTAAGCTTTTATTATATCTTGCACCAATCTATGGCGCACAACATCTTTTTCGCTTAGCCTTATTTGTGCAATTCCCTCTATGTTGTTAAGTACCTTTAGGGCATCTATAAGTCCGCTTTTGTTTTTGTCGGTTAAATCAATTTGTGTAACATCTCCGGTTACTATAACCCTGCTGTCAGCACCCATTCTGGTTAAAAACATTTTCATCTGTTCAGGGCTTGTATTTTGCGCCTCATCTAATATTATAAATGCGTTGTCAAGCGTTCTGCCTCTCATATAAGCTAGTGGCGCAACTTCAATTATCTGCTTCTCAAACAGTTTTTGAAAAGTCTCAACACCGAGCATTTCAAAAAGTGCATCATAAAGCGGCCTTAAGTAAGGGTCTACTTTATTTTGCATATCTCCGGGTAAAAAGCCAAGTTTTTCACCGGCCTCCACGGCGGGGCGCGTAAGTATTATACGCTCTACTTCGTGTGCTTTAAACGCTTTTACCGCCATGGCAACGGCAAGATATGTTTTACCTGTGCCTGCAGGGCCTACTCCAAAAGTAACAGCATTTGCCCGAATAGCAGCTATGTATTTTTTTTGCCCCAAAGTTTTTGGGCGCACCGGCTTTGCCTTAGCCGTTAAAATAACGGTATCGCCAACAAGCTCGTTAATTTTGCCCTCGTCGCCGCTTTGTGCAAGAGACATACAGTACCTAACCGCTTGTTCGTTTAGCTGTGTACCGCCGCTGTAAAGTGTAAGCATGGCATTTACACTGTTATACGCCGAAATAACGTCGCACTCGCTACCTGTAAGTTTTATTTCTGTACCTCGGCAAATAATAGTTATGTTAAACTCTTTTTCAAGCAAGCGCATGTTTTCATCGTTTTGCCCAAATACACAAAGAAGTGTATCCAAATTATCTACAATTAAGCATTTTTCAAACATTTAATGCTCCGTTTCAAAAATATAAATTATTTCTAATATATTATACCATATAATATTTTAATTTTAAACACTTCTAATATTATAGCTATAATTATTAACAAATTTTGTGTAAAACATACAAAAAATATATATTGATATTTGTAATACTGCATTATTTAAAAGTGCAATTTTATGCATTCCAACCCTCTACAACTTTTGCAATATTTGCATTTGCATTAAAAGCTATTTTAAGGGTAACTTGTGTTTGGTTTGCGCTAACGCTTTGTGTAAAGGATAAAACCTTGCACTCGGGTAAATCACTTGCAATTGTGCTGTATATTCTGCTGCGAGCAATGTCGGTTGCCTGTTGCTGCGATAAATTTACAGTTATGGTTTCGGTGTTGCGGTACTGGGTTTTAATAACGGTTGCCGGCAATGGCATACCCAAAAACGTAAGCGGAGTATAAATTGTATCTATTTGTGCACTGTCATCGGGTTTTGAAAAAAAAGGCATGTTAAACGTATGACCAAACATAAAAATACCGTAATGATTTTTAGTTTGCATCGATGGCACGTGCGTTTCGTATACAAGGGGAATAGTAATTTCATAAATAGGATTTACAAAAGCATAAACGCTTCCTATTGCTCTGTCGGTGTGCAATTTGTCTCGCCTGCCAACACGTAACGCGCTAATAATTACTTCGCCCTCGCTAACTTTTTGGCCCGATACCTTTTGAATAAATCCGCCCTCAACTTCAATACGGTCTATAACACCGTCGCATAGTGCCACAATTGCGGCCGGCTGGGTTTGTTCCATTTCGGGCGCAGGCACTGCGCTTATTTTTTCAACAATCAGTTTTCCGTCAACAAAATTAAGCTTTATCCAGCCGTATTGTTCGTTGCTTACAAACAAACGCTGCTGAATATCTATTAAATCTTCAGTTGTGGGCATGCTGCCCTCGGATATGTTAAAAGAATACAACTGTTGCCTTAGTAAATTTTCTTCGGTTTTTGTAAAATTATGAAATTGAACAGTCCAAACAGTACGAGGAAACGACAGTAGTGCTATTAGCATTGCACAAAACCCGGCAAGTATTCCCCACCTGTGACGCAGCGGCCAAACCAAAAAAAACGCACCTTGTTTTTTATACACTTTTAACCTGCATCTTCGCCGCACGCAAAGCTTGTGCAGTTTTAAGTAATACCTAAGGGGAATTTGCGCTGTAAACCCAAAATCTGTTGGCCTGACTTTTTGTATTGGGTAGCCTTTTAACGAACAGTCGGTTAAAAATTTTTCGGCATTGCCACCTATAATTTCAAAACAAACACTGCCAAGTAAAAATTTTATGGGGCTAAGCATTATTACCACCGCCCTTGCCGTAAATTAAGTTAATGCCAAATATTCGGCCATGTATTACCATTTTTTCTTTTAACAGCGTATCTAAAACAAGGTCATCACCCGTAATTTCGGCACAAATATTATCCATATCAAGCCTAATGCTCGATTTAGTGTACTCTATTATACTTTTACAATGTTCAATTTCAACACTGCCCTTGCAGCTTACGTGCAAAATAGGCTTGGGGCGAATAATATTTAGTGCTTTATTAGCTCCAAGTGCAAATAATTCTTTAGCCGATATTTTTTCTTTTCTTTGTTTGTGCCTTTTCATAATATTAACCTCCGCTTAATAGCCAAAATAAGCCCAACTAATTTTTAATCATAATTTATTTTGCTATATATCAATAAATTCATTTTTTGTGCGCTATTTCATATATATATAACAGGGGGGCGATAATATGAATATGTTTAAAGTAAAGCACAATATTGCAGATGCTTTTAAACTTGTTTTAGGAATAATAGGAGTTACATTTTTTTTAACAAACCCACAGCTATCCGCACAGAGCATTATGCATGGAATGTCGCTTTGTTATAAATCAATAATACCGGCACTATTTCCGTTTTTTGTTTTTTCAAAATTAATAATAAAAAGTAAATATGCTTATATTTTTGGCATAGTGCTTTACCCATATGTTCGCTTTATACTTGGAATAAAAAGCAAAAACACACAAACGGCGCTTTTACTGGGCCTAACCGGCGGTTTTGGCACAGGCGCAGATTGCCTTAAAACTGTATATCAAAATAAAGAGATAAGTAAAAAACAAGCAAATGTTTTGTTATGCTGTATTGTAAATGCCGGCCCTGCGTTTGTAGTGGGCGGTGTTGGCGCAACTATGCTTAATAATGTATATACGGGTTGGCTTTTATATATAACTTTGTGTTTGTCTAGTTTAGTAACAGGCGGTGTTGCGGCTTTGTTTTACAGGCAAAAAAAAAGTGTCGATAAACTAAAACATTTAGACAGTGATAAAACTGAAAGTAATAATAACCTTTTTGAGCTGCAAACCAGTTTTGTTGCATGTGTTAGCGATGCTGTATACTTAACACTTACACTGTGTGGATACGTGCTTATTTTTTCGTTTTTTTTAACATTAGTAAAACAATTTAATTTACCTCAGCTTGTTAATTTAATTTTTGCTATATTATTAGAGGTTACATTTGCCTGTGGTAGTTTATCGCAAAGCGAAAACATATACACTATATTTTATATTTGTGCGGCACTTAGCTTAATGGGTGCCAGTATTTTTTTGCAAGTTAAAAGTATATTAAATGGGTGT